>NZ_JACSJT010000001.1:0-345501 GCF_018617255.1 Exiguobacterium sp. s43
CCAGGCAAGATCGTTCCGCAATAGCTCAGTGGTAGAGCAACCGGCTGTTAACCGGTAGGTCGTAGGTTCAAATCCTACTTGCGGAGCCAATTTAGGCCCGTTGGTCAAGCGGTTAAGACACCGCCCTTTCACGGCGGTAACACGGGTTCGAATCCCGTACGGGTCACCAATATGGAGGATTAGCTCAGCTGGGAGAGCACCTGCCTTACAAGCAGGGGGTCGGCGGTTCGATCCCGTCATCCTCCACCATCTTTATTTATTACATCAAACCTATATATATGCCGGTGTAGCTCAGTTGGTAGAGCATCTGACTTGTAATCAGAGGGTCGAGGGTTCGAATCCTTTCGCCGGCACTCCTCGGGGGGGTAGCGAAGTGGCTAAACGCGGCGGACTGTAAATCCGCTCCTTCGGGTTCGGCGGTTCGAATCCGCCCCCCCCCACCAGGTTTGAGCCATTAGCTCAGTTGGTAGAGCATCTGACTTTTAATCAGAGGGTCGCAGGTTCGAGCCCTGCATGGCTCACCATTTTTTGCGGAAGTAGTTCAGTGGTAGAATACGACCTTGCCAAGGTCGGGGTCGCGGGTTCGAATCCCGTCTTCCGCTCCATACTCTTATCCCTGTATTGGGGCCTTAGCTCAGCTGGGAGAGCGCCTGCCTTGCACGCAGGAGGTCAGCGGTTCGATCCCGCTAGGCTCCACCATATGTTTTTTTCTTAAGTTAGTGATGACTTAAGTTTTTTTTTGCCTAAAACCATGAACCATTCAATTGAGAGTACAGAGAAAGGCAGCCTGCCACCATTCAGGCTGCCTTTTTGCATGTTTATTCATAATATTGCCGAGTTGAACCAAACAAATGATAGCGTTTACAATTTGATTATCAAGTGTATAAAGGGGGAATGGCGATGCAATGGTCATATATTCACGTGCCGCTGCGTTATGGTCAGGGGAAATTAGGGGTCGATCAAGGACCGACAAAGTTAAATGAAATGGGGATGCAACAACTTCTTCCGACAGAAACGGTCAAACATACGATTCGTGTCTTGCCAGAATCTGAAATTCGAGAAAATGAAGAACACTTAAAACGGGTTGATGGTGTCTTGCATACCGTCACGGAATTGGCAGAAGTCGTACATCGTGAAATTTCGGAAAATCGATTCCCTTTGATCGTTGGGGGCGATCATAGTATGGCAATCGGTACTCTTGCTGGATTGGCTCAAACAGGTCCTTATGGAGTCATTTGGGTGGATGCTCACGCTGACTTAAATACAGGCGAAACATCACCGTCGGGGAATATTCACGGAATGCCACTTGCGGCAGCGATGGGGATGGGCGACGTGCGTCTGACAGAAGTGGGCGGACGTGATCCGAAGCTATCACCAGAGCATTTAGTTTATATTGCCCTGCGTGATATCGATGAAGGAGAAATGAATGAAATCAATCGACTCGGCATCAAAGTCATTACAGTAGAAGAAGTACGTACGCGTGGCGTGGATGTCATCATGAAAGAGTCATTGAGTTATCTTCGTGAACGAGTAGACCGTTTTTATATCAGTTTCGATATGGATAGTCTCGATGCATCCCTCGTTCCTGGAACAGGTACACCGGTTGACGGCGGTTTAACAGAAGTCGAAGCCAAAGCGATTTTAAAAGAAGCGATGCAAGCAGAAGACTTGATCGCAGTAGAGCTCGTCGAGTTAAATCCGGCATTAGACCGGGATGACGTGACGGCTCAGTTGGCCTATCGCTTATGTGAAACGATTATAAAATCTAAAGAAAACCTGTTATTGGAAGGCGAAACCGTCTGATTTCCTTACAGTTTCCAAACCCGTTTGCTACAATGGGGATGGAAACTTTTTTTGATTTTTTTGAAACCATTTCAATATCAAGACGTATATAGAGATGACCGCATGTGTAGCGGAGAGGGGAAGTGGATTGATGGAACGGCTGACCACCCGTTTGGTTGATGAATTGAGGGCGGGGAATCACGATTCGTTTGCCGAACTGGTAGAACTATACAAGGATGGCGTCTTTGCAATCGCCTATAAAATTTTGTATGATCGTGGCGAAGCAGAGGACGCTGCCCAAGAGGCGTTCATTCGTGCCTATACACGAATCGATACGTACGACGCACAATATAAGTTCAAAACATGGCTCTATCGAATCACGACAAACGTTGCCATCGACCGATTGAGGAAGCGGAAGCCGGAATATTCGATGGATGCCGAAATTGCGGGTACAGACGGTTTGACTTATCAAGACCACTTAGCTGATGAAGCGCCCCAACCCGATGCCCAAGTGGTTCATCGCGAAATTCGAAGTGAAATGCATGAGGCAATCAAGCAACTTCCAGACAAATATCGCATTCCGTTATTATTAAAATATGTAGATGATTTGTCGCTTAAAGAAATCAGCGTGATGATCGACATGCCGGTCGCAACGGTTAAGACAAGGATCTTCCGGGGAAGAGAAATGTTAAAAACAATCTTTCAAAATAGGGAGGGGTTCAATTGACTCCTGAAGAAAAAGTACAACAATATTTGGAAGATGGCGTTTTGCCCGAAGAATCTGACGAATTGCGTCAATTGTTAGAGGACGATGAATTATATGAATCGTATCTACAATATGAACGAATCGACGCAGAACTGAAAGCATTGCCTCGTCCAAAGTTATCAGCAGATTTTACGGCCCGAGTGATGGCCGCTTTACCTGAAACTCCTGTACAAACAGCACCTGATCCCGTCGTACCGTTTTCAAAATCAGTTCGAAAAGAACGCAAACCGCACTCGAAACAAATGCAATGGTTGCAACGGCACCCAGGTTTGATTGCGGCCGTACTGTTCTTTAGTTTGATGTCTAGTGCGACACTCGGACTATGGAGCAGCGCTTCAGAGACGATGACCTATACAAAAGTACCAGGTGTGATCGTATCTGAGAATGAAGTCATTGTCCCGGCCGGTGTCACGGTTGAAAAAGACATCACGGTCCAAGGTGGCGATTTACGGATTGAAGGTACTGTCAATGGGAACGCGACAGCCGTCAATGGTCGTGCCTATTTAGCAAGTGCCGGTCAAGTGACAGGTGAACTCGAACAGATCGATCAGATGTTCGAATGGATTTGGTACTCGATGAAACAACTTTTCTAAAGACGCTTCCGGCGTCTTTTTTTCGTTTCAATCTGGTTTCGTTTTGACGTGACGCAATGCGTATCTATAGAAATGATGATATAATGGAATTTGCACGATTTAGCTAGGTAGTTGAGGAGGGGAGCATTTGCCGCTACTTGAACAAGTATCATTTTTCTCATTTTTAAATCTTTCAGAAAACGTACATTGGTACGATTATTTGAATGATGTTTTAGATATCGTCGTCGTCACGTATGTCATTTACAAGTTGATGATGATTGTGCGTGGGACAAAAGCAGTACAATTAATTAAAGGGATTTCCATCATTCTAGTCAGTTGGTTCTTGAGCGGTTTCTTCGGATTGAAGACGCTCCAGTTCTTGCTAAATCAGGTGATCACGTACGGTCTCCTCGGAATTATCATCATTTTTCAGCCAGAGTTGAGACGTGGTCTTGAACATCTCGGACGAACGAGTAACTTATTCAGTCGTACGGGAACAAGTGATGAGGAGCAACAACGACAAATGATTGAAGCCATCGTCAGTTCCGCACAGTACATGTCAAAACGGCGAATCGGTGCATTGATTGCGATTGAACGTGATACGGGATTGAACGAGTATGTGGAGACCGGCATTCGTATGGACTCGCATATCACATCCCAGTTGATTATTAACTTATTCATTCCGAATACGCCGCTTCATGATGGCGCGATGATTATTCAGGACGGGAAAATTGCGGCGGCAGCTTGCTATTTACCGCTTTCGGAAAGCCCGCACATCGATAAAGCACTCGGGACACGTCACCGAGCAGCCATCGGGGTCAGTGAAGTGACGGATAGCGTCACTCTTACCGTCTCAGAAGAAACGGGAGCAGTCTCACTTGCAATCGCGGGCCGCTTGTATCGGGAACTAGACGAAGAAGCGCTTCGCAATAAATTAATTCAAGAACTCGTCATCGAAGAAAAAGAGGCGACCCTCTCGTTCTTCGGCAAAAAAGGAGGGGATAAGTAAGTGATTGATCAGTGGTTACAACATAAGTGGTTTCTCCGCTTCATCGCACTTGCTTTAGCCGTCCTTTTATACTTAATGGTCGCTGAGACCAGTTCTTCGAATAACGCATCTAGCGCATTGCCAATCGTCGGACAAAGTTCCATGACGCTCGATGTGCCGGTCGAAGTGTTTTTTGATGAGGTCCAGTATGTCGCATATAATGTTCCGGAAGAGATGGGTGTCGAGCTTCAAGGGCCATCTAGTAGTTTAACGATGACGAAATTGGTGAAAGATTATCAAGTGTTCGTCGATTTGACCAATCTTGGCACCGGATTCCATCGTGTCCCGGTCGAAGCGCGTGGATTTGGCGGAGACGTCAATGTCAAACTAGATCGAGAGACTGTCGAAATCTATATCGATCGGAAACAAACGATTGAAGTCCCTGTGTCCGTGAATCTGTTGAACAAAGATCAATTACCGGACGGAAAAGTCGCGGGCGATGTCGAAATCGAACCGTCGACTGTAAAAGTCACAGGTGGTGCGAGTCGGATTCAAAACGTCAAAGAAATCACGTTGAATGTGGATGTTGCCAATCAAAGTCAGACGTTCACACGAGAAATTCCACCGACCATTTTAGATGCGAATGGAAATCCGTTGAACGTGTCGGTCGATCCGAATATCATCAATGTCACCGTACCGATTTATGACGAGAGCGCGATGATTCCAATCGAGGTCGTCACGAGCGGAGAGGTGGCAGACGATTTCCGCTTAGTTGATACGTTGCTAGGTGAGACGGAAGTCCGTGTCTTTGCACCAAAAGCGGTGCTAGATGAACTCCAGCAAGTGGAGACAGAACCGATTGAACTTGACGATTTAACGAAGTCGGGAAAAGTGACCGCTACCCTTCGTCTTCCGGAAGGAGTGACTTCACTCGGTAAAAAAGAAGTAGAAGTCCAGGTGCTCGTTCGTCCAAATGATGAGACGAAAGATGACACGGGTGAATTGACAGAGCGGATTCGGTTGACCGTCCCCATCACTGTCCGTGGATATGACCGGACGAATTACACGATTCAAACGCAAGAAGTGGTCAGCGTGACGCTCTCGGGCAAACGTTCCCTTCTTGAAAGCATCTCATCAAACAGTGTCAACGTGACGTTAGATCTTACCGGATTGCCGAGCGGAACACATGCGGTCGATGCAGATTATGAAGTACCAAAAGGCGTGACCGTGATCTCGCCAAAGACAATCGATGTTCAATTGACGAGTGTCGATGAAGAAACAGAAACATCTTCCATTCAATAAAGATGTTCAATCATACAAAAGTGAGGATTTAATCTTATGGGTAAATATTTTGGAACAGATGGAGTTCGCGGTGTTGCCAACTCTGAGTTAACTGCGGAATTAGCATATCGTTTAGGTCGTGCGGGTGGCTACGTGTTGTCGAAACATTTGCCAGAAGGCGAGCAGCCGAAAGTGTTGATCGGTCGTGACACACGGATTTCGGGACATATGCTTGAAGGTGCATTGATTGCGGGTCTTCTCTCAATCGGTGCAGAAGTGATGCGTCTCGGTGTCATTTCAACACCTGGAGTCGCTTACTTGACGAAATCGCTCGACGCGACGGCAGGTGTCATGATTTCAGCATCGCATAACCCTGTGGCGGATAACGGAATCAAATTCTTCGGTAGCGATGGTTTCAAATTAGACGATGCGACCGAGCAAGAAATTGAAGACATCTTAGATGCTGCAGAAGATACGCTCCCGCGTCCGACAGGTAAAGATCTCGGTTTCGTATCGGATTACTACGAAGGCGCGCAAAAGTATCTTCAAATGTTGAAACAAACGGTAGAAGAAGATTTTGATGGTCTTCACATCGCACTCGACTGTGCACATGGAGCGACGAGTGGCCTTGCGGCTCGACTGTTTGCAGACTTAGAAGCAAACGTGTCGACGATCGGAAACTCGCCAAACGGTTTAAATATCAATGAAGGTGTCGGGTCGACACACCCTGAGCATTTGGCTGAATTCGTCCGTGAAAAAGGAGCGGACATGGGCCTTGCCTTTGATGGGGATGGAGACCGTTTGATTGCGATTGACGAGAACGGTGAAATCGTCGACGGAGACAAGATCATGTATATTTGCGGGAAATACTTGAGTGAAAAAGGGCGTCTCAAAGACAACACGATTGTCGCGACGGTCATGAGTAACCTTGGTTTCCATAAAGCCGTTGAAGAAGCGGGCATGACGGCGCTTCAAACAGCAGTGGGTGACCGCTATGTCGTTGAAGAAATGAAAAAACATCAATATACACTCGGTGGCGAACAATCAGGTCATTTGATTTTCCTCGATCACTCGACAACGGGTGACGGTATGTTATCTGGTGTGCAATTGGCAGAAATCGTGAAATCGACAGGGCGTAAACTGTCTGAATTAGCGGCAGAGATGCCAGTTTATCCGCAAAAGCTCGTGAACATTCGTGTGACGAATAAAAACGATGCGATGAACGGAGAGCGTGTCTTGGCAACGATTCAAGAAGCGGAAGCGGAAATGGCCGGAAACGGTCGAATCCTCGTCCGTGCATCAGGTACAGAACCACTTGTTCGTGTCATGGCTGAAGCCCCGACAGCGGAAGAGTGTGACCGTTACGTTGAAAAAATCGCACAAGTCGTACGCGAAGATTACGGTGTAGACGGATAAAATTTTCAAAACCGGGAATAACACAAGGGAATCCACATCGGATTCCCTTTTTGTTTCCGTTTTGTCATCGAGAAAACAGCGGATTTTCTTGACGAATGGGGGTGTGATTTGTACTATTAAGAGCGTGACCTTGGAAACGGAAGGACACAAGAGTACGAACAAGCGCCAGAACTCTGCGGAGTTGACGAGGTTGGAGGTTATCGAGATTTCGGCGGATGCCTCCTCGTCGCCTGTCACGACGACAAACATGCTTTTAAAACGCCCGGGCGACCGGACGGACAAAGAAGCGTGTACTGACAGCTCTTAGAAAAAGCCCGTTTCCTTTTTCGAGAAATCGAAGAATAGAGGAGATTTGTTTATGTGTGGAATTGTAGGAATGATTGGGAATACCGGAGCGAAGGAAGTCCTTCTCAAAGGTCTTGAAAAACTCGAGTACCGTGGTTATGACTCGGCAGGTCTTGCGTTGATGCATGAGAATGTCAACGTTCACAAAGAAGTCGGTCGCATTGCTGCGCTACGCGAAATCATCCCAGCAGAAGTAGACGGCACGATTGGAATCGGCCACACACGTTGGGCAACACACGGGGTACCGAGCGTACCGAACGCCCACCCGCACCAAAGCACGACAGGACGCTTCACGCTCGTGCATAACGGCGTAATCGAGAACGACGAGCTCATCAAGAAGACGCTCGACGTTCCGTTCCTTTCAGAGACGGACACGGAAGTCATCGTCCAGCTCATGGAGAAGCACTTCGTCGAGCTCGGCGACGTCGAGGCGGCGTTCCGCAAGACGCTTTCGGACCTCCACGGTTCGTATGCGATCGCAATGATCGACTCAGAGGACAAAGAGCGCCTCTATATCGGGAAGAACAAGTCACCGCTCCTCGTCGGACTTGGTGACGGCACGTTCAACGTCGTCGCATCAGACGCGATGGCGATGCTCCAGGTGACAGACCAGTACCTCGAGCTCCACGATGGTGAGATCGTCATCCTCACACGTGAGTCGGCGACGATTAAGACGCTCGACGGCGAAGTACTCGAGCGTGCACCATACACGGCCGAGATCGATGCGTCAGACATCGAGAAGGGCACGTACGCGCACTACATGTTGAAAGAGATGGACGAACAGCCAGCCGTCATCCGTAACATCATCCAGCACTACCAGAACGAGAACGGCGACATCGAGCTCGCAGAAGGCGTGCGTGAACTCGTCTCGGAAGCAGACCGCGTCTATATCGTCGCATGTGGTACAAGTTACCACGCTGGTCTTGTCGGGAAGCAATTGATTGAGCGCGTTGCAGGTGTACCGACTGAAGTACACGTCGCATCAGAGTTCGGTTACAACATGCCACTTTTGACAGAGAAGCCACTCTTCCTCTTCATCTCACAATCAGGTGAGACAGCGGACAGCCGTGCCGTCCTCGTCGAAGTGAAAAAATTGGGCCATAAAGCGCTCACGTTAACGAACGTGGCAGGATCGACATTGTCACGTGAAGCGAACGAGACGATGCTCCTCCACGCAGGACCAGAGATCGCGGTCGCGTCGACGAAAGCATACACGGCACAGATTGCCGTCCTCGCAATTCTCGCATACGACATCGCTCGTGCGAACGGGAAGAAACTCCCGTTTGATCTCATGCAAGAACTTGCACTCGTTGCGACAACGATGGACTCGATCATGGCACAAAAAGAAATCTTTGAAGAGCTTGCAGATAAGTTCTTGAAAGAGTCACGTAACGCATTCTTCCTCGGACGTGGATTGGATTCATATGTAGGTCTCGAAGGCGCATTGAAGCTGAAAGAGATTTCATATATCCAAGCAGAAGGGTACCCAGGTGGGGAACTCAAGCACGGTCCGATCGCCTTGATTGAAGACGGGACACCAGTCATCACGCTCGTGTCTCAACCAAACACACACCTCAACATCCGTGGAAACATCAAGGAAGTTGTGGCGCGTGGTGCCATCGCATGTACGATTTCAATGGAAGGAATGGAGCATGAGAACGACGCATTCGTTCTTCCACGTGTTGAACCACTTCTCACGCCACTCGTGACGGTTCTTCCACTTCAACTCATCTCGTACTATGCAGCACTTGCTCGTGACTGCGATGTCGACAAGCCACGTAACTTGGCGAAGTCTGTAACGGTTGAATAATGTTCAAGACCAAAATCTTTCGGGATTTTGGTCTTTTTTGTTGCAATGAGTTAACAAATCATCGTAATGTTCTCAAATATGTCTGTTCATTCTCCGGAACGGGTACACTCAACATGAAAATGAAGAGAAGGAGAGATTCGATGAAACAGAAGAAATGGATGACAGGTCTCGGTGTCATGATTCTCGCGACATCATTGGCCGCTTGTGGGGATACGGTAGAGGACACATCGATGGAGATGTCAGAAGAGCAAAGCATGGACCATTCAGCGATGGATCACTCCGGGTCTGGAGAAGTTCCAGACGGGCTGAAGGAAGCCAGTGATCCGACGTATCCAGTCGGATCAACCGCGATGATGACAGCGGATCACATGCCGGGCATGGAAGGCGTGGAGGCGACGATTGTCGGTGCATATGATACGACGGTCTACGCCGTCAGCTATACACCGACTACAGGTGGTGACCCGGTAGAGGATCACAAATGGGTGATTCACGAAGAACTGGATAATCCGGACGAGGCGCCGTTGTCTGAAGGGGATGAGGTCGTATTGGCTGCCGACCATATGGAAGGGATGGACGGCGCAGAAGCGACTATCGATACAGTGGAAGAGACGACCGTTTACATGGTTGATTACACGACTGAAGACGGAGAAGAGGTCACAAATCATAAATGGGTGACCGAAAGTGAATTAGAAGCAATGAAATGAATGAAGTAGACCTCGAGTACATCTCGAGGTCTATTTTTTCGATAAATATTTATTGATAAACGATAAAAACGGGCGTATGATAAAAGAAATAAAATGAGTGAGGTGTATGACAGGTGAAACGAGAAACCGTCTTTTTAAAACTATCGGTGATTGTCTTAGCTCTCCCGATTCTTGCGGCCTGTATCTTTTTACTCCCTTTCCTTTGGCGAGAGGCGGTGGAGAGCGGAGGATGGATTGCAAATTCGATGCGACCGATTATTGGAGGGATGTATGTAGCAGCGATTCCCTTTTTCGTTGCCTTGTCACAGTCATTCATCTTACTTGGATTGATTGACCGGAATGAGGCATTCTCCTATCGGGCGGTGAAAGCACTTCGGATCATTAAATATTGTGCGCTGACCATCACGGCCATCTATATGGCGACACTCCCGTTCTTCTATTGGTTCGCTGAGCGTGACGACTCGCCAGGATTTTTAGTCATCGGATTCGTCTTCGTCTTCGCCGCATTTGTCATTGCGGTTTTTGCTGAGTTGTTACAGAAACTATTGAAGCGCGCCATCGACATGAAACAAGAAATCGATTTGACGGTCTGAGGTGAGAGAAATGGCGATGATTGTGAATCTGGATGTGATGTTGGCGAAACGAAAAATGAGTGTGACGGAACTGTCGGAGCGAGTCGGGATTACGATGGCGAACTTGTCGATTTTAAAAAACGGGAAGGCCAAAGCGATTCGTTTTTCGACACTTGAAGCGATTTGCGAAGCACTCGACTGTCAACCGGGAGACATATTGGAATATCGAGCGGACGAGCGAGCAGAGTGAATCTCTGCTTTTTTATATGAATTTGAAACGTGTTCTTACTATGCTCCGTATATAAAGGTATCAGTCAGGGGGAGATGTAGAATGATTCAAACATGGACGGAACGGACACATGAGGCCTTGAAAGGAAGAACGGGGAAACTCATCGGTTGGTCTTTTGCAATGGCGATATTAGTAGAAGTGTGGCTTATGATAGATCCGACATATTACGGGATCCAACACAGTTCTACTATTCTTATGATGATCAGTGTGATTGGACTCATCCTATATGTGATGTCTCTTCCGATGTATGTCGGATACAGCTGGGTCATTTTAGATACGGTGCGAAATAAGGAATTGCATTTTCAAGATGTATTTAAACCGTTTCGGAAGAATTACCGCTTAAATTTGGCCACATTCCTACTCATGGTTCTCTTCCAACTATTGTGGGGGCTGCTTCTAATCGTTCCAGGAATCATAAAGTACTTTTCTTACGCATTCACTTTCTTTATATTGCGAGATGAGCCTCATTTGTCCCCAACAGAAGCAATTACAAAATCTCGTGGGATGATGCGTGGACAGAAATGGGAAGCATTTAAATTGATCCTGCCAATGATTCCGGTCTTTTTGACGGGTTTCACGCTGAGTATTGTTTTCAAATTACCGATTTTGTCATCCTGGTCACTGTTAGTTGCGACTTCCCTTGTTCGCCCGTTAGTCGTTGCGCGCTTCGCTGTCATGTATGAAGACACGCGTCGGGCTTACGACGAACAATGGAACAAGCCAGCCTGAAGCATATCAAACAGAGGGGAAATTGAATGAACGTGCTACAATCTTCATGAAGAGAAAGGGGAATGCGGAATGAAGATTGGGATCATCGGGGCCGGTCTGAGCGGAATCATCGCAGCGCGTGAACTCGTGTGTCAAGGTCATGACGTCGAACTGATTGAAAAGAGTCGAAGCGTCGGGGGACGCTTGGCGACGCGTCGAATCGGTGATGGACGGGCAGACCATGGCGCGGTATATTTCACGGTGCGTGGAGAAGAGCTCGAACGAGAGGTACAGTCGTGGATGAATGCAAACTGGGTGCGGGTCTGGTATGCCGACCCTTATCCACGTTATGTCGCGATTGATGGGATGAATGCACTTGCTAAGCGTTTGTCTGAAGATTTGACCGTACAATTGAATGAACGGGTGGAGAACGTTCAAGTAGAAGAAGACGGAACCGTCACAGTCAAGACAGACGTGACGACACGTTCCTATGATCGACTCGTGATGACGGCACCGCTTCCACAGTCGTTCGATTTGCTTGGAGATTTAGCTGTCGATGTCGAGCCCGCGTTACGTCGTCTTATATATTCGCCGACGTTCGTCGGTCTTTTTGAATGTGCCGGTGATGTGCAGATTGGAGCAGACGGTATTCTCGATCAAGAACTGGTACCTGGTGTATTAAAAATCGTCGATAATCGGCAAAAAGGCATCTCTGCGACACCACTCGTAAATGTCTATATGGAAGAGGCGTGGAGTGAGGACTGGTATGAGCGACCAGAAGCGGAGACACTTGCAGAAGTTGAGCGGTTATTCCGAGAGGAAGTTGGCGATATCAATCTCGTGTCAAAACAATTGAAACGCTGGCGTTACGCGCAAGCGAAAGACGTATGGCATGAACCGTTTTATCAAGTAAGCCGTCATCCCATCTATTTAGCAGGGGACATCTTCCTTGAGTCCGATGATCCATCCGGACGAACGCGATTCGAAAGTGCCTATCTGTCTGGGTTACGTGTGGCAGAAACCATCGAAAAGAACATGGACCGATAAGGGCACTCCTTATCGGTCTTTTTATTTGACGCCATTTAGTTTAGGGCATAAACTATAATCATCTAGTTTAGGGGGTAAATTAAAAATGAAAGCATTGATGCGCGAAGCGGTGCAGTTGTTTGAAGAAGTGATGTTCCATGGGACGGAACATGTCATCGAAGCGATGGAAGGGGACGTATGGCGCGAGTATTCGCGCGAACAGCTCCAACTGTTGAAGTTACTCGATCAGTTTGGACCAACTCCGGCTGGGCAACTGGCACAAAAGCAAGGTGTCCATAAAAGTGCGGTCTCGAATCGCCTGAAAAAGTTGGTCGAAAAAGGACTCGTCACGAGTCGACGAGGACAAGACCAACGCGAGCGATTGATTGAATTGACCCCAGAAGGGAAACGGCTCGTCGAAGAAGTGGACGGTGCCGTCTATCGATATGTGGAATCCCTCATCGATGGAGAAGTAGACGAAATTGAAATCGAGCAGTTTGTTCGGACGTTCCGAAAAATAAAGCAATTGCTCCGAATCGGGGAGGAATAACACATGCATAAAATCATTCAATGGCGCTGGGGAATTTTCATTTCCCTCATCGTATTGACGGCAGCATTATTTGTCGCAGCACCGAACTTAACGAAACAAGCAGAAGAGGCAGGGAGCTTCCAACTTGCGGACGACATGGACTCACAACGCGCACAAGCGATTTTAGATGAAGCCGGGAAGAGTGACAAGACCATCTCCCTCGTCTATGAGTTTGAATCAATCGGAGAGACGGAGCGAACAGATGTCGCGCGTGTCATCGAAGAACTTAAACAAAATGAAACGGTCGTGACAGATGTTCTCGATCCGTTCGAAAACGAGGAGACAGAGGCACAGCTTGTCTCGGAAGACGGACGCATCGTCCTCGTCCCCATCACGGTAGAAGGTACGACGGAAGAAATCAATGCGTTTGCTGATGATGTCCGTGAAAACGTGCTCCCGCAAGAGGAGACAGTATATATCACCGGGGAAGAAATCATTAACAATGATGTGAATCTAAGTGCACAGGAAGGGTTGAAAAAGACAGAAATCATCACGGTCGTGTTGATTTTTGGATTACTCCTTCTCGTCTTCCGTTCCATCGTGACCCCGTTCATCCCGCTCATCGCGGTCGGATTCACTTATCTATTGAGTCAATCCTTTGTCGCGTTCTTCGTGGATTGGTTCGGGTTCCCGGTGTCCAACTACACGCAGATCTTCCTTGTCGCCATCTTGTTCGGGATTGGGACAGACTACTGTATCCTGCTTCTTAGCCGTTATAAAGAAGAACTCAGTGCAGGACATGCCATCGAAGACGCCATCGTCAATACGTACAAGACGGCAGGACGGACGGTCCTCATCAGTGGACTCGCGGTCTTCGTCGGTTTTGCCGCCATCGGATTTGCTGATTTTCCAATCTTTAAATCAGCGGTCGCCGTCGCAGTCGGGATTGCGGTGTTGCTGCTGATTCTCTTCACGGTCGTCCCATTCTTCATGGCGACGCTCAAACAGCGACTGTTTTGGCCGTCGAAAAAGGCAGGCGAGCATCATGACAGCAAGCTTTGGGCTAGCTTGAGCCGATTGTCGGTCAATCGCCCGTTCGTATCGATTTTGGTCGTCGGGTTGATTACAGTACCTGTCTTATTCACATATGACGATGCCCGTTCGTTCAATACGGTCGATGAGATTGGAGACGGGTACGATTCGGTTCGTGGACTGAATTTGATCTCAGAAGGGTTCGGTCAAGGGGAATCCCTTCCGGTACAAGTCATTTTGAGACAAGATCAAGCCATTACAGAATCAGAAGTTCCCTATATCGAAAAGTTTGCAAGTGAGCTTGAAAAAGTCGAAGGTGTGAATGGTGTCCGTGCGCTCACACGTCCTACTGGTGAAGTCATCGACGATTTTTATGTCGATACGCAGCTCAGTGAAGTCAGCGATGGCTTGTCTGAAGCGCAGACGGGTCTCGGGGATGTTCAAACTGGATTGGATGAGATTGAGCAAGGATTGAACGGGATTGTTGGACAACTACCAAGCGGTTCAACCAATGCTGGGGCACCGCTTGCAGAAGCAGCAGCGGGACTAAATCAGTTGAATGGTCAACTTGGTCTCATTGGGCAAGGATTGACAGCGACTCAAAACATCCCGGCCGCAGTCGGACAGCTCGGTCAAGTATCAGCTGGCCTCACACAAATTGAGTCAGGAATCAACGAAGCGGCGTCCGCATTAAATGCACAAGGTTCTCAGGTCGGTGAACTTGGTAGCGGGTTAGCGCAACTGGCGACAGGTGTCGCGGAAGCGAACGACGGGCTAGGACAAATTGAGTCTGGTCTCGGCGAAGCCGTTTCGTTCTTACAACAGTTGAGTGAAGCAGATGCGCTTCGGGAGACAGGCGTGTATCTTCCGGAAGGGACGCTCACATCAGATGAGTTCTCACCTGCAGTCGAACGATATGTCTTCGATGAAGGAATGGCGACTCAGCTCGAGGTCGTCTTAGAGATGGACCCGTATTCGCCAGAAGCGATTGATACCGTTGAGACAATCAAAGAGACGATGAATCGTGCCGTGACGGGAACACCGTATGCGGATGCGACCATCGGATATGCCGGGATCTCAAGTATCAATAGCGATTTAAATGAAACATCGACGAACGATTTCAATCGAACGGTAGCCATCATGCTCGTGACGTTGTTCATCGTTTTGACAGCACTGTTCCGCTCGATGATCATGCCACTCTATATGATTGCTTCGCTTCTCTTGACGTACTATACGTCAGCGGCAATCACAGAGCTGATCTTTGTAGAAGGACTCGGCTATGACGGGATTAGCTGGGCCGTTCCGTTCTTTGGATTTGTCATGTTGATTGCCCTTGGAATTGACTACTCCATCTTCTTGTTAGATCGATTCCGGGAAGAAACAATCAATGGGAAGACGGTCCGTGAGGCGCTCATCCACTCGATGACGAAGATGGGTACCGTCATTATGACAGCCGCGGTCATCCTCGCCGGGACGTTCGGTGCCATGATTCCGTCAGGCGTGCTCAGTCTCGTCCAGATCGCGACAATCGTCATCACCGGTTTGTTATTGTATGGCTTGATTGTGTTACCCCTCTTGATCCCAGCCATTACGATTTCATTTGGCGATGGTGTCTGGTGGCCATTCCGACAAAAGAAAAAGTCATAAGCAGAAACGGATGTCTCGTATGATGAGATATCCGTTTTTTGGGATAGATTGTAGTGGATTCGGGAACAGAAAGGCAGGTCCATTATCTAAGGAGGAATACTGTATGGAAATCGTCATTACTGCAATCTTGAAAGCCCATCCCGGAAAAGAAGAGGCGTTACGTGACGCGCTGTACCGTGTGATTCCGCCGTCGCGTGCGGAAGAAGGATGTCTCGCGTACGTTCTTCACGAGGCGATCGATTCACCAGGTACGTTTGTCTTCTATGAAAAGTATAAGGATGAAAATGCACTCAATCACCATATCCAGTCGTCGCACTATCAGGCGTATCGTGATGAAGCCGGGGAGCTTCTCGCCGTCCGTGAGGTCTATCGTTTGCATGAAGTCTGAAAGGAGATATTCTCATGATTACGCAACCCGTGATTCCATGTATTTGGTTTGAGCAGGACGTTGAAGAGATTGCCGAGTGGTATGTATCCATCTTTCCAGATTCGTTTGTCGACTATACGACGAGATTTTCAAGTTCACCAGCAGGCGATACGACGATTGTGACGCTATCACTCGCTGGACAATTCTTTCAGTTGCTTGGGGGAGGGACGGTGCAAGAACGGAATCCGTCCATTTCCTACATGGTGTCGCTTCCGACGACGGAAGAAATCAATGCGCTTTGGGAACGATTATCTGACGGAGCGGATATCTTGATTCCATTAGACACTTACGACTTCAGTCAGCGTTATGGGTGGTTGCAGGACCGCTACGGGGTTTCTTGGCAAATCATGCATGATGGCGGGATGGACATTCAGCTCGTGACGCCATGTCTATTGTTTGTCAAAGAAGCGTTCGGTCGTGCCGAGGCGGCGATGAACGATTGGATCTCTATTTTCAAAGATTCATATGTATTGGACGGACATACGGTACGATACACGGAAGAAGACGGGGACGAGCTTGACGGGAAAATCAACTATGCTCGTTTCGTCTTATCCGGTCGAGAATTTGTCGTGATGGACAGTAATGAAAATCATACATTTTCGTTTAACGAGACCCAGTCGCTCATCGCTTTTTGTGAGTCGCAAGAAGAAGTCGATTCGTACTGGGAGCGGCTATCGGCTGTACCGGAAGCAGAGGAGTGTGGTTGGCTGAAAGATCGCTATGGTGTCTCCTGGCAAATCATCCCGTGGGAAATGGAAGAGATGATGACGGTAGGTTCGCAAGAGCAGATTGAACAGGTCGTACAGGCATGTCTGCCCATGAAAAAGCTTGATATCGCGACGTTGCGTAAAGCTTACTAAACAAAACTCCCGAGACAAATGCTCGGGAGTTTTTTCATGGACTCATTTGCGAGAGGGCATCTTTCTCGATGATGGTATCCGAGAGCCGGAGCTGACTGGCCGCGCGGTCGATGTAAGGGGCGCATCGATCGAATGCGACTTGTTCTTCCGTCTCAATGGAATAGCATGTGCCGTTACCAGCACGTTCGGTCAAGTCTGGTTCATAGTAATGATCTTCGTATCGGAAAGCGCCCGTCCGAAAGACGGTTAGATTTGACGTATCATTCAATAAGGAGTCGCCAAGCATATATGCTGGAGAGATTCCAAGTAAATCGAGAATCGTCGGGGCGATATCGATTTGTCCACCACTCGCCTCCATGACTTCTCCTGTCGTCGGTCCAGGTGGTTTGATGAAGAGAGGGACAGCACGGTCAAGTTGAAACGCGTCAACCGTCGAGTTCACTTCTTCGAGGGTAGCCATCTCTTCTCCTGGTGCCGTCAGACCGCTATCGTGGTCACCATACATGACGAGAAGCGTCTCATCCCAGAAACCATCTTGTTTCAATCGTTCGATGAACTGACCGACAGCGGCATCGACGAAATGAACGGTATGGTAATAGTTTTCGAGAAGGGGATCGTCGATATCAGATAGGTCCAACCGCTTCTCGTCTTCCGGGATATCGTACGGTGTATGACTCGTTAAAGCGACTAAAAATGCGTAAAATGGTTCATCCAACTCTTCCATAAATCCGACCGACGTATTTAAGAATTCCTGATCGTTGAGTGCCATCCCGATGATTCCTTGATCGGGGTAGTCTTTGTCGCTAAAGAAATGATTGAACCCGATATTGTCATAAAAGTCATCGCGATTCCAAAAGTCTTTTCGGAACGAATGCATGGCTGCCGTATCGTAGCCCGCCTCATTCAAGGATTGAGAGAGCGCGCTGAATTGATTTCCCGGGAAACGCGTGTAGACGGAACCAGATTTGACAGGATAAAGTGACGTGTTGACGATGAACTCTGCATCAGACGTTCGCCCTTCATGCGTTTGATGATACACGTTCGGGAAGTAAAGCATGTCACGTCGCAGTCGGTTCAAATTCGGGGTCAGTTCCTGTCCATCAATCTGTTGATCGATGACGGATGTTTGGAATGATTCGAGTTGTAAAACGATAACGTTCGTATCTGGACTTGGGGCACTTAATTCTTGATAAGAGAGTGCTTGAATTTGAGAACGCTCTTCGTCTGTCAGGGCTTCGTTCCATCCCATAGCACGTTCGACGCCTCGGGCGACATCCATCGCGTGATAGCCCCAAAATCCAAGATGATAGTATTCACGCATATTCGAGATGGGGTCATCTGCGATCCACTTTTCTCCACGCTGAAAACTGAGGGTGAGCGGGATTGTGAAGAGAAGGAATCCGAGTGCGAAGCCAGCGAGCGCCAATCGTCTTCCGTTCCGCTTCCCTTCACGGACAGGATGACGTTTCATATAACGCAAAATCAAACCGTAGATGATGAGGTCGATGAAGAAGAACGCATCGATTGGGCGGATGAGCGTCAAGAAGCCACCCCCGACATCTCCCATCTGCCCGATATCAGATAGTAAGGCGACGGATAATAAGTCTTCAAAATAGCGATAGTACCAGACGTCCGAGACGAGCAGGGTACTGTGCAGGAACAGAGAAACGTATAAAATCCATCGGCGGATCGGATAAGACACGGCGAGTGCCCAACTCGTCAGGAGCAAAATCGTCGCCAAATTGATGAGGAAAAACGAGAAGTCGAACGCCGTCGCGGTCAACCAGCTAAAAAAGAAGAGCTTTGCCAGAGAGAGTGACAAGTAGCTCCAATAATCGAGATATTTCATTAGTGATCTCCTAACTCAAAATGTAGTTACTGTATCCTTTCCTTTCTTATGAACAGAGAAAACGTAGAAAGTGTGATGGAGATTCATTCGTAATCAAAAATATGTAATATATATATTGCGTTAATGGAATATATATATTACATTTTAGGTATTGCACAACTAAATTAGGAGACAGACATGGGAAATAGAGTAAAAGAACATCGAGTAGAAAAGAATCTTACTCAAACCGATTTGGCAGAGGCGATCGGTGTGACTAGACAGACAATCGGTTTGATCGAATCGAATAAATATAATCCCTCTTTGAAACTCTGTATTGCCATTGCGAGGGTTCTGGGCGTCACTCTAAATGATTTATTCTGGGAGGAGTAAAAGATGAAAGAATCATGGGTCACAATGTTTTTACCAAATGACGAATATAAAGAAAGGCGGATGTTGTACTTTATAGCCGAGGCTTTCGTTTTGTTCATTGGATTTTTGGGAGTAGTCGTTCTATTGAATAGATTTTCAGGTATATTCAACACTGAGTCTTCATATATTTTATTGAGTGTTATAGCAATTCTAAGTCTCTATGTATGGATTCGTTATATTGTCTCAGGTATGGAGTATGCAAACGTTGTTGAGAAATCTGAATATAAAATGGAACTAAGGAAACTGATTGGTTCTACATCGAAGTTTGCTGTTTTGTTTGCTGGAGTGGCAATAGCATTAAAGGTGACGGGTGTAGTGGTTTACTCTTGGGTGGACTTGTTAGCAATGACACTTCTTTCAAATGGGTTACTTCTGGTCGCACAATTCATTTCACTTCAACGGTCATTTAGAAAAAATCGTGAGCTTTCATGACCGAGGTGATATATTCGTTTTACTTCAAATAGGACATCTATGTCTTTAAGAGTGCATAACAAAACCAGGTCCCATGCAAACATGGACCTGGTTTTGTTGGATAACTGTGAAGCTCTGATTATGTAATCTCGAACGTATCACGCAGTTCAATGATGGTTCCTTCCGGTGCTTTTAATTTACTTAAATGTCCATCGACGACGAAGTAGATGTTGCCACCGTGCTTCGGTAAAAACGTGACGCCGAGTTGTTCGAGTCGTGCGACTTCCGCTTTGAGGTCATCTACATAGAGGGCGAAATGGACGGGACCGGCCGCATGTTTCGAGTAGTCTTGTAACGTTTCATCCGCTTTAGCAGTCTGGAGCTCAATATAAAAATCACCGAGCTTGAGCCAACTGTTGAAGTCACGCGTATGAAAGTTTGGCGACTCCTGGACGAGTTCAAAACCGAGCGCTTCGTAAAATGACTTCGATGCGGCATAATCCGGGGTTTGGATACAGATATGATGGATTTGTTTCATTGGTTGTTTCCTTTCGTTTGCAACTCTTTCACTCGATCACGGTGGAACGGGGAAGTCAATTCTTCTGAGATGAGGCTGATCGTATGTCCATCCGGGTCTCGTACGTCAAAACAGGACATACCACCGAAATCGTGAAGCGGGGTCGCAATTAACCCTGCTTGTTCGAACGATTGATACGCGAGCTGGATGTCTTCACAGATGATATTGAAATAAACATGGGCTTGTCCGGACGCATCCTTAAATGTTGTGGGTTGCGTTGAAGTAGTTTGAATCAATCCGAGTTGAGTTGAGCCATCTGGCAGACAGATTCCGATGCCCCCTTCCCAGCGCCCGATTTCTTGGGCATGAAAATAAGTTGTATACCAGTTCAGAGACTGTTCTACATCTGATACGGGAATAAAGATACTTCCGATTCGGAACATAAGATCCCCTCCTTTTCTATTGTTAGTGTAGCGAATACAAGCCTTCGAAGATACGGGAGAAGAAACTTTTTACGGGAGAAATCGTATGGAAGAGAGAAAATCAATGAGGTGAATGTATGAAAGTAAACGAAATCACGATTCAACCGGTTGATGCAGTCAATCGAGAGGCGGTCATCGCCCTGACAGTGGACGAGAAACAATCTCGATTCATCGAGACGAATGCCGAATCCCTTCGAGAGATGATTGAGGATACGAAATACAATTGGCAGAGCTTTGCATTTTATGAAGGCGAGCGACCGGTTGGCTTCATGATGGTCGGAGCGGAAAACCAGTCAGAACGTTACATGTGGCTCGACCGTTTCATGATTGATCAAAACGAACAGGGGAAAGGCATTGGAACGAAGTGCCTACGCATGGCAGTGGAATTCATCCAGACACAATACGACGTGGATGATATCATCCTCAGTCTCCATCAAGAGAATGAAGTCGCAAAACGATTTTATGCGAAGAACGGCTTTGTCGACAGCGGCTTAATCGATGAATGGAATGGTGAAGCGATTTGGGTCTATCATACAGAAAACCGACCGTCATGAGTCGGTCGGATTCTCGGATGGACTTATTTTTTGCGTGACATTCATAGCTGCCAAGAAGAAGGGGATAGCGGCAAAGAGAAACAAGGTAACGAACCAGTTTTGGAGAAATGGATCGACAAACGACGGTTTTTCCAACCAGCTCCCGGTTGAGATTTCGGCGTACCAACGTATGTAGAGTGCGATGCGTTCGAGCGTATATAAGAGTCCGGACAAAACAACAAAATACCACCCGCTACAAGTTGATTGAAACGAGACATAAAACCCCTCCTCTGTAGATGTTGTCTATAGTTTACCATTTTCATCCAAAAAGGGAGCTTTTATTTGAGTACGCTCGGTCGCAACTGTTTGACACGCGACAAGACGAGCCAACCGAGAAGCGCGCCCGTCAAACTAGAGGCAAGGAACGCCGGGACAAAGAAAAATGCACCGAACGTCGAACCCATCAACAGTTTTGCGTACGGGACAGCAATCAACGAAGCGATGACGCCGGTCCCGATGATTTCTCCGAGAGCGGCCGCATAGACGCGGTTCGTGCGAACGAAGAAAATGCCGGCAAGAAACGCGCCAATCATGCCACCAGGGAATGCGAGCAGTGATCCTGTACCGGTCATGACGCGAATGAGTCCGGTGACGAAAGCGACGAGAACGGCTCCGATTGGACCGACGGTGACTGCGGCAATCACGTTCACCATATGTTGAATCGGATAAGCGCGGGCGACACCTGTAGGAATCGAGATGAACATCGAACCGACGACGGCGATGGCAACGAGCATCGCCATCCAAGTGAGTTGTTGAATACGCATGAATAGTCTCCTTTCAAAATAAAAACGCCACGTTTCCAGACGGAAAAATGGCGTGGACATACAGAGACGTATTCCAAGCCACTTCCCTACGCTGGTATGAGCCAGATCAGGTTCAAAGGGTCCGGCAAATGCCGTCTCAGCCCGAAGGCTCCCCTAGTGGTCGTTTATTGATTTGAGTATAGCATAAATTGGAAGGGGACGAATATGGAACAACTATCTGTTTTCTGGGAAAACACTGATCTCAAGCATGAGTTTGATCAGTGGATTGATGAATATATTTCGAATGAGACGTGGCATCTAGAAAAAGATACGGATTTGACGTATCTGGTTCATGGCAATGGCGTCTATGCTAAAGCGGTCACTTCAATCAGTCAGAGTGAAGGAATGTTGTCACAATATCTTGCTCATATGTTGCCTGGGCTCGTGCCAGACGTAGTCGCTGTGCATCCGGTTCATCCATGGTTCATCGTGCGAAAAGTTTCCGGTCACCCGTTACGTGATGTACCTGATCAGGAACAGTATGAGGTTGCGCTACGAGAGTATGCCAAATTACAGCAACGAATGAGTGGTGAGACGGAGCAACTTTTAAAAATGGGGGTTCCAGACCGTCGTCCGTCTATGCTCAGGGAGGAAATCGAATCGACGTTCGTTGAGATGAGTCTAAATCTGGAGCGGGTGCAGCGGGAAGAAGTGTTGGCACTAAAACCTGAACTTCTGTCGATGTGTGAAGAACTAGAAAGTGGTATACCGATGAGTCTCGATCACGGCGATTTGCATGGAGGGAATATTTTCTGGGAGCCTGAAAGCAATCAACCGGTGATTCTCGATTGGGGAGATGCGACAATCACACATCCATTCTTTAGCATGCGTGTCTTTTGGAACATCTTGTTCGATTTATTGCCGGAAGAAGACGATACATTATGGATAGAGAAAATCCATGAGTTACGAAAGGTTTATTTGAAAGAATGGAGACACGTCGCGCCAACAGAAATACTCGAGCGTCATATGAAGATTGCGGAGGAATTGGGATGCGTGTATCGGGCCATCTCATGGCACACCTACGTCACAGCACATCGTCGGGACAAAAAAGATTCCAGCGACAAACCGGCACAATGGCTCAAGTTGTTGCTGGAATATCGTAAGTTACAACGTGATACGCATTAACTTTCATTCTTGGCTAACAGGTCCACATAGTCCTTCTCGTTCCAAAAGAGCGGTGAGATGGATTCGGGGCCTTTTAAAATTTCTCCGTCCTGATCATATACGATGGCATACCCGCTCTCGACATCGAATACGAACAAGTCGGCAGTGACTTCGGTCACGCCGTTCCCGGCAATGATCACGTCATCGATTGGCTCCCGTGCCAGTTCGACGCCCGCTTCATCGAGTTCGACGAGGAGGGCTGACGTGTAGGCATGGCGGTCATAGACCGTTTGGAATTCATCCTGCGTGAGGACGACATCGGTAGGTGGGGCACTTGTACCGAATTTCCGATTTTCAATCTCTTCGACGTATTGAAGGAAGGATTCCTCTTGCCAAAATAGCGGAGCGACCGACTCAGAACCATTGATCACCGTTCCGTCCTGACTATCGAAAATGGTAGCATACGTCCCGTCATCGAGCTTAAATGGATAAATATCCGCATACGTATGCTCGAGACCGTTGCCGGCGATGATGACCCGTTCGAACGTCTCCCGAAACGGTTTGATTCCTTGTTGTTCAAGGGCAGTAAGGAGCGGTTTCGTTTGTTCGTATTGGTCATAGACGTCTTTAAAGTCCTCACGCGTCCATTCGGTGATGGGTTCATCGGGTGATTCGATTGGGATTGGATTGTCTGCCACCGTATCTGTACAACCCGTGAGTAAAAGTGCACTTAATCCGAATATCGCCCATCGTTTCATGTTTCCATCCCCTTAACTGACATTTTCCACCATTTTATCATTCATGATGAAAAAGCAGAACCTGTGCACATTCTCACTCGGGGTGAGGACGTGTCGCGTAGGTATCGAGTGTTCTCTTGAAGTGAAGTGTATCTTCTTCAGAAATCGTCACACCTGAAGAGGTGCCGTAGCGAACCGCATGATAAACGGACGGGTTCATCGGTAAATCGATGCGTTGGAACCACTCTTCCAATGTCTCATGAGCACGCAATCGCTTGACTGGTACGAGAGATTGGTTGAATGTGATCAGTGCATCGCGAATCGGGACGTTCGTGAACGCTGTGAGCGTCGAAACGGACGAGGCGTTCTTGTGTTGTAGCGATTCTACAAGCGGGTCTATGCTTGAATCATCATCATCTCGTGCGTTCGTCAAATGCCGTTTTCGTTTTCGATAGACATAGAAACTGAAGCAACAGAATGCGATCAAAGCGACGAATAGTCCGAGATTTCGTCGTGTTGATTCTCCAGATCCCGTGATTCTCTCAAAAAAGTGATGTTTTCCTTTTTGAGGATCCAATTCAAACGGGTAATCTGCTTTGGATTCACCAATTAAAATTCCATCATCCTCATCCGATAGGAGATCAGTTGGAAGACTATGACTTTCCTCGACCGGTATCGTTTCCGGGTTATAGAGCCACTCGAATACACTCGTCGCAATCACCATTATCGTAAAGGTGCCGAGGAGTGTGGCGACAATCATGAGAAGAAACTTGTTCGTCCAGCGCAAGAGGGTACCTCCTTTTGAATTTTCAGACTATTTGTTGTTTATCTTACCATAAAAAGGTAAAGTTTGATTAAGACAAAAAATGGAGGTCGTCATATGGGCATGGAGCAGGTCATCAAACAGTTGAACGAAGTGTATTTAGGAAAAGAGGATGTCGTACGCCTCTGTTGTACGGCGTTACTCGCGGAAGGACATATTCTATTAGAAGATGTGCCAGGCACGGGAAAAACGTTACTTGCCAAAACAATTGCGGCTAGCTTCGACGGGGTGTTTTCCCGGATTCAATTCACGGCCGACTTGTTACCGTCTGATGTGATCGGAGCAGACTATTTCAACATGCAGACGCAGACGTTCGATCATCGCCAAGGACCAATCTTTGCGAACATCGTCTTGATTGATGAAATCAACCGAGCGGTTCCACGAACGCAGTCCGCCTTGCTTGAGGCGATGGAAGAACGACAAGTTTCCATCGGGGGAGAGACATATCCGATGCCGAAACCATTTTTCGTCATCGCGACGCAAAACCCGATTGAATCAGCGGGGACGTTCTCCTTACCGGATGCCCAACTCGATCGCTTCTTGATTTCGATTCCAGTCGGTTATCCTGATGTTGCGGAAGAGAGAGAACTCCTCTTACAAGTGATGCGCCAAACGAGGAAAACCGTAGAGGCGGTTGCGACGTTAGACGAGTTACGCCGTGCTCAGGAGGAAGTGAAGCAAGTATCGATTCAAGATGATGTCCTCGATTACTTACTCGGGCTCGTTCACGCGACCCGGGAACATGCATCCGTCGAGGTCGGTGTCAGTCCACGTGGAGCCATCGCGCTCATGCGAGCGTCTCAAAGTTATGCCTATCTGAACGATCGATTGTACGTCATTCCGGAAGATGTGAAAGCCGTGGCACCTTATGTCTTGTCCCATCGTTTGACGTTGACGCTTGAAGGAGGCATCAAATCGACGAAACAGGACATTATCCGTTACATCTTAGACACCGTCTCTGTGCCGGTAGAGGGCTGAAGATGACCTTCTCGACACATAACGCCCTACAGAAACAATGGATTCCGGTTTATGGATTCGCTGGGGTGATTCTCGTATTCGTCCCGTACATGGAGATTGTCGGATATGCGCTTTGTTTACTTGCGGGCATCGTTTGGTTCTTTGAACGGACACGGAAACAGTTGGAACAAGCTCTTCGGCTTCACATACATAGCCATGAATCCCTTCTCTTTGTCGGGGATGAGACGGAGGTACAACTGATTTTAGATGGAAGTGAAGTCGTCGAACGACTCGGGCTTCCGGTTCGTGTTCGGCTGAAATCCAATACAGCGCTCAGTTTTCCAGCCCACGACCGGTCCCCGAATAGTTTGGATTTGACATTACGGACAGATCAGGCTCGTCAGATGCTTCACATTCAAGCCGAATTCCGAGGTCCTGCCTACATCGAAGAATGCATACTTGCTGTGACGCTCCCATTTCATCTCGGGACGTACTTACTCGAGTGCCCCATCGAGAAGCGGTGGACGGTATTACCGTCCCTTACGTTACACCCACCGGTCGGCACGAAACGTTTAGCGCTTGGTGACCGGCCTTTGACCGCATCACCACTTCGGAATCCACTGCAGGTTCTGGGGTCAAAGCCTTATGAAGGGGAACCGGTAAAAGAGATTGACTGGGTCGCGACGGCAAAACTTGGACGAGTCCAGTCGAAAGTCTTTCAAAAGACATCGCTCGATACGTTCACGTTCGCAGTAGATTTGAGTGGGCCGTCCGGCTACACGTTACATCACGACTTCGAGTCGATCATCAGCCAAGTCGCATATGTGACGATCCGACTCTTAAAAGAAGAGTGTAAAGTCGAGCTGTTCATCAACCGCTTCAACGGAGAAGGGAAGATGGAACATATCTCTCTTCAAGAGGGAGAGCGAGGTTCACGCCTCATCCTCTTGATGCTGGCCGACCTCCATCCCGGGAACCGTTTCATCTCGACAGACGCGTTCGTCCGTATGGTCGAGCGGAAACGCTTGAAGCAAAGTCATCTCGTCTGGTTCAATCAGCATAACCTGTATGACTAACAAGGAACTTTCTTTCTTCTGGCGAACTGTATCATACAGAGATGACCAAAGGGGAGATCCATATGGCAAAACGAAAGTATGCGAATCGACGAGACTGGGAACGGATTTTAAAGAACCGCTACGCGCAAATTCGTGTTCAGACGGAACAATTTTCAGGCGTCGTCGCCTTATTCCAAATCGATGAGGTTCGGGCACCATTATATAAAAAGCATAAAGGGGAAGAATTCATCGTGGCGGATGCCGGGTTTGCTTGGCTCCAATATTTCCCGGACAATGAACCGTTCGGTGTGACAGCGATGATCAATCCGGAAGGCGAAATCGTGCAGTGGTATATCGACCTCGTTGACCGAATCGGCGAAGAAGAGGGTATCCCTTATATGGATGACTTATTGCTCGATATTCTTGTGTTTCCGAACGGAGATATTGTCAAAAAGGATGAGGATGAGTTTGAAGAGGCGACCAAGAGCGGCGAGCTGACACCTGAACAGGTCGAACGTGGATGGCGTGAATTCAAAGCGACACTCGAACGAATCGAACGTGGAGACTTCATCTACTTTGATTTGGCAAAAGGACATTACGAACAGTTAAAACAAAAGCTATGAGCGAATTCACTCTCTCTGCTACAGTAAGAGCGTAGGAGGGGGAGTTTTTATGAAAAAAATTGAAATTGAGACGTGGGCACGACGTAAGCACTTCGAGTTTTTCAAAGCGTTTGATGCGCCACATTTCAACGTGACGGCAAACGTAGATGTCACGAACCTATATACATATGCAAAGGAGAGCAATCAATCGTTCTTCAAACTCTTTTTATACGGTGCGGTGAGAGCGGCGAACGCGACTCCGGAATTGCGCTATCGTATCCGTGGTGAAGAGGTCGTCGAACACGAGGTGGTCCACCCTTCGTTCACGGTCATGTTAGACGAGGATGTCTTCAACTTTTGTGCGGCTACGTTCTATGAAGATTTACCGACATTCTTACAGGAAGTGACGACGCGGATGGAGCGAGCTGCCGATAAAGTCGTGGTCGGGGATGACGAGCCCGACGACTTACTGTATATCACGAGTGTTCCGTGGGTCACGTTCACGAGTATCATGCACCCGACGCATCAGCAACAACATGACAGCGTGCCGCGCATCGCCTGGGGCAAGTTCGAACGTCAAGGCGAGCGTCTGGTTATGCCGTTATCCGTCCAAGCCCATCATGCACTCGTCGATGGAGTACATATCGGTAAGTATTATGAAACGTTACAAGCATGGTTAGATCAAGAATTCGCACAGGAGGGGACCGACGTGACAGAAGAGAATGAGTTTGATCGAGCCGTTCGTCTCCGTGAGGAGGGACAACTCGAGCAGGCGAAGCAACTGTTCTTGTCGCTCTTGCGGAAAGATGAAAAGAATCCGAGGCTACATGCGTACTGTGCGTGGTGCTATGACTCGCTCGGTGAAGAACGTCAAGCGGTCCCGCATTATGAACGGGCCATCCGACTCGGGTTGACGGGGGAAGAGTTGGCGGAATCATATCTCGGACTCGGCAGTACGTATCGGGCACTCGGACGATACGCAGAGGCGGAACAGTTATTTAAAGAGGCGATTGAGCAATTCCCGAATCACGGGGCGCTCAAGGTATTTCAAGCGATGACCCATTACAACGTCGGTCGCCATGAAGAAGCGACGGGAACGTTACTTGAACTGCTTGCAAGTCCGAAAGCGGACGAGAGCATCGCGCGGTACCGGCGTGCCATTGCATTTTATGCAAGAAACTTAAATGAGACATATGACTAAAGGAGAAAGACATGATTTCACTACGTCCGATCGATGCACAAAATTGGTATACATGCTGTCAATTGGCATTAAGTGACCAACAACAGTCGTATATGGAGCCGAATGCGATTTCGTTACTTCAAGCGATGTACGAACCGACGCTACGCCCGCGCGCAATTTATGAGGACGAGACGATGGTCGGTTTCCTCATGTACAATACAGAGCTTGAAGAGTTGGATGCATGGTGGATTTACCGAATCATGATCGACCATGCTCATCAAGGCAAAGGGATTGGTCGACAGGCGGCAGAGCTGATGCTTGAAGAAATCGGCGAGGGGAAACCGATTGTCGTTGGCTATCACCCCGAGAACGAGGCAGCGCATCACTTATATGGAAGCCTAGGATTTGTTGATGAAGGCCATCGATTCGGTCGCGAAATGGCTGTGATTCGGCGAGGAGAATGAGATGGGAACAACCCGTCTCATTTTTTTGAATCAAATCGATTGACGGAAGAATTGTCGCATGATATATTTATCTCGAATTAAAGATATTTGAATTTAAGTTAATGGCTCTCTTGGACAAAGGAGGGAGACAGATGGAACCATCTGATGCACTAAAAACAATTACTGTGCTGTTACGTGCCTCTCAGTCGTTACAAGACCTGGTGAAGCAGGAAGTGGCGTCTTACGGGTTAAACGCGACCGAGTTCGCCGTACTCGAGTTTTTATATCATAAAGGGGATCAACCGATTCAAGTCATCGGGAAGAAAATTCTCCTCTCGAGCGGAAGCATGACGTACGTCGTGGACCGGTTAGAAGAAAAAGGATATCTCATTCGTAAGGCTTGTCCGAGCGATCGTCGCATCACATACGCTGCGCTGACAGATGACGGAGAGCGTTTGATGCAAGATATTTTCCCTAAGCATACGGAGCATATGAACGCTGTGTTTGAAGGGATGCAATTAAACGAAACGATTGAACAGTTGAAACAAATAGGAAAGCGGGCAGAAGCCGCAAAAAATTTTAATCATGTATCTTGAAATCAAGATATAAAAGGAGAGAGAATGATGAATCATGTTAAAGGAATTCACCACGTCACAGCAATCACGAGTAGTGCCGAAAAAAACTACGATTTCTTCACTCACGTGTTAGGCATGCGTTTGGTGAAAAAAACGGTCAACCAGGACGACATTCAAACGTATCACTTATTCTTTGCGGACGATAAAGGAAACGCAGGGACAGACATGACCTTCTTCGACTTCCCAGGTATCCCGAAAGGTAAGCACGGAACAAATGAAATCGCGAAGACGTCGTTCCGCGTACCGACAGATGAAGCGTTGACGTATTGGGTCCGTCGATTCGACCGTCTCGGTGTCGAGCACGAAGGGATTCAAGAACAGTTCGGGAAGAAGACGCTCTCGTTCATCGACTTTGATGAGCAGGCGTATCAACTCATCTCGGATGAGTTCAACGAAGGCATCGCGTCGGGCGAGCCGTGGAAGAACGGTCCAATCCCGCTTGAATACGCGATTACGGGACTCGGTCCAATCTTTATTCGCATCGCAGATATCACATATTTCAAACAAGTGATGGAGCAAGTGATGCTGTTTAAAGAGATCGGGCGAGAAGGTGATGTGTATCTCTTTGAAGGAGGTGAAGGTGGAAACGGAGCGCAAGTGATCGTCATTCACGACGAGACATCTCCACAAGCGCGTCAAGGGTTCGGTACCGTGCACCATGTCGCATTCCGTGTCGAAGACCGTAGCGTCCTCGATGAATGGACAGCACGTCTCCAACAGTTCGGTTTGCCGACTTCTGGCTACGTCGATCGCTTCTTCTTTGAATCATCCTATGCACGTGTCGCGCCGCAAATTTTGTTCGAATGGGCGACAGATGGACCTGGATTCATGGGAGACGAGCCGTACGAGACGGTCGGTGAGAAGTTGTCACTCCCGCCGTTCCTCGAAGCGAAACGTTCGCAAATCGAGGCGATGGTACGACCAATCGATACGGTCAGAAGCACGAAAACATTTGAGAAAGAATATGAGGGCATGAAATGAGTTTCTTAAATCGCTTGTTTGGAAAATCAGATGCATCACAACATAACCAAGGAGGAACTACTATGTTAAACATCGGAATCGTACTCGGATCAACTCGTGAAGGTCGCGTCAGTCCACAAGTCGGGGAATGGGTGAAAGAACTCGCCGACAAACGTGGCGATGCCAACTATGAAGTCATCGACATCGCAGACTACAACTTGCCACTTCTCGGCGAAGCGGGTCAGGACGCATCTGGCGCAGCGGCCTGGTCGGAGAAAATTGCGCAAATGGACGGATTCATCTTCATCGTCCAAGAGTATAACCATTCCATCTCAGCATCTCTTAAAAACGCACTCGACTACTTACGCGTCGAATGGAACAACAAAGCAGCCGGAATCGTCTCTTACGGTTCTGTTGGTGGAGCACGGGCAACAGAACATTTACGGGGCATTTTGAGTGAATTGTCAATCGCTCACGTACGTGTCCATCCTGCACTCTCACTCTTCACGGACTTCGAGAACGGTACGCATTTCGCTCCGAAAGACGTTCAAGCACAATCGGTAAACGATATGCTCGACCAACTCCTTCCATGGACGGAAGCGATGCAATCGGTCCGTACGAAAGCCGGAGAAGTTGCAAACAATTAACAAATCGCGAAGCCAGCCTGAATTTAGGCTGGTTTTTGTGCGTTTTCAGAACAGGTCGTGTAAAGTTGGAAGGGATTAGGGGGAGTGCAGATGTGGAATCGTAAAATCGTCACAGCATCCATCGCTTCGCCCGTCTATGCGATTCTGTTAGCGTGTGGGGTCACTATGATGGGTGTACGAGAAAATGGAGGAATGAGTGGCGTACTGAATGGCTTCCTTTTGATGACGGTTGCCTATGTAGCGGTCAGTTTTCCGATTATGTTGACCTACGGTGTCGTGACCTCATGGTGCAGTGACTGGTTGGCGAATCGACTCAGTTCGAAACGATTCAGGTGGTTCACTTCGCTTGTTTTACATATACTATTCGGGCTCGTCTTGTCATGGCTCAGTCTTCTCGCAGCGACCTTGTTTTACTTGGTGGATCGTCTACTACAGCATCGGGGAGACATAACAAAACTACAAACAGTGAAAAGTCTGCTCATCCCAATCGGATATTTGCTTATTGTAACGGGAAGTGTGTATATCATCGATGTCATCCAAGATCTTTTCGTTGGATTCAACTTCTTTTAGGGAAACGAACAAGGATACATTAACATAAGGAGGGGTAAAAATGAGATGGATGATTTATGGGGCGAATGGCTATACGGGTGAGCTGATTGCACGACAAGCAGCTCGTGACGGAATGCGTCCGGTTCTTGCCGGACGAAACGCAAGAGCGATTCATCGCCTAGGAGATGAACTGGGTTGCGAAACATCGATTTTCGCATTGAGTCGTGAAGCCGCAATCGAGGCGCTTCACGATGTAGATTTAGTCCTTCATTGTGCAGGTCCTTTCACGGATACGAGCCAAGTGATGATCGAGGCATGTCTAGAGACAGGTACGCATTACTTAGATATTACCGGGGAAATCGACGTGTTCGAATATGTCCATTCTAAACAGCGAGCGGCTCAAGCCAAAGAACGTGGTGTGATTTTATGCTCGGGTGTCGGATTTGATGTCATTCCGACCGACTGTGTCGCGCGGAAATTAAAAGAGTTGATACCGGATGCGACAACACTCGCTCTTGGCTTTTCGGCGGCAGCCGGCATCTCACCAGGAACCATGAAGACGGCCGTTCGTGGACTAGGGTCGAGTAGTGTGGAACGTGTGAACGGCAAATTATCATCATTTCCAATTGGGGCAAAGCGGAGAACGATTGATTTTGGTCGCGGAAGCCGTACCGCCATTGCGATTCCGTGGGGAGACGTTTCGACCGCCTACTACACAACGGACATTCCGAATATTACGACTTGGGTTCCTGTACCGACAGCGGCCGCCTATGCTGCTCGCGCTTTGTCATGGTTCAGCCCGATTCTCGGAAAAGAGGCCGTGCAGGAACGATTGCTCCGTTATGTCGACGAAAACGTATCGGGACCAGACGAGGCTGTACGTGAAAAATCATCGACGTACGTATGGGGCGAAGCAACGAATGAGGAAGGACGAAAAGTAGTCGTCCGTATTCAAACGGCAAGTACGTATGCCTTCACTGTTTACGGGGCGCTCGCCGTCGTCAAGCGGTTGCTCGGTTCGGGTGGGATGCTTGCCGGAAGCTTTACACCAGCCATGCTATTCGGATCTCACTTTATCGAAGAGATTCAAGGTTCCTCTTCGTTCGTGATTGATGAGATTCGTCCATGAATCGAGAAGTATGGGATTTACTCGACGAAAACCGGCAACCGCTCGGTCGAACGCACTTTCGTGGGGATGAATTAGAGCCGCATACGTTTCACACGGTCATCGAAGTGTTCACGTTCAATCCGGATGGGAGATTATTGCTGTCGAAGCGTCATCCGGATAAGACGTATCCGCTTCTTTGGGAAGGAACGGGCGGCTCGATTTTGGCTGGAGAAACGAGTCGACAAGGTGCGGTCCGTGAGCTAAAAGAAGAGTTGGGACTATATGTATTGCCTGAGCAACTCCGGTTCGTGACAACGATTAAGCGGGGCACATATTTCTTGGATATGTATTGTCTCGTGTGCGAGAAACCAATCGACTTCGAACAACTGTCACTGCAAGCAGATGAAGTCGTCGATGTGACGTTACAAGAATGGGAGACGGTCCTTGAGTGTGTAGAACTTGTTCCTTCTGTCCGGGAACGGCTGATTCAATACGGTCATCTCATCCGACCGTGAACATATGCTACACTCAACATGGAATATACAAGGGAGGGAAGAGCGTGAAACGTTTAGAATTGGCAAGGCGTATCGAACGCATCAAAGCAGAGGGGACGTCTGCTTACATTCGACATCGTAAACAAACCCCTCCCTATGAAGGTGCGGAACTACACGTAGAAGGAAAAGGGCATGTGTTCAAAATGGGAAATATGAGTTTTGCGGTCGGATTTGGATTGAATCGGCCGACAAGCTTTTACGACCTGCATCAAATGGAAAAATGGGTACGCGGGAAAAATGTCTCGCGTCTACATATTGAGGTTTGTCCATTAGCGGAAGACTCCTTGCTCCGCTTATTGCAAGAACGTAACTACACGCTCGATCATTTTTTGGACGTATGGACGTTGGATTTGACACAGCATGCCTCCACATCTGTACCGACTCAGGTCGAAAAAGTGAAGGATGAGACACTCCATGAGTGGGCATACGCCGTTGCGGCTGGATTCGCCGAGTCGGGCACAATCCTTCAAGAGACGGTCGATACAGCCAAAGGCTTTTACGCACTACCGAGTAATCATGCTTATCTCGTGCGAGAAGAGGATGCTGTCGTAGCGGGTGGGATTTTAGCCACGCAAGACGGGATTGGAGAGTTGTTTCTGACGAGCACCGTTCCGACGTATCGGCAAAAAGGGTACCAGACACAACTTATTTTGGAACGAATTGCCGAAGCGAAAGCACTTGGATGCAATCTGTTGACGGTTACGACGAAAGTCGATTCGGCGTCTGGTCGCAATATGGAACGGCTTGGATTTCAGCCGTTCTATCAAAAAGCGGTCATGAAAAGTCCAATCCTTAAATAAGCAGGTCGCCTCGGGTGAGGTGACCTGCTTTTCGATTACAAGAGCGATTCAGCCCCATCGACGTATACTTCAGAGCCGGTCACGTGGCTCGACATGTTGCTCGCGAAAAATAAGACGACATCGGCGACTTGTTTCGCGGAGCCCGATTTTCCGGCAAGCGGTTGATTCCCAAGTGGATATTCGATTGGAATAACGACTTCTTCGAGCAACGCATCGTCTCGATTGGTCGAATCGTCAATATTCGTATCGATGGCCCCGGGACAGATGGAATTGACACGAATCCCGAATTGAGCGAGTTCCGCAGCAGCCATTTTTGCAAAGCCGGTTTGACCTGCTTTCGTCGTCGCGTAGCCACTGAATCCGAAATTTTTAAAATAACGGTTCCCGTTAATCGATGAAGTGATAATGATACTCCCACCATTCTCTTTCAAATGAGGAATAGCATGTTTGACGGTCAAAAAGGTTCCTGTGAGGTTTGTCTCCACCACGCCATTCCAATCATCCAATGATAAATGTTCAATTGGTGTGATGGTCCCGTTTCGACCGGCATTCGCGAAGACGATATCGAGTTGACCAAATCGTTCCATTGTCCGTTCGTAGGCCTCTTTCATTGCGGATTCATCCGACACATCTGCACTGATGCCGATAGCGCGTTCTTCCCCGACAAGGCTTGCGAGACGCATCGCATCTTCTTCATTCAAATCGACAATGGCGACTTTTGCTCCGGCTTGAATGAAGCGGATGACCGCGGCACGTCCGATTCCGGAGGCTGCCCCGGTCACAAACGCTACTTTTCCAGATAGTAATTTATTTGAAATCAATCCGATCACTCCTTTTTATGATTCTGTTCTCATATTCCACAGTTCTGGAAAAGTTACGCTTCATTTCAAAAAAATCATGGAGCGGTGACTTCGATTGTGCGTGCGATGTTCAAGTTCGAATCCGTCGGGATGACCTCGATTGTCACCAGTTGGCCGCTCTGTAGTCCTTGTACGCTATTGACGATGCCGGTGACTTCGGTTTGATCATTGATCAAGACGACGCGCAATGTGACTTCTTCCGAGGATTCGGTAGATTCAATCAATATCTGGGGGATATCGACTCGTTCAATCTGTCCCTCGACTAAGTTGTCATTCCACGTGCTCATCCAATAAACGGCGACTAAAAAAAAACCGAGAAAGATTAAGGCAAAGGTTAATCGTGAACGCATGCACACCTCACTCCTTTGTTGTCCCGTTTCGCATCTTGTCTAATTTACCTTTACCCGGAAATTCTCTCATTACTTGAAAAAATAGTAGGAATCACAAGAAAAATGGGGAATAGAAAGGAAAACGAAAAGGTGAGGTGTGGGCATGTGGATGATGGTTGGTGCGCTAGGATTGGTTGCTTGTGTATGGATCGCGTTCGGTTGGTTCACCATTGGTAATGCAAAGCGACGGGTATGGGGAGGTCTTTTTTCACTCAGTATGACTTGCCTGTTCGCACCGCTCTTCCTCGTGAAACTAGGAGAACAGTATGGATTTGTCGGGATTCAAGTAGGGCTGACTGCTTTATTCGGCGTACTCGCAGGTGCATTTTTCTTTGTGGCACTCGGATGGACAGGACGTCCGGCGAAAGTACGGAAAGTGAGAACGTTATCGGAAGACCCTGATTTATTTTGAAGCATGATTTACCGCTCCTACGGTATAATGCGGTCATAACGATGTTACGAGGGAGTGGAGTGGGGATCATGATTAAACCGCCAAAGTTGCAAATGGGGGATACGATAGGGATCATTACGCCTTCTTTTCCGGCACCTGTTCAGTTTGAGGGGCGTTACCAACGTGGGGTTGAACAGCTCAAGCGGATGGGATTCAAGGTGAAAGAGGGCACGTGTACATATAAAACAGAAGGATATCGGTCCTCGTCCATTCGGGATCGTGCTGACGAACTAAACGCATTTTTACATGATCCTGAAGTGAAAGCCATCATCAGTACAATCGGTGGAACAAATTCGAACTCGGTGTTACCATATATCGATTATGAACAACTCCGACGTCATCCTAAAATCATCATGGGATATAGTGATGTCACGGCAATCTTGATGGCCTGTTATGCCAAAACGGACGTCGTCACATTTTACGGTCCGGCAATCGTCCCCTCATTTGGTGAATACGGAGGGATGTTCGAGACGGGGGAGCAATATGTCAAAGACATTCTCTGTTTAGAACGAACGGCTCCGTTTCAGTTACATATCCCTGATGAATGGACGGAAGAGATGCTCGATTGGTCGACACAACAACGTGTCAAGACGTTCCAACCGAATGAAGGATGGATTTCTCTGAAGGATGGAAAGGCACAAGGAACGTTGATTGGCGGGAATCTGAACACGATGTCTGGGTTCTTCAAGTCGGATTATTATCCCGATTTGAAAGGCGCGATTCTATTCCTAGAAGACTCGTTTAAGACGATGGCTGAAGAAGAACGTTCGCTTAGTATGCTGAAGCTGGCGGGTGTGTTTGATGAGATTTCGGGTCTGATTATCGGGAAGCACGAGCATTTTCAAAATCAATCAGCTCCCTTCTCATTCAACGACTTGTTGCTTGAAATCATCGGAGAAAAAGATTTTCCGATTTTGACGAATGTCGATATCGGTCACACGTTTCCATCACACGTTTTCCCGATTGGCATTCAAGTTGAGTTAGATACGACGAATGGGGTTATCCGATTTTTAGAAGATGGGGTGTCGGAATGAAGGAGCACCTCACTATTTTTGACGAGAATCACCGGAAAATAGGGGAGAAGGAGCGAAATCAAGTTCATGTTGACGGGGATTGGCATGAGACGTTCCACTGCTGGTTCTGGAAAGAAGACCTCATCTATCTTCAGCGGAGGAGCATGGAGAAACAGGATTTTCCCGGGAAATATGATATTACGGCAGCGGGACACCTTGCAACAGATGAGACAATAGCGAATGGCGTTCGTGAAATTGAAGAAGAGCTCGGACTGTCATTGACGTTCGAACAGCTCACCTTTATGGGAATCTTTGAAGACGTGATTGAACTGGACGAGTTTCTTGATCGCGAGTTTGCACATACGTATTGCTATCTCTATCAAGGTGAGCCGATTCATTTTGACGACCAGGAAGTGATGGATGTCGTAGCTGTTCAAAGAAATGAACTGAGGTCGCTGACAGAAGGATGCATGTGTACGATTGAAGGATGCTCTCTTATGACGAATCATCTTGTTCAAATCACGCAAGCCGATTTAGTTCCGCATCGTCAGACTTACTGGCAAAACATATTTGAGAGTTTGACACGAATGGATGCCTCAAATCGTTAAGGAAAGAATACGTTGTTCGCCAATCGGTCCACCGATTCGACGTCCGGTATCGCTCCACCCAACGTTCGTATAAAGGGAGAAAGCGGCTTCGTTTTTAAGATTGACCGACAGGACGATTTCACGAATGTGAGGGAAGTGTTGCTTTACGAACTGCGGAAGTGCTTGGAGTGCAGCTTTAGCGTAGCCTTTCCCCTGGTCCTCATGGTTAATGGCAAAGGCGGAGAAGAGCAAGGCATTCGACTCGGTTGTATAGGAAGCAACGCGTTCGTTGTCATGCAGTAAGAACATCCCAACTGGTTTTGACGCGACGATGACAATCGGATAAATGCGATCGGGCAATGGGTCATCCATGTCTTTGGGCAGGGTCGTATACTTTTCTTGGTCCGTCGGTAGTGCGAACGTATTGAGAATCGATTGATGCGTATCATTTCGATATTCGAGCGTAATTTTCATAAGGGGTCTCCTTCGGGCTTTATTGATTTTCATTCAGAAAGGGGAATTATATGTCGACACAGTTTACATACCGTCAAAATCCACCATTACAAGATTTATACCGCGCGTTTATGAGCGGTTTTTCTGATTATATTATTCCGTTTCAATTTGATGAGCAGACGTTCGAAGATGTTTTTCTTGTTCGTGATCAAAATCAGCCGTCCCGTTCCATTGTAGCCTATGATGGTGAAGAACCTGTCGGTGTCGTGTTAACCGGGATTGCACATCTTGATTCAGGATGGCAGACACGTTGTGGTGGACTTGCTGTCGCCCCACATGTCCGAAAAGCAGGAGTCGCGACCGAATTGATGAGACGATTTGAAGAGGCGGCAGTAGGCACTCGTTTACTCGAAGTCATTCAAGGCAATGATGCGGCAGTGTCTCTCTATGAACGACTAGGTTACGAAACGACTCGAGAAATCCTCTACTTCCAAGCGGTGTCATTAGAAACGAACGCAGACATGACGTATGAACCGATTCAAACGTTATTTGATGAGTTGTATCCGGCGGCGAGTCACGTTCCGATTTGGCAACGCGATGTGCGCGTGACCCAACAAGCTGCTGAGTTAGTGAAAGTCGTAGAAGGGAATCGAATAGGATTTTTGTTATACCGCGATCACGTCTTGCTCGATGTTTTTGGACAAGCAGAAGAAGCGGAATGGCTATTGCGGGCGGCCGCGAGCCGATCGCCACTTCATGTCACGTTGACATCAGACCGTCCTGAATGGGTCGAAGCGGCACGACGATTGGGATTTGTCCAAGACGAGATTGCCCAATTTGAAATGGTGAAGGACGCTTGATGAAGCGGTTGTTGGTCATCTGTATCATTGCGCTGATTAGTGGAAATACCGCGACCCTGATTGCGCTGACAACAAATCTTTCACCCGACCTGTCGCGAGGTATACTAGTAGTTAGTGTGAGTGTAACACTCCTTTCCATCGGTGGTATCGTCTGGGTGGGATACTATACAAAAAAACGCTAGTGAAATCCTTGTGAAGTGACACTTGAAAATATCACATCATGCTGTCATGTATGACATGAAAATGAAAAACTTCATATATTGAAATTTTTAACCCCCAGTGGTATATTCGCACATGTAGCTTTTTTGAAGCTCATGAATGTATTAATTTGGAGGGTTTATTATATATATGTGGAAACAACTCATCATGACAGCGGGTGTTGGTGTTCTCTTATTCCAAGGACAAACCGCATCTGCCGACAACATGTCCCCGCAAGACCTCGTTCAAACGGAAAAGTCATTGCAACAAACGAAGCAGCAGGTTAAAGATACGAAACAATCCATTCACGCCATTCAAACGAAGTTGAAGCAAGTCGATCATAAGGCGGAGGCGTTGCGAGATAAAATTGAAGGAACTTCTAAAGAATTAGAAGAAGTGGAGGAGTCACTCGTTCCTGCAGAACAGTCGCTCTTCGCAAAAGTCGTTTCTTCGGTGTTGCCGAGTGCGAAAGCGGAAGTCGCTGAAGCGGAAGAAGCACATCAAGAGCTTGTTGAAAAGAAAAACCAAGTAAATGAAGCATTGGAGCAACTGAAAGAAGAACAAGAGCAAATTGAAGCGACACGTCAAGACGTGAAAGCGTCGTATGACGAAAAGTCGAAACAATATAAGAAACAAACGAATCAGTTGAGTGATTTGAAGAAACAGTATGAAGCGATGGCACCCGATCGGTTCTTAATGCCGGCGGAAGGTCGCCTCTCTCAAGGTTTCGGTTCGGCGAGTGGACAGTTCGGATACACATTCCATAACGGTCTCGATATTGCTGCCAAAACAGGCACACCTGTATACGCCGCGGAAGCTGGAAAGGTGACAAAAGTCAGCTCGAGTGGACCTTATGGGAACCACATACAAATCGAACACAACGTAGACGGTCAAAAATGGACGACCGTGTATGCACACTTGCACAAAGTGGATGTCAAGACAGGTCAGTCGGTACGCCAAGGTGAACCGATTGGTCAAATCGGAAACACGGGCAACTCGTCAGGTCCGCACTTACACTTTGAGATTCATAAAGGGGACTACAATTTCTCGGCTAGTTCAGCTGGGAATTCCGTCGACCCGATGAAACTGGCAGAGCGCCTCGGTGGTGCTTCTCCGGTAAAAGCCACGTTTTAAGCAGACAGATGCCCTGAGCCTCTCGAATGAGGTCAGGGCATTTTTTACTGTTCGCGCGTAGGATCATGGTTGCCCTCGCTGTCGGCAATCGTATCTGAGCTTCCGTAGTCTTCTACTTGGGAGAAGGCGTCCGTTTTTTGACCAGGTTGATCCGTTCCGTCTAACTCTTTGCGTCGAGCTGTCTCATTAGGGTTCAACACGTCTTCTTCGACCGGTCGATCGACTTCATGCGCGTGCTCTTCCTCTTCTTGTGCCCGGGCGTGTTCGATGCAAAGGGTGGCTTCTGGAATGACTTCCAGACGGTCTAGTTCAATGTCTTTCCCACACACCTCACATTGTCCATACGTCCCATTCTGAATGGCTAATAGTGCCTTATCGACGTCACTCAAGAACTCTTCATCGAGTTCATTAAGGGCTTGGTCTCGTTCTCGTAAAAAGAGCTCTTCGCCCGAGTCGGCAGGGTGGTTGTCGTAATGAGAGAGCTCTCCTTCATCATATGTCTCTTCCCGATCATCCATGTATCCTTCGGTTTTTGCTTTTTCTTTCAATAATCGTTTTTTAAACGTTTCGATTTGTTCTTCAGTCAACATATCCATTCACTCTCCAGTTCTCAAGTCATTAATATAAGGTTTCCCATTTTATTTGTGTACAAACCATTTGAAGTGGAATCCCTCATGTCGAACGATGTTTAGAAAGGGTATGATGAGAATAAAGAGTTCTTTTAAAAAAGGAGGAACGAATCATGAGAAAAGTCGAAGTAGTGAAATACAATCCAGAATGGAATCAAAAGTTTGAAGAAGAGGCTGGTAAATTGAGTCGGTTATTCGAAGAGGAGCTTGTCGCGATCCATCACATTGGAAGTACATCGGTCGAAGGATTGGCGGCAAAACCAATCATCGACATGATGCCGGTCGTACGGGACATCGAACGAGTCGATGACTACACGGAGCGGATGGAGGCACTCGGGTACCGTGGACTTGGTGAATATGGGATTCCGAAGCGTCGCTATTTCCGTAAAGGAGAAGAAGAACGGACGGTTCACGTGCATGTGTTTGAAGAAGGGAATCCGGATGTCATAAGACACCTTGCCTTCCGGGATTACTTGCGAGCTTATCCTGACGTTCGCGATGCGTATGGTGAGCTGAAGCTTCAACTTGCGGCACAGCATCCAGAAGATATGGAAGGATACATTCAAGGAAAGCATGACTGGATCATCGAGACGGAACGGTTGGCGACGAAGTGGTATAAAGAAAATCAAGACGCGTGAAACCTTTTTATGGAAATGGTCGTATAATACATCAAACCTTAAAGGGGGAGATGTCATATGAAAAGATTTCTCGGGAAATGTGTGGAATACTCTTTGGCCGCACTTGTCTTCGTCGGTCTGTTCTTTGTCCTTCGCGCGATTGCCGGTGACTCGGACAAAGGGTACATGTTGACATTGCTCGGTACATTTTTTCTCGTCTTACCTAGTTCGCTCTTGATTGGCCACTTTCTGGCTCGTCCACTTCAACGTCGCTTAGAGGGGAAAGGGACTTCGACTTCGAAAGAGCATCTGTTGCATGGGACTGAAAAACCACATGGGGTGATAGAAGATCGGAATCACACAGGATTTAACGGTTGATGGACAGTGTGTTCGTCTCAACAACAGATGCCCGACTCATCGCACGATTGAATCGTTCCATTCATGAACATCATGTTCGCATGAATTCAGATTACTTTGCGGAATATGAGGAAGAGAAGATATATGAATCCTTTCTGACGCTGGTGGGGAAACCGGGTCATCATTTCATGGTGATGGAAGTAGAGGCGACCCCTGTCGGCTACATATGGTTCGAGGAGAAAGTGGGTGAAGCAAACGCATTTCGCCAAGCTGTTCGCGTGGTGTATGTTCATCACATCAGTATCGACCCCATGTATCAACGGAACGGTTACGGTCGGCGTGTGATGGAATGGATGGAGCAATGGGCACTTGACCACCAATTCAGATCGATTGAACTAGATTACTGGATGAGCAATACGGATGCCGCCTCGTTTTATAGCGAAATCGGGTTCACCCCAAAACGTCAGATTGTCATGAAAAAATTGGAGGAATGAGATCATGGAGGAGTTACTTACAATTGGAATTGGTATTCTCGGAGTTCTGTCGTTAGGTTGGTTCTTTTATAGTTACTGGCTCGGATATAAAGGGGGCAATATCGTCATGACCCTCGATGAGCACTATACAAAACTAGAAGAGTACGTACCTGCTATCTTGTCAAAACTATACGAAGATGGAAAAAGCGCTCACTATCTTGGCGACCGCAAGTTTGAAGTGGAGGGCAAGCGTTACGTTCTCGTCGAACGGACCGTACCGATTGGTCATGTTCCGACACAACAGACGGTGTTACAACCGGATCGATCATAATCAGAAAAGGGAGCTCTCAAGTCGAGAGACTCCCTTTGTTTATTTGACGGCTGGGGGACCGAACCTGCCGCTATGATAATCGCGGAAAGCTTGGCGGATTTCTTCTTCCGTGTTCATCACGAATGGACCATGCGCAATATAGTCTTCGCGAATCGGTTTTCCGGAATAGATGAGCATCCGTGTACGCGTCGTGGCCTTCAGTTGAAGTGTGCTCATCGCTTCAGATGTTTCATCGAACGTCAGTGTCGCCACATCAGTTTTACTGAGCGGAATTTTGGAAGACCCAACTTCAATTGAACCAGCGAGTACGTACAAAAAGCTGTTATGATTCGCAGGCAAGATGTGTTCGTATTCGCCACCTTCTTTCAGCGTTATTTCTGTCATCGTGATGGGGACGAGACTTTCCATCGGCCCTTTTACACCCACAATTTCGCCGGAATAGACACGAAGCTGCCCGCCGTCGAAAGGAACGAGGGGTGCGTCCTCGACGTATACGTTCTGATAGGAAGTGGTTGTTGTTTTTAACGACTTCGGCAAATTCAACCAGAGCTGCAGCGTATGGATCAAATCATCGTCAACCGCTTCTTCGGCGTGTCTAGCGGCCCATCCGGCGTTCATATACTGAACATCACCGGCGTCCAAAATCGAATGTCCCCCATGATTATCAATATGTTCTAGACGACCATCGATGACATACGTGATTGTTTGAAACCCACGATGGGGATGGTCCGAAAACGTCCCACGCTTGAACCAGTCTTCTGCCATCAAAATAAATGGATCGAACTCCTCTTTTTGTTCTGGAGGTAACACCCAGCCCTGTTGCACATGGGGATACCCGTTTTGTCGATAGGAAACGCGCCAATGATGGTTCACGTCACGTATAAATGGATTTGTCACAAAAATTCACTCCTTTCCCTTCCTATCTTCCCAAAAAATGTGTCTCATCGTACTATATTTGCTTCATGAATATGCAAAAAGACAGACGCATTCGCATCTGTCAGATTAAGTGTTTTGTTCAAACAGGTTATACCACTTGATGGCATCCTCACGTAGTAGCTTAAAATGGGCGCCTGTCTCTGAATTGGTCACGTACACATCTGCACCATCATAGCTAACATCAAACGTTTGGGCGCATATCCCTTGAAATAGGGTCACATAAGGTGTGGAAGCGGTCTTACCTGCATAGGCGGTCGCGTTGGCTCGTTTGATGGCGCCAAAAATAAATTCCATTTCATCTTGACCGACATGTTGTAGGAAGGAGGCATCTTTTGATTCCGTTCCAAGGAGTGCCAAGTCATGAAAAATGACATGACGTTGACTACTTAATTTGTCGTGAATTTGTTCACCCAATTCTTTTCCATACAACAACTTGGGTTCATGATACGTCAAGGAGACGTTCTGACGATGGGCCGTTCCGTTTTTCATGAACGTAAAACTGTAGAGTGGATACTCGTGACCCGGTACAAGAACCGAAGGGAGTTGCGGAGCTGTTTTGGCTCCGAACATTTGTGAAATATGCGCTTCTTTCGGTCGCAATACTTCTTGATAGTCATTTTGATCTCGGCTCGTATAAATCGCGTATTGTAACACCTCATCAGACTTTTCTGTCCCGAGCCCGAGTGACAAATAGGGATGCCTTATTGATTCGACAGGAATGACGAGGCGGTCTTTGGCTTCGGACGATGTAAAGGTCAGTTCAAATTCACCACTGAAAGGCATCGTGATATGGAAAAGTGTATGCTCGATCCCTTTTCTTTCTGGATAGGGCTCATTACCTATCGGCTTTTTCATCTCTTGTGCGAAATGCTCATATTCATGGGGCTCAGCAAATCGGAATTTCGGAACATCCGGATAAGGTTCGGCCGTATATTGAACATCGTTTAAACTTTCAGGAAGCGTGTTAATTTCGGTGGCATATGTGACGGAATCGAGTTGACATTGGACATATGATTTATTTTCGACAGTGAAAAAAGTTGCGGTTGGAAAAGAAGATTCGGTGGCGGCATCAGTCAACGGTTGGTTCAATGTGACCGTCCCGAGCCAATGTCTTTCACCACTTGGAATTCTTTGAATCGCGTTGTCAGGCTGACATAACTCGATAATCGCTGCACGATCCGATTCGGGCATTTCAATTTGTTGTCCGTTTGGTAACAGGGCACGTCCTTGATAATATTCAGGAGCGGGTTGGAGTCGGAGTGCGCGTTCTTCCTCGCATCCGAATAAGAAAAACAGGATGACGAGGGTACTGAAAATCAGGTACTTTTTCACATCGGTACTCTCCTTCGATGAATCACTTTCACCATTCTAGCACCAATTTTTTGTGACTTTAGTCTTAGGAAAATTAATTTGTTATTTCGAAAAAAAATCAAAAAAACCGTCCAACTTGAACTGGACGGGGGATAAAACCATTTATGACTTATTTTTACTTTTTAACTTTTTTTGTATGTCGATTTTTGACGAAAAAACGTTGATATTACGAGACATTGAAAAAAGCCGATTATTCTTCTAAATTATCACTTTATAATTCAGTGGGATTTATTTGATGAAGTTTCCTTCAATCAACATCTCGACCGCGTGCCGACTTCAAAATTTCGAACCATTCTTCACGAGTGAGGTCGATTTGAAGGGCGTCGACTCCTGTCTGAACGCGCTCAATTTTTCCGGATCCGATAATCGGCATAATGTTCGCAGGGTGTTTGACGAGCCATGCATACACAATCGAGTCAATTCCGCTTGCATTGTGACGTGCACGAATTTCCTCGAGTTTTTCACGAAGGGGTGCATACTGTTCATCTTCGAAGAGTTGACCACCGGCTAGTGGACTCCAAGCCATAAGTGGCATTCGTTTTTCGTGACACAAATCGACCGATCCATCCTCAAAATGTTTCAATTGCATCGGAGAGAGTTCGAGTTGATTCGTCACAAGTTGGAATGGAAGGCGAGATTGAAGCAAGTTCTGTGTAGCCGGAACATGGTTAGATACACCGAACTCACGTACTTTACCACTATCGCGCAAGACGATGAAGGCTTCGGCCACTTCATCCGGATTCATCAGCGGATCTGGACGGTGGATGAGTAATGTATCAATGTGGTCAATGGCCAACTCTTTTAACGAACGCTCTACTTGCGCGATGATATGCTCTTTTGTCGTATCGTAATAATTGAGTGTTTGACCTGGGTTAAATGACCCCGTCAATTTAATTCCTGTCTTTGTGACGATCTCCATTTGGTCTCGGAGTTCAGGCTTTAACTTTAAGGCTTCTCCAAATAAACCTTCACATGTGTAACCGCCATAAATGTCTGCATGGTCGAATGTCGTGATGCCAAGCTCGAGACATTGTTCGATGAATGTGAGGCGTTCCTGTGGGGTCATGTCCCAATCAGCGAGCCGCCACATCCCATGGACGATGCGTGAGAATGATAATTCTTCTGTCAAAGCGATACGTTGCATTATAACTCCTCCTTGGTTGTCAGTCGCTCTTCATTATACGTCTTACGAGAATGGACGTCACTTGTCACCTACTCAAGCAGTTTTGGCGTCAAATGAGCTTGTATGCGCTATGATGAGAGGGAAGAGAAATAGGAAAGAGGCGTGACAGATGAGTGACTATGAACAATATGCGGACGTCACCTTCGAACAGGTGGGTGACTCGTTTCAGGTAGCCTCGATGCACCCAGATCTTCGTTTACATGGGATTGGACGAAGTGCGGCCGTGTTTCGTTTAAAGGAAAAGGATCGTGTCATTAAAGTGTTCTTTCCAGGTTATGAACAAATCGCAACCGAAGAGGCAGCAATCTATGAAAAACTTAAGGGACTCCCTTACTTTCCGAAGTGCTATGATTCTGGTCCGTCATATTTAGTGATGGATTACATCGAAGGAAAGACGCTGTTTGAGTGTCTGACGGAAGGCGTCTGGATTGACCCTTCTTACATCGAGGTAGTGGATGAAGCGCTTCGACAGGCACGTTTACTAGGACTGACACCATCGGATGTCCACTTGCGTAATATCATTTTGACGCCAAACGGACAGATATTCTTGATTGATTTGGCACGCTTCAGACAAGGGCAACAAATCGATCATCAGTGGGAAGACTTGAAACGAATGTATCGATTATATCGCTATCGTTTCATGCCGAAACAATATGACGAGACATTACTGAATCGAATCGCTTACTTGTATCGCAGGTTCGTGAACGATCCGGATTCTTGAGCCGGGTCGTTTTTCTTTTATCGATTAGGGAACAGGAGTAACGTGTCCGAAATTGCAGAAGAAACGAAAGGGGAATGATGTATGGCTCATCGTATCTATGCGAACGAACTCGAAATGCTCCACGAATGTGTGGAAACGTGCAACTATTGTCTGGAATCTTGTTTAGAAGAAAAAGATGTACAGATGATGGTTGATTGTATCCGACTGGATCGGGAATGTGCCGCTGCCTGTGCGTTTCTTGCGGAAGCGATGACGCGTGATTCGGCATTCGTTCCTGAACTCGCGCGAGCGTGTGCAGTCATCTGTAAAGCATGCGCACAGGAGTGCGGGAAACATAAGCACGCACATTGCCAGGAATGCGCAAGAGTTTGTACAGAATGCGCCTCAATGTGTGACCGCTTGGCCGCATGATTTGAGTGACCGGTTGATGGGACCGGTCACTTTTTTCGTGTCTTTTGAAGAGGGGATTCGTATAATGAAAAAAACGAAAAGGTGGTATGGGGATGATTCGCAATTGTCGACGAGATGATCTTCAAATGATTTTACATATTTACAATGATGCGATTGTAAACAGTACGGCCGTCTATCACTATCAACCGGTGACACTCGAGAATCGAGTGGCATGGTATGAGGAGAAGAAAGAGCAAGATTGTCCAATCATCGTATGGGTAGAGGATGACGTCGTCATGGGGTTTGCGACGTTCGGTCCGTTCCGTCCGTGGCCAGCGTACCATTATACGGTTGAACATTCTGTATACGTGCATCCCGGTTACCGCGGGAAAGGCATTGGCAACAAACTGTTAAAAGAAATCATCCGTATCGCCGAAGTGAGAGGAATGAAAACGGTGATTGGTGGAATTGACGCATCGAACGTGACGAGTATCCGTGCGCATGAAAAAGTTGGATTCGTTCATTCCGGTACGATTCGAAATGCCGGATATAAATTCGGCAAATGGCTCGATTTATCGTTTTATCAACTTGATTTAGAAGGTCCTGCATCGCCTACCGAAGAGTGAACGGTCTAGAAAGATGGAGCCACCATACGATATACTGGAACGAGTGAATCGAATGGAGGAAATAGAATGACTGAGTACCCGAATTGCCCAAAATGCCAATCATCTTATGTGTACGAGGATGGCCCGTTGCTTGTATGCCCAGAATGTGCCTATGAATGGTCACCGAGTGAGGCGGCAGAAGCAGAAGCAGCGTCACAAATCAAAGATGCGAACGGAAACCCGCTTCAAGACGGAGACACTGTCACCGTGATCAAGGATTTGAAAGTGAAAGGAACCTCGCTTGTCGTCAAACAAGGAACGAAAGTGAAGGGGATTCGACTCGTGGAAGGTGACCATGATATCGACTGTAAAATCGAGGGACTTGGTGCGATGAAACTGAAGTCGGAGTTCGTGAAGAAAATCTAAAAAAGTGTTTCGGCGAGTTGCCGAAACACTTTTTGTATTACGAGAAGAACGGTTTGTACTCGCGACGTTCATGCATGATGGACACCCATTGAAGCGTCGTGAACTCTTCGAGTACCCATTCACCGTTGAAGCGTCCGAGACCAGAGTTTTTCTCGCCTCCGAACGGCATGTGCGGTTCATCGTTGACCGACTGATCGTTGACGTGAATCATGCCAGTTTCGACTTTTCGTGCAAAATTGGTTGCACGGTAAACCGAGCCATGAACGGCACCGCTCAATCCGTACGGTAATTCGTTCGAAAGACGAACAGCCTCTTCGTCATCTTTAAACGAAAGGATGACCGCGACCGGACCGAATATTTCGTTTTTCGCGAGCGGCATGTCATTCGTGACGACACTGAGGACGGTCGGTTCGAGGACGTTGCCGTCCGCTGTCCCGCCAGTATGAACGGTCGCACCGGCATCAACCGTTTTCTCGATTTGGTCTAAGATGCGATCGACTTGATCGTGGTCGATGAGCGGGCCGACTTGCGTATCTTTTTCATTCGGGTCACCCGCTTTCAACTGTTTAACGCGCTCGACATAGCGCTCCACGAATTCGTCATGAATCGACTCGGCGACGAGGATTCGGTTCGTCGACATACAGATTTGTCCTTGGTGGAAGAACTTGCTATAGACGGCTGATTCGACGGCACGGTCGAGGTCGGCATCATCGAGAACGACAAACACGTTATTCCCACCGAGTTCAAGTGCTGTTTTCTTCAACAAACGACCTGCCTTTTCCGCAATCCCTTGACCGACCTCGGTCGAACCTGTGAACGAGATGAGGCGCGGGATTGGGTGTTCGACGATGGCGTCCCCGATTTCAGACCCTCGTCCGACGACAACGTTGAGCACACCTTTTGGAAGTCCTGCTTCTTCGAAGAGGGATGCGAATAGGAGACCACCCGTGACTGGTGTCGCCGTAGCCGGTTTGACGACGGCCGTATTCCCCGTCGCGAGAGCTGTCACGATTGAACGGACAGCCAAGTGGAACGGGAAGTTCCATGGGCTGATGATGCCGATGACCCCAAGTGGTTTGCGATATACCCGGTTCTCTTTATTCGGAACGATCGAAGGTTTGATGAGCCCGTCCATACGGAAAGGGAACGTCGCGGCTTCTTTGATGATTGCCATTGATGCAGCGAACTCACTCTCTGCTTTGATACGTGTACTACCGGACTCTTTCACGAGCCAGTCGACGATAAAGTCTTTGTTGTCCATCGTCAGCTGGGCAAACTTCTCAATCAACTCACGTCGTGCTTGTGGAAGCATGTCGGCCCAGTCCGTCTGAGACGCTTTCGCTGCTTCATAAGCACGATTCAAGTCCTCTTCATCCGCTGATTGAATCGAGAAGAGAGTCTCGTTCGAGAATGGATTGACGTTGTCGATCGACTTTTCACTTGATCCATTTACCCACTCACCATTGATGTACATGTTCGTAAAATCTGTATGCATATTTGAACACTCCTTTGTTTTTTCTTCACCATAAGAAGTATTCACTTGTTTTAGAAAAATAAACATATCAATGTATTGGATTTGGTAAACTTGAATCAAGTAAATTCAACAAGTTTAGGAGCAGACGATGAAAACTTGCTGTGTGAGTTTATTCCTCTTCGTGCCTTGGGCATTTTTTGTGGCGGCAATGGATTATGTATGGGGTTTTCCATTTGGATATTTGATTGTACCGGTGATCATTTGGTGGGTAACAAAACAATCTTTGAGGCATTTGCAAATACGCTTTGTATTAGCTTTCTTGCTTGGATCGTATGGTGTGTCGGTTTATTTGGCCTACTTGTTTGAGAACGATTGAGGATACTTCTTCAAGCCGTTAACGCTCAGTGGGGTTGTTCACGCATGGTCGGTCGCGATATTGATTGGGGTACTCGTGATATTGATTAATTATGGAGCTCAAAAATAAAACCAGTCATCTAATAGACATTGAGAGGGGGATACGGCATATCTCCCTTTTTTGATGTTCGTTTCTACTTCCTGTACAGTTAAGACGAAGAGAGGGGTTAGAAAGAAATATGAAACGTTATGAAGCGATTTTATTTGATATTGATGACACACTACTAGATTTTAAACAAAGTGAACATGTCGCCTTGGAACAGTTACTTGCATCCTACAACGTCCGGATGACGGATGAAGTGAAGTCGCGCTATGTCGACATCAACACGGACCTGTGGCGTGCGTTTGAGCGCGGCGAAGTGGACCGGGAAGAAGTGCTCATCGGTCGTCACACGAAACTGTTCGATTCGCTCGGTCTCACGGTCGATGGACCATATGTCGAACAGCAATATCGAGACTATTTACATGCAGGCGTGCACATGGTTGATGGTGCTTTGGAGGTCGTGCGAAAGCTGAGCAACGATTATCCGCTCTATATCGTCACAAACGGTGTGACGGAGACGCAATTCAAACGGTTAGAGTCATCTGGACTATTGCCGTACTTCCAAGATGTCTTCGTATCGGATGCGACCGGCTCGCAAAAACCGATGAAACCGTTTTTCGACTACGTCTTCGACCGAATCCCGAATGTAGCGCCAGAGAAAGGTTTGATTATCGGTGACTCGGTCACGGCAGACATCGCCGGTGGGCGGATGTATGGTTTGGATACGTGCTGGTTCAATCCGAACGAAGTGGCTGCGACGATTGAGTCAACGTATGAGATTCGACATTTAAACGAGTTGAAATCGCTACTCTAAGTTCAAGCTGGATTGAGTGAATGAGTTGGCAAACGGTTCGGGAGTTGAGCGAGTATTTCCGGATAAAGCGTGACGTCTTGTAGACGGTCAAGCTTTATCCAACGATAAATCAGGTGATCTCCTTCAGGTCCATAAAAGTCTCCGTCTTGGAGCGGGAGGTCACCGTCTACATAAAAGTACAGTCCAATCTCATGAAACGGCTGATTGTTGTACGTAAATAAGTTCTCGTGCACGAAAGCGAACGTGGTATCAGTCACGTGCATGTTCAACTCTTCATGTAGCTCGCGTGCGAGGGCGGTTGCGGCTTCTTCACCGAGCGTGACGCGCCCCCCGGGTAATGCCCAAAAGTCATCTCGGATGTTTCGGTGAATCAATAAGTGACCGTCTTTCACAAAAATACCAGCAACGCGGTAATTGAAAACGCCGTGTTCAGTAGGAAATACGAGATCCATCTATATCACTTCCAATCATTGTAATCTGTTCTAGTATACCTGAAGGAGGGATCATATGTTTCAACCACATACGCAATATCGAGATGAAAATTTTCGTGACGTGACACTCCGTGACGAAGTGTTGTCACACGTCACGTTCGAGAACTGTCGCTTCACATACGTCGATGCGACGGAACTACAGACGGAACGCTGTCAGTTCATCAACTGCGACTTCACGGATTCAAAATGGAATGCGTCCCGTCATGTCGGGAGTTCATTTTTAAACTGTCAATTCCATGGTGCCAATTTGTTCATGAGTGAGTTTGAGCAATGTAAAATGACGGGATCTTCCTTTGAGGAGAGTCAGTTTGAAGGCGTCCGGGTAACGGAAGGGGATTGGTCATTCGTCAACCTTCGTCACGTGTCGCTCAAGAAGATGGATTGGTCCCACGTTCGTTTGGTCGAGGCGGACCTGTATGGAACGGACTTGACCGAAACGGTTTGGCATCAGGCGGACTTGTCACGGGCGACACTTCAACATGCGGTGTGCCGTGGCGCCGACTTCAGAGGAGCACTTGTCGACGGGGTTGATTTTTCGAACGTGACGTTACAACAAACAAAACTAGACGCGATGCAGGCGATTCAAGTCGCGCGCTCATTGGGGGCGATTGTAGAATGAAACCAGAACAAATCATTGAACAGTTGATTGCGTTCGCAAAAGAACGTGAGCACATTCGAACGGTCGTCTTGAACGGCTCACTCGTCAATCCGAACATCCGACCAGACCCGTACCAGGATGTCGACCTTGCCTTTTATGTGGAAGACGTCCGAGCGGTTGCGGCCGATCGCTCATGGATTGACACATGTGGAGAGGTCTTGATCATGCAGACACCTGAAACGGCTGATTCCGGACGACATGTAACGTTTTTAGTGCAATATGTAGACGGACATCGGATTGATTTGACGATTCGGAGTGTGGATCAACTTGAAACCATGCTCGAAGTCGACTCGCTCAGTCAAATTATCTTTGACCGAGACCGTTATCCAGTCGTCACGCCTTCTGACCTGTCGTATCGCGTGAAACGTCCGTCTGCTGACGAGTATGCGGCATGTTGGAATGAGTTTTGGTGGGTGTCACTTTATGTTGTCAAAGGAATCAAGCGACACCAGGTGTTATACGCGCTCGACCACCTCGATATCATGCGGAATATGCTCCGTCAGATGATGGAGTGGAACATTGGCTATGCGACGGAATTCTCCGTGAATCTAGGGAAGTCCGGTGACGGGATCCGCGACCATTTGCCAGAAGAGTTATGGGAGATGCTCACGGCAACATACGCTTCAGCTGAGTTGAGTGCCATTGAAGATACACATGATCGGTTGCAGTCGCTCTTCTTCTTTTGTGCACAACGTGTCGCCGAACAAGGGGATTTCGTGTTTCGAGAAGAGGAAGCCAGACGCGTTCGTGCCGCATGTGCAACACTTCGACATTCAAACGATTAATGACGGCGAGAGCCGGGAAACGCTCCTTATAGAGAAAGGAGCGTTTTTTCATGAATCCATACACGACATTTATTGCCCTACTTGTTGGGAGTCTGGTCCTCTTTGTCGGCATTCGTCTAAAGAAATGGCCGATCATTCTGGTTGCGATGCTTCCCCTTGGTCTTGTTGCATTTAATATGTTTTTACTCATCACGGGACGATAGGAAGATTTTCACTTGTCTTTTTGATAAATCGATTTGATGAAGAAGGCACTCGGTAACAAAATACCGATGGCTCCTTCGATGATAGCGAATAATCGGGTTAAACCGACCGGTAACAAATCACCAAAGCCAATCGAAAGTAAAGTGACACCGCTAAAATACAATAAATTTTCCCAAGTCGGTTCGACGGCATTCATGGATTCGAGTGAAGTCACGAGAATGACTGAATCACGAGACAGTGCATAATAAATCAATGTGAATCCTAACATGACACCGAATAGGCTGACGAACAACTGAGTGAACAATCTTCCATCAAATCCTGTTTGCTTGTACGTTCGACGTTTGAAAAACCAAAATACGTTCAAACTGATGAACAGTAAGGCAATCGTCAATAAAATGGTATTCAATCTCTACACATCCTTTTCAGTACGAACAGAGTCACTTACCCATTCCCGTAACGAAGAATAGGAAACGGAATCAGAAAAGGTTTTCAATTGATGAAAAGATTGATAGAATGTGGTCGAAGACGACTGAATTTCATAATGTTTGCCACTAGGGGAGTCGCGTCACGCGGCTGAGATGGACATGGTCCAGACCCTTCGAACCTGATCTAGTTCACGCTAGCGTAGGGAAGTGGGCGAGACGACTCATATGGCTTCACCTAGATATGATTGTTCGAGACGCCGCTTCCGTTATGGGAGGCGGCGTCTTTTTTATCAGTTTATAAGGGGGAGTTATTATGAAATTTACAGATCACTTACGTCAAGAGGCGGATGGATTGTTTGAAGCAAGCTTTCATCACCCATTTGTTCGTTCACTCGGAGAAGGGACGCTCGATGAGAAGAAATTCAGACATTACGTCATGCAAGACTCATACTATTTGAATCAGTTTTCAAAAGTGCAGGCCAAAGGGGCAACCCTCGCTCCGACGATGGAACTATCGAGCCGCTTTTTGACGCATGCGCTACACACGATTGAGGCGGAACTCTCCCTTCATCGAGAGTTCTTTACGATGCTCAACGTGACGGATGTCGAATTGGCGACATTTGAGCCAGCACCGACCGCTTATGCATATGCCCTTCATATGCAACAGGCAGGACCGACTCTCGGGGACGTATTGGCGTCAATCCTTCCGTGTTATTGGGTGTATTACGAGATTGGAGAACGTCTTAAAGACAAGCGTCCTGATCATCCGATTTATTCAGCTTGGATTGCGACGTATGGTTCGGAGTGGTTCCGTGAGCTGGTGGAAGAGCAAATTGATCGGTTGGATGAACTGGCTGGTCAAGCGACAGAAGAAGAGCGCGTGCGCTATACGAAACTATTCTTGAAGAGTTGCTATTACGAAGTCGCTTTTTGGGAAATGGCTTGGACGCTTGAGTCGTGGTCATTGTCGCAGGAGGTCAACCAATGAGACATGAGATTTGGAATGAGATTCGACAGCAGGCGCCATTGATTCACAATATCACGAACACGGTCGTGGCGAACTTTTCGGCGAATGGATTGCTCGCCATCGGCGCCTCTCCTGTCATGGCGGATGCAATCGAAGAAGTAGCGGAGATGACATTCGTGAGCGATGCGCTCGTACTTAACATCGGTACACTTGGAACGATGACGGAAGCGACGATGATTCGCGCAGGTCAGGCTGCGAACGAAGCGGGATGCCCGATTATACTCGACCCGGTCGGTGTCGGAGCGACGTCATTTCGACGAGATGTGGTCGAACGCATTTTGCGTCATGTTCGTGTATCGGTCATTCGAGGGAATGCAGGAGAGATTGCGACATTGATTGGCGTCGATTGGGCGGCTCGTGGTGTCGATGCTGGTGACGGTGCATGCGAGCCTCGACAATTGGCGCTTGAAGCAGCGAGACGATACGGATGTGTCGTGGCCGTGACAGGAAAAGAAGATATGGTAAGTGACGGGAACGTCGTTATGGAAATACATGGCGGGACGAAACGCATGACCGAGACGACCGGTACGGGATGTTTACTCAGTGCAGTGGTCGGGGCTTGCTTAGCAGTCGAAAAGAACACCCTTAAAGCGACGGTGACCGCCATGTCAGGCTACGCCTATTGCGGTGAGTTGGCGAGTGAACGGGCTGAAGGACCGGGAGACTTCCCGATTCACTTTTTAAATGCGCTCCATCAATTGGCACAGCATACCATCCCGACGAATCGAATTGAGGTGTCGACATCATGAGACCTCAAGTGTTGACAATTGCAGGATCTGACTCAGGAGGAGGGGCCGGTATTCAAGCCGATCTTAAAACGTTTCAAGAACTCGGTGTATTCGGGACGAGCGTGTTGACTGCGATTACCGCTCAAAACACACTTGGGGTCCATGGAATCGAGGCGATTTCCACGGAAATGATTATCCGACAAATTGATGCGGTAGCGGATGATTTTAACATCACCGCCTGTAAAACCGGGATGTTGGTGGACGCTGAACGAATTGAAGCGGTAGCGAAGGGGCTCGAACGATATCGTTTCGAACATGTAGTAGTCGATCCGGTCATGGTGGCGAAAGGTGGCGCTTCCTTGTTGCAAGTTAGTGCAGTCGAAGCACTGCGCACGAAGCTGCTACCACAGGCGACCATCGTGACCCCAAATATTCCTGAAGCAGAAGTGCTGGCAGGAATGGAAATTCGAACCGAGGCAGACCGCATGAAAGCCGCACAGGCGATTCGAGCACTTGGTGTCGATACCGTCATTATCAAAGGTGGGCATACGGATGATGTGGAGGCCGTTGATTTGATTATGAGCGAGACTGAAGCGTTCTGTGTAAAAGCGCCTAGAATCCAAACGAAAGATACGCACGGGACGGGATGTACGTTCTCTGCCGCATTGACGGCCGAACTAGCGTATGGGAAGACACTACGCCAAGCCGTCGTAGATGCGAAGCAGTTTATTCATCAGGCGATTGCACATGGATTATCGATTGGACAGGGGCATGGACCGACGAATCATTGGGGACATCGTTTAGCGAAAGAAGAGGTGATTACCGTTGACGTTCTGTACGAAACAAGCGCTCGCTAAGCAGCTTCGCCTTTACTTTGTGTGTGGAACGACGGACGCGTCCGATTTGGTGGCGACCGTCAAAACGGCACTTCGATGTGGTGTGACATGTTTTCAATTTCGCGAAAAAGGTAAAGATGCATTGTATGGAGATAAAAAAGAAGCGATGGCAAGGACGCTCCAACGTCTGTGTCGAGAAACGGGTGTTCCGTTCATAATCAACGACGACGTCGACTTGGCGCTCGCGATTGACGCGGATGGCATTCACGTCGGACAAGACGACTTACCTGCCAAACAGGTTCGAGAACGGCTAGGACCAGATAAATGGTTGGGGGTGTCTGTCCATACGATGGAGGAAGTCAGAACGGCTCTTCCATTTGCAGATTATGTCGGCATTGGTCCGATTCATGAGACGCAAAGTAAACTGGATGCAGGACATGTGCGTGGCACGGAACTGATTCAACAAGTTCGCCATCACTATCCACTGCTTCCGATTGTGGGGATCGGAGGTATTCGTCCAGAGCATGTGCCTTCAATCATTCGTGACGGGGCAGACGGCGTTGCCGTCATTTCTGCCATTGCTTCTGCACCGGATGTAGCAACGGCTACCCGGCGTTTCGCTTGTCTCTGAATTCATTTTTGAGGAGGAAGACAGATGAACGTATTTGTAATCGGTGCAAACGGTCAAATTGGCCATCAATTGGTGGAGAAGTTACACAAGGAAGGAAAGCATCACGTCACGGCGATGGTGCGTAAAGAAAAACAACTCGAGGATTTTAAGTCAAAAGGGTACAATGCGGTACTCGGTGACCTCGAAGGTTCAGTAGATGATTTGCAAAAAGCGATTGATGGAATGGATGTTATCGTATTCGCGGCAGGTTCTGGTGGAAGTACTGGAGCAGACAAGACACTCTTGATCGACCTAGACGGTGCAGCGAAGAGTATCGAAGCAGCACAAGCGAACGGGAACATCAAACACTTCGTCATGGTCAGTGCCTTGAAAGCGGAGGATCGCTCAGCTTGGCCAGATTCGATGAAGCCGTACTACGTAGCGAAGCATCATGCAGATCGTTTACTCGAACAGAGTGGACTCACGTACACGATTGTTCGTCCGGGTGCATTGACAGATGATGCGGGAACGGGCAAAGTGAACACGAAATTCGAGGGAAGTGGAGAGATCCCACGCGAAGACGTCGCATCATTCTTGGTGCATGTCCTTCATAACCATTCAAACGTGCAGAACAAAGCAATTGATTTGATCAAAGGGGATACCCCAATCGAAGAAACGCTATAAGTGTGTGACATCAAAAACGGGATGAGAAAACCATCCCGTTTTTTGTTGCGTTAAAGAGGGAAAAGAACGCAGGATAACGAAATAGAAGAATACGAACAGGTGAGGAGGTTCCGCATGACCGAGATGTTCATTTATCTGGCGGTCTATTTGTTGCCGTCATTTTTACTCGGCTTTTTAGCACTCGATGTCTTTCAACGAAATCCGAATAAAGTCGAGCATCGTTTGCTGAGCCTGTTTGTGTTCGGTTATTCGATGCTCTTCTTGGCTGAATTTGTCCGCCATCTATCACCGATTGAATACAGTCCGGCACTCATTGCCTATTGGTTTGGGAACGCTGGGATTTTCATTTTTATCTTCTCTGTTCATTTCATATTAAGTATCACAGGCGTCGGCGCAAAGGCACCGAAGTGGTTGTATCCATGGATCGTCTATTTACCATTGATTCCTGTTGTGTTGACGTATGTCCGTCAGGAGAATATCATCAACAGTCAACAGTTTGAACAAGTAGGCATTTGGATTTATCCTGAGTTCAACTCATCGTATTTAACTACGTTGACCGTCGGAAACATTTTTCATCTATTGATTATTGGTCTCATTTTTTATGCATTGAAGCGTGCGGAACGAAGAGAACACCAACGCGTATTGCGCATGCTTTTTTGGACTGCAAATGCCGTACTAATATGGGATATTGTATTCGGCTACTTTCAATTTCGTGGGTTGATCCCACCCTATTCATACATGTATGGGGGGCTTGTTTGGGCGGTAGCATTGGTCGTTGCGATGAATCGTTTAGACTTCTTAACCTCTTATGTAAAACGATATGGGACACTTTATAATTTAAATCCATCCGCCATCTTGTTGATTGACCCGGATGGGAGGGTGGAAAGTGCGAATCCGGCCGCACGCACGCTATTTCATACTGTCCGTGTCGTGAATGAACGGTTTATCGATTTGTTGCCAGAAAAGAAAAAAGCAGAGTGGATGGAACACTACAGCCAACATTTTCGGACACGTAAAAAGTTTATAGAGTTTGAAACGAAGATTATGACAAAGTCTGGGCAAGAGCTTTACGTCGTCATCGATGGTGATTTTGTCGATATCGACCGCACGATTCACGGGATGATTATCATTCGGGATGTCCACTCGTTTAAAGAGGCCGAGCAAACAATCCGATTCTTTGCCTATCATGACCCACTGACGAAGCTGGCGAACCGACGTGCATTTTATGAACGCGCAGACCAGGCGTTGCTTAGTTCCTCGATGCTGTCTTTATTGATTATTGATCTGGACGGTTTTAAAGCAGTCAATGATACGTACGGTCACCAGATTGGAGATTATTTCTTAACTCATTTGGGTGGATTGCTGGAAGCGTCGACACGAGACGTTGGCTTGGCCTCTCGTGTTGGCGGGGATGAGTTTTATATTTATTTAGTGGATTTAACAGAATCGGAAGTGCTTGCATTTATTCACGAACTTCAGATGACGTTAAATCAAAACCCTTACCACACGTCCGATGTGACGATTCCAATCCGTGCGAGTATTGGGGTCAGTCATGCTCCCGACCAAGGAACAAATTTAGACACGTTGATCCATAAAGCGGATCAGGCGATGTATCAGATCAAGCAAGATGGAAAAAATGATTACGCCATCTATGACGAGGCGTTACATGGTCCGAAATAAAGGGAAAATAGTAGTGTTTGATTATGGAGAGGAGGATGCAACATGTCAGAAAGACCATTAGTAACGATGCGCGCCGAAGGAGAAGCCGGAGGCGTTAAGACGACTGTGCGTGTAGGCGATCACACCCCATTTATCGTGGATGAGCCAGAACGACTCGGTGGGACGAACAAGGGACCGAATCCACTCGAGTATCTTCTCGGTGCCCAGTCGTCCTGTACGACCATCATGATTGCCTATGCCGCCCAGGATTTGAACTTTGAGTATGAAGGGGTCGAGTTTGTAACAGAAGGGACGCTCGATCCTCGAGGATTCCAAGGGATGGAAGGTGTCCGAACTTACTTTGAGTCGACACATATGAAAATCGTATTGGATACGACCGAATCGGATGAGCGAATCGAAGCATTAAGGAAGGCTGTCGAGGCACGTTGTCCAATTCATAATCTCATGCATGCAGCAGACGTAGCGATGACGGCAGAATGGACTCGAAAATAAGGATGAGGGCAACCTCATCTTTTTTACATAGAAATCGTGAAAAGAGTACGGAGGGAAGACGAATGCATCACCGACCGATGACGCGTGAATGGGCATGTCAAATTCAAGAATGGACCTATGAAGCTCCTTATGACTTCTATAATCAATCGCCTTCTGAAGAGGGAATCGCCGAGTTGATGACGTATCAGGTGATTGTAGAGGAGCATGAGCTGATTGGATTTTATTGCATCGGTTCCCCGGCTCAAGTGCCCAATTCGACATATCCGTATTGTTTAGAATTTACGGATATCGGGTTGGGGATGCGACCCGATATGACGGGGAAAGGACATGGCCGATTGTTTGTGACGTACGTCATGGAGAGAGCGATGGAACGGGGCAAACCGCTTCGTTTGACCGTCGCCGCTTTTAACGAACGAGCGATTCATCTATACGATACGGTCGGATTTCGCACCATCACATCATTCGAGCGGAATGGTACCCCGTTTAAAGTGATGGTGCGCGATTAACCATATTGTTTTTGATGTGCCTTTTTACGTCGTAAATAATCCTCATCGGCACGAAGTTGATCCCAATACGTTTTGAAGATGCGAGCAGACTCTGCCTTCTCTTCGTCGATTTCGCGCTCATGGAGGTCACCGTCTTCTTTATATTTACGACCGCCTTTATAATTGGCATAGCGTCGGGCCCGCGTGTAGCCCATTTGGATGAACTTTCGGGCCATGTCCATCCCGACGAAATCGTCATTCGCGCGATACGCTTCAAACAATTCCATAATTTCTTCGGCAGATTGCTTCGCAATCTCGGGCGTCTTGAATCGCCAATGTGGCAAAATCTCACTTTTATACGGTTCGACGAGTAGTACGCCTTGTTCGCCACGCCCGACCCGATACAATTCGGGTTGTTGTCGGAAGTCGATTTCATCGAAGTTTAAGTCATAATCAAATGGCATGTTCATTCCTCCTCGCCTAACGTTTCCCATTAGGTCGGTGGAGGAAACAACTTGAAGGAAAAGGACGGGTTGATATGATCACTCTAGAGACAGAACGATTGATTTTACGGGCATTTTCGTTAAAAGACGCAGAAGATATGTATCATTATGCAAAAGATGAACGAGTCGGACCGATGGCTGGTTGGGCACCCCATGAATCGATTGAAGAAACAAGGGACGTCATTCAACTGTTTATCGAGGAAGCAGATGTATGGGCCATCGTCTTGAAAGAGACTGGGCAAGTAATCGGTAGCATCGGGTTACACGACCGAAGACCAGACCCTTCGATTCAACATGAGGCACAGCGTGAGATTGGTTATGTGCTCAGTCCAGACAATTGGGGGAATGGTTACGCGCCGGAAGCCGTTCAGGCGATGATTCGATTTGGGTTCGAAGCGTTAGGGTTAGAGCGGATTTGGTGCGGCTACTTCAGCTTCAATGACCAATCGCGACGCGTCGTTGAAAAGTCTGGATTCACTTATGCGTTTACAAAACAACAGGAATTGACCCGGCTCGATGGACGAACGGTAGAATGTCTCGTCTATGTTCAACTAAATCCTACGTTCTCTACACATTGAAGCACGATTTCAATGTGTTTTTTCATGAAATCATAAAAATCTCTTGATATGTAACCGGTTACACATTAAGATGGTTTTGTAAGCGTTTCCAGAACGGAGGATGTCAAATGGCGACCATCAAACAAGTAGCAAAACATGCGAACGTCTCAGTGGCGACCGTATCACGCGTTATGAATAAAAGCGGATATGTGAGCGAAGAGGCGAAAGAAGCGGTCGAAAAGGCGATTGCGGAACTGAATTACGCGCCGAACCGAGTTGCTCGTTCGCTCTATAAAAAATCGTCGAATTTGATTGGACTTATCATGCCAGATATCACGAACCCGTTCTTTCCACAGCTGGCTCGGGCGATTGAGGATGTCGCCAATCAACATGGGTATCAAGTCGTCTTATGTAACACGGATGAACAACTTGAAAAAGAACAGACGTATTTAGTCGCCTTGCAAACGATGCACGTCGATGGCCTGATTATTACAACAAATCATTCGCACAATCCGAATTATGAGACGTTGGATTTACCGATGGTCGCACTAGACCGAATCGTAAAAGCGGGGATCGACGCCGTTGTATCAGATGGATATGAGGGTGGAAAGTTGGCGGCCGACACGCTGTTACAACGTGGTGCGACACGACTGGCACACATTGCCGGACCGGATCATCTCAAAACGGTCAAACGCCGAACCGAAGGATTTGTCGAAGTAGCGGGAGAGAAGCTCGTCGGGATGACCGAGTCCACGTTCACGTTCAAAGACGCCTTGAAAGCGTCCCAAGAGCTGTTCGACCATGCTTGGCCATTCGATGGCATTTTCGCAGCGAACGATGTGATTGCAGCCGCCGTATTACAGGAAGCAGTCCGTCGAGACATTCGTGTCCCAGAAGAGCTACAGGTCATCGGATATGACGGGATCGAATTAGGCGAGATGACGTCTCCGCCGCTGACGACCATCGTCCAGCCTATCTATGAGATGGGGCGAGTGGCGACAGAACGATTGCTCGATTTGATTGAGAAAAAAGACACGCGACCGAAAGAGATGTTATTACCGGTCACGTTACTTGAAAGACACACGACAAAGCGGAAGGAGAGATAAAGAATGAAACGCATTGTTGTCATTGGCAGTATATCGATGGATCTTGTCGTCACATCCGACAAACGGCCACAAGCCGGAGAAACGGTCATCGGTGAGTCGTTCCGCACCGTTCCAGGGGGAAAAGGTGCGAACCAAGCGGTCGCTGCCTCCAAATTAGGCGGCACTGTTCAGATGGTCGGTTGCGTGGGAAGTGATCCGTTCGGTCAACAGGTTGTTGAAAACTTCAAACGACACGATGTCGATGTCACGCATGTTCAGATCATACCGGAGGAAGTGACGGGTACGGCCCATATCGTAGTAGCAGAAGGGGATAATTCGATTGTCGTCGTCCAATCGGCGAACAAACGAGTCGTTTTCACGGATGAGGAGCTCGAACATTTTCTCGACGAGCAGGCGTTCGTGCTCCTGCAACTCGAAATTCCAATCGAGACGGTAAAACAAGTGACCGCTTACTGTAAAGAGAAAGGGATTCCGGTGCTACTCAATCCGGCACCGTCTCAACCGCTTCCACCAGAAGTGATTGAGGACGTCACGTATTTAACGCCGAACGAACATGAATGCCGTGACTTATTCAACGGAATGTCCGTAGATGATGTTCTCAAACGTTATCCGAACAAGTTACTCGTCACGGAAGGCGTCCATGGCGTTCGATTCCATGACGGACGAGACGTCCGTCATGTGCCAGCCATCCGAGCAAACGTCGTCGACACAACAGGAGCAGGTGACACGTTCAACGGTGCACTTGCTGTCTCCCTCATCGAACAAGACGATTTGGAGACGGCCGTACGGTTTGCCGTAGTCGCATCCGGCATGAGTGTCGAAGGCTTCGGTGCACAAGGTGGTATGCCGACACGACAAGATGTACAACAACGATTGGAGCGCGTGTGATGAAAAAACAAGGAATTTTGAATAGTCATTTAGCAAAAATCTTTGCCGACCTCGGGCATACGGATCGCGTCGTCATCGCCGATTGTGGGCTACCGATTCCAGACGGGGTCAAGCGGGTCGATCTTAGTCTCCGCATCGGGGAACCTTCCTTTCTTGAGGTGCTCGATGTCGTCGAATCAGATTTGGTCGTAGAGCGCATCACGATTGCTGAGGAAATCCTCACACACAACTCGACGATTGCGGATTCACTGAAAGAACGGTACACGAGCATCGACATGTGTTCGCATGAAGACTTCAAACGGGAGGTCGCAAAAGCGAAAGTGGTCATTCGAACTGGGGAAGCGACACCTTACGCAAACGTCATCTTACATGCCGGGGTCATTTTTTAAGGGGGGATTCGATGCATATTCAGTTGAAAGGCATCCATAAGTCATTCGGGCCAGTCTCCGTCTTAAAAGGAGTCGATTTCGAACTGTTGCCTGGAGAGATTCATGCCCTTATGGGCGAGAACGGGGCCGGGAAGTCGACATTGATGAAGGTGATGACCGGTCTGTATGCACAGGATGAAGGCGAGATTCTCATCGACGGCGCGAAACGTCAATTCAAGCACCCAAAAGAAGCGGAGCAAGAAGGCATCGCCTTCATCCATCAGGAGCTCAATATCTTACCGGAGATGACGGTGACAGAAAATCTGTTTTTAGGTCGAGAACTGACGGGACCGTTCGGGATGGTCAAACAGCAGGAAATGACCAGACGTGCCCGAGAATACTTGGCTGAATTGAACGTGTTCATGGATGTCGATGAAGTGGCGCGCAATTTGTCGGTCGGTCAGCAACAGATGATTGAGATTGCCAAGGCGCTCATGACGGATGCGAAGGTCATCGTCATGGATGAACCGACGGCCGCCTTGACGGATCGTGAAATCCAGGCACTCTTCGCAGTGTCACGGGCCTTACGTGATCAAGGTGTGTCCATCATCTATATCTCACACCGAATGGAAGAAATTTTTGACTTATGTGATCGGATCACGGTACTTCGGGATGGACAATCCATTTCGACTCGCATGATTCAAGACACCTCATTTGAGGAAACGGTGCGCGATATGGTCGGTCGCGAGATTGGAGAACGCTATCCGACGCGTACCGCTACACTTGGGGACGTCGTGATCGAGGTTGATGATTTAATAGGTAACCGGTTCCACAACGTATCGTTCAACGTTCGTGCCGGAGAAATCGTTGGGTTTTCTGGATTGATGGGAGCGGGGCGTACCGAGGTGATGCGTGCGCTATTCGGAGCAGACACCCACAAAGGGGGAGTCATTAAACTGAATGGGAAACCGATTCGAATCAAGACCCCAGCCGACGCCATCAAGCACGGTATCGCGTTTTTGACAGAGGACCGAAAAGGAGAGGGCTTACTCCTCGATTTCTCGCTAAGAGAAAACCTGTCGCTCCCGACACTTGATAAACGAGCAAAAGGATCGGTCATCTCGAAGCAACAGGAGGAGACGTTCGCCGAGACATACTTACAAAAATTGCGGGTCAAACATCATTCGATGGAACAAAAAGTGAAGTCGCTGTCTGGTGGGAATCAACAGAAGGTTGTGCTCGGTAAATGGTTAGGTGTCGAACCGGACGTCTTGATTTTGGATGAACCAACCCGAGGCGTCGACGTCGGTGCTAAGAAAGAGATTTACAATATCATGAGTGATCTCGCGGAATCAGGTGTCGCCATCATCATGGTCTCTTCTGATTTACCGGAAGTGCTTGGGATGAGTGATCGGATCGTCGTCATGCGGGAAGGTGTCGTAACCGGAACGCTCACGAAAGAAGAGGCGACACAAGAAAAAGTAATGACGTATGCGACAGGAGGGCAATGATATGGAATTGAAAGCAACAACTTCGCTGAAGCGCCCGGGTCGACTCGGATGGGGACAAAAATTAGGACCGCTGTTCGGTCTACTCGTCATCGTCGTCGTCGTGACGGCGCTCGAACCAGGATTTTTATCATTAAATAATATCTTTAACGTACTCCGCCAAGTGTCGATCAATGCCTTGATTGCCTTCGGGATGACGTTTGTCATCTTGACAGGGGGCATCGATTTATCGGTCGGTTCGATTTTGGCGCTCGCTTCTGCACTGGTGGCAGGCATGATGGTGGACGGTCAACATGCGGTTATGGCCGTTGCACTCGGCTTGATTGCAGGTGCCGTTCTCGGAGCGTTCAACGGGGCGGTCATCACGTACGGAAAAGTGGCACCGTTCATCGCGACATTGGCTACGATGACCATTTATCGGGGATTGACGCTCGTCTATACGGACGGAAGACCGATTACAGGTCTCGGGAATTCCGGTTGGTTTGAGATGCTCGGACGTGGTTATTTCTGGATCATTCCGGTGCCGGCATTGACGATGCTACTCGCATTCGGTGTCCTTTACTTCATCTTGAAGAAGACGACATTTGGTCGTCATACGTATGCGATTGGTGGGAATGAAGAAGCGGCTAAATTGATGGGGATTGGCGTCAATAAAGTCAAAATCATGATTTATTCGCTATCCGGTATGCTTGCGGCACTCGCTGGCATCATCTTGACGTCACGTCTCAATTCCGCACAACCTACAGCAGGAACATCGTATGAACTCGATGCCATCGCAGCGGTCGTTCTCGGGGGAACGAGTCTTGCGGGTGGTCGCGGCTGGATTGTCGGGACGTTGATTGGGGCGTTGATCATCGGAACATTAAATAACGGATTGAACCTTCTTGGCGTATCATCATTCTTCCAACTCGTCGTAAAAGGTGCAGTTATATTGTTTGCAGTATTGCTTGATCGTCGACAAAACGCGTAACACGCGAAAGGGGAAAACGGAACATGAAAAAATGGACAGCTTGGCTACTCGCACTGACAATGGTACTGATGGCAGCTTGCTCGACTGAACAACCGGGGTCATCGTCTGAAACGGAAACGAAAGATGGCGATTATGAAATCGGCTTATCGATCTCAACATTGAATAACCCGTTCTTCGTCGCACTGAAAGAAGGCGCAGAAGAACAGGCGAACGAAATGGATGCGACGTTGACGGTAGCGGATGCGCAAAACGACGCGGCGAAGCAAGTGAATGACGTCGAAGATATGATTCAAAAGGGGATGGATTTGATTCTCATCAACCCGACGGATTCAGAAGCGGTCGGCGCGGCAGTACAGGCAGCAAACGATGCGGGCATTCCCGTCATCACGGTAGACCGTAACGCTGAAACAGGGGACGTCGTCGCCCACGTGGCATCAGATAACGTCGCAGGTGGACAGTTGGCGGGTGACTACATGGTCGAACTCGTAGGCGAAGGGCAAAAAGTCGTCGAGCTCGAGGGGATTCCAGGAGCGTCTGCGACACGTGACCGCGGACAAGGATTCAACGAAGCGATCGATGGGAAATTGGAAGTCGTGGCAAAACAATCGGCAAACTTTGACCGTGCAGAAGGATTGACGGTCATGGAGAACATCTTACAGGACAATAAAGACATCGTCGCTGTATTCGCACATAACGATGAGATGGCACTCGGTGCCGTTCAAGCACTCGAAGCGGCTGGAATGAGTGACGTGAAAGTCATCGGATTCGATGCGACAGACGATGCCGTCAAAGCGGTCGAAGGTGGGACGATGGCAGCTACGGTTGCACAAAAGCCCGCTGAGATTGGGAAGTTGGGTGTAGAAGCGGCAATCAATCATCTGAAAGGTGAAACAGTGGAGGAAAACATTCCGGTCGAACTCGAATTAATCAAATAAGTAAGAAGAAACCTCACGATGCCTTGATTTCGGGTAGAGCTCGTGAGGTCATTTTTATTTATATGGGGAAATGAGAAATTGTGTATCGTTGTTCATATATTTTAAAGAGTACTGCACTTCTATTAAAATGACGGTTTCGCTTGCTTTTAACATATGTGCTTTTCCGCGTTGAATTGAGATGGCATTGGTCGGTCTTACCTCAAATGATTCTCCATCAATCGTCACGATTGCTGTGCCTTGGAGAATCGTCCAAATTGCATCGGTCTCTTCATGATAATGGTAACTGAGTTCTTTCCCTGCTTGAACGAGCATGCGACGTGTCACACTGTGATGCCCATCGGCGAGTGTCTCATGATGGATGACTTCCGACTGCCCCCATCGCTTCCATTTGAATTTTGGATAGTCGTCGGATGAGGCGAGATAATCTTTCAGCTGCGGGGTCGCCTCTTTCTTCGAGACGAGAATTCCATCCGCGTTGACGGCGACGACAAGGTCTTCTAGCCCAATCCCAATCAAAGGAAGGTTCAATTCATTGATCACATGCGTGTTCGTCGATTCGAACAGTTCGACTTGACCGTGAGTTGTGGACGTCATTTCTTCAGTCAATGTGTTCCATGTTCCTAAGTCTTTCCAATCGCCATCGTAGCGGTGAACGAATACCGACTCTGCATGTTCGACAACGGCATAGTCAAACGAAGTCTTTTCTAATTCGTCATAGCGTGAAGTGAGGTCTGAATAAGTTGTCGGTAAGTTTCGTTCTGCTAGTTCATCAAGTAACAGATGTAACTTGCAAGCAAAGATTCCACAGTTCCAAAGGGCACCTTGTCCAATCAACTGTTCTGCTACATCGACGGTCGGTTTTTCCTGAAATAGGCGAACCGAGGACATTTGGGCCGTCTCGTCTGGAACGATATATCCGTATTTTGATGTCGGATGAAGGGGTGTGACCCCAATTAGATGCAAAGCATCATCGTTCGCTTGGACTGCTTCATCGACTTGAGGGAAATATTCAAAGAAGCGGAGGTCGACGTAAGCATCGACCGGCATCACAAGTACCGTTTCATCCAGAGGCACATGTTGCTCGTTTAAATAGCTTGCCCCGAGAACGATAGCGGGAAATGTATCACGACGAGTTGGTTCGGAAATGATATTAGTATCTGTACCAACTTGATGAATGACACAATCTTTTTGCTGAACATTTGTGATAATGAAAGCGTTAGTGTCTAAATCTTGTGTTTTTAGTTGATTATAAACTCTTTCAAGCATTGATTGTTTCGTTCCACCTCTGCTAGGCAATAAACGAATGAATTGTTTGGCATTCGAATTGTTCGAAAGTGGCCATAGTCTTTTTCCATCACCGCCAGATAATAATAGAATCTTCATCGAATGTCCTCTCTTCAAATAGAGTTTCTCATCTATTTCGCCAAACGTCGGACTATCCCTGTCTAATCAAAAAAGAGACAGCCGATTCCGGCTATCTCTTTACAATATAGGGCGAAGCAATGCGCGAACGGGACTTCCATCCCCTTCGACGATTGGGAGAGGGACGGCATTCAAATCGTAATCTCCCGGTAAGATATTGTCTAAAACGAGTCCTTCTAGGATATGCACACCATTTCGTGCTAACGCGTGATGGCCGCTCATCTCTTTACTGTCAATCGCATCAACGGACGGTAAGTCGAGTCCGATCAAGAAGATTCCAAGTTCCCCGAGACGATCGGCAAGAGCGGGTGTCAGTTCAGGGATTGTCTCGGGGAAGACGCTCTTATCGGGCCAACCATCCGTTTTTAAGATGAGGCGTTCCACCCCAGTCAAATCATGACCATCCAAATCAGATGCTTCAATCTTTGCCTTATGCGGTAGATGAATCACACGGGCTGGTCCGATATATACAGACGGATCGAGGTCGATCACGCGCTTCCCATGGTCGTCAAAATGAAACGGTGCATCGATGTGGGTCCCGAGATGTAAACTCAATGTCATCTTCCCGACATTGACCGAACCACTCTCTGCCATCGGCCACGCGATTTCATACGAAAATTTTGTATCTCCCGGCCATGTCGCAACATCGGCATGAAGTGGCTGTGATACATCAATCCAAGTCATTTTGTTCAGCTCCTCTTATAGTGATGTCCGGACCGTCCACAGTTCTGGGAAGAAGCGATGGTCGAGCACACGACGTAAATAGTTCACGCCAGACGAACCACCTGTTCCCATCTTCTGTCCGATAATGCGTTCCACGGTGCTCATATGGTTAAAGCGCCACATCTGTTGCTGGCTACCGATATCGAGTAGCTTTTCACCGAGCTCATATAAGTCCCAATACGTGTCGACGTCTCGATAGACCTCGACCCATGCCTTCTCGACACTTTCATTCCATTCCCAGTCCTGAGTGACATCACGTTCGAGTACACTCGCATCAATCGGAAAACCGCGGCGATGCATTTCGCGGACGGTCACATCGTAAATACTAGGAGCTTGTAGCGAGCCTTCGAGCAATGGATACAGTTTTTTATCGTGCGCGTAAACACTGAGCGTCCGTGCGTTTTTGAAGCCGAGCGCGAATTCGATTTGTCGGTTCTGGTAAGATTGAAAACCAGATGAAGAGCCGAGTTGATCTCGGAACTCTAAATACTCGGCCGGCGTTAACGTCGCGAGAACGCCCCATGACTGGATGAGTTGTTGCTGAATCTTCGAGACGCGGGCGAGCATCTTGAACGAACGTTCGAGTTCGCCGTTCGTGATGGCCGTCGTGGCTGCTGTCAATTCATGCAAAATGAGTTTCATCCACAACTCGCTCGTCTGATGGATGATGATGAACAGCATCTCATCATGATGGTCAGAAAGGCGATGTTGACTTGATAAAATCGGGTCGAGTTGGAGATAGTCCCCGTACGACATGTCTTTTGAGAAATCCGTTTGAATCGATTTTTCTACTTTATGTTCTGTGCGTTCACTCATGACAGTTCCCCCTTATGCGACCACTTCGCGGACGTTCTCGAACGCCTCATATTCTTTGTCGTCCATGATTTTCTTCAACGTCACGATCACGTCATATACGTCGGTAAACGTATTATATAGTGCGACCGGTGCGAGACGGATGATATTCGGTGCGCGGAAGTCAGGGACGATGTGATGTTTCTTCAACGCTTTACAGATGCGTGCCGCTTCGGGATGCTCGAGGCTCAAATGAGCGCCGCGCTGTCGTGTGTCCGTCGGGCTACCGATGAAGAATCCGTGAGGTGCGAGCATCTCTTCGATCAAATCCATCATATACGTCGTGAGCGCGAGTGATTTTTGACGAATCGCTTCCATCCCGACCTCGTTGAACATCTCAAGCGCGCCAAGTTGAGGAGCAAGACTCATAACGTGTGGTGTTCCGATTTGGAACGCACCGGCATGTTCGGCCGGTGTCATCGTATGGTCCATATCGAACTGTTTATCTTTGCGCGAACCGAACCATCCGGCGAGTCCAGGTGTCGTGCCGAAGTGACGTTCATGAACGAATAAGCCCCCGACCGTTCCCGGACCCCCGTTCAAATGTTTATAGTTGCACCAGTATGCGAAGTCGACACCCCAGTCGTGGAAGTCATGAGGGATGGCGCCGACGGAGTGACAGGCATCGAAGCCGATCAAAATTCCACGCTTGTGTGCCGCTTTCGTTAGACGAGGCATATCTAAAATCTGACCACTCCGATAGAGGACGGTCGGTAATACGATGAGGGCGATTTCGTCAGTCATCGCGGCAATCAAGTCGTCTTCTGCTAAGAAGCGCCCATCCGGACTGTTGACTTGGACGAGGTGCTCTGATGGGTCGAGTCCACGAAGTTCGAGCTGACTCTTCAAGGCGTAAATATCAGACGGGAACGTGAGGGCGTCTGCCAAAATCTTCGTTCGTTTGCCTTCTGGTTTGAAAAACGAAGCGACAAGTTGATGCAAGTTCACGGTCGTCGAACCGGTGACCATTACTTCTTCCGACTTTCCACCGATGAGCGGCGCGTTCAATGCAGCCAGCTCTTCGGACAAGTTGAACCAAGGATGGCGACCGGACATCCAACCATCGATCCCGAGCTCTCTCCAGTCCGCGAGCGATTCAAGGAGCGTACGCTCGGCTCGTTTCGATAAGAGCCCGAGTGAATTCCCATCCATATAAATCCCGTCTTCCGGTAAGTAAAATTCTTCCCGATATGATGCGAGCGGGTCTTGTTTGTCTAGTTGTTGTGCGTAAGCACGTGTGAAATCGTTCATCTCCCCATAATCCCCCTTTAAAGCTTATACGTTGTCAAAATCGTAGCAATCGGACATAAGGAAGTCAACAAACAACGAGATGTCGGCGAGTCAAACTAAAAAACGCTCAAGGATCTTCCCGAGCGTTTAAAAATACAGCTTATTTTATTTTTCGTACGTTCTCTTGTCGGAGTAACTTAAATAATGTGAATACCATCAAGAGCAGAATAATCGTGAAGGGCAAGGCGGAAATCAACGACGCAGTTTGAAGTCCTTCTAAGCCACTCGCAATCAACAAGACGGCAGCGATTCCTCCTAACAGAACTCCCCAAGCGATTCGAACGGGGAGGGGCGGATTCAAGCTACCGTTCGTCGTCATACTACTGATGATGTAGGTGGCAGAATCGGCCGACGTGATCAAGAACGTCAAAATCAAGAGAATCGACAAGACGGACAGGATGAAACTGAACGGGAGCTCGGCAAACGTCACGAACAATGCGCTCGTCACGTCCGTATTGACGGCTTCAGCGATGGAAGTCCCTTCGAATAAATCTAGATGTAGGGCAGTGCCCCCGAATACGGCAATCCAAAGGAGCGCAATGAACGGAGGAACGATGAGGACACCGACGATGAATTCACGAATGGTACGTCCTCGTGAGACACGTGCGACGAACGCTCCGACAAATGGGGACCAGGCGATGGCCCATGCCCAATAAAAGATTGTCCAATCCCGGACCCACGTCCCCTGTTGATACGGTTGTAGACGAAGACTATAGCGAATGAAATTTTGTAAGTAGTCACCTAGACCGAGCGTCAATGTTTCTAAAATGAAAATGGTAGGACCGGCAAAGAAGACGAAGACCATCAACACGAGTGCGGTACCTAAGTTGATGTTACTCAACCACTTGATGCCACGATCGAGCCCTGTCGTCGTCGATGTTAAAAAGAGAGCGGTCAAGACGACGATGATGGCGACTTGCATCCAAGCGGTGTTCGGGAGCCCGAACACGCTGTTCAGTCCGCCATTGATTTGAAGAACACCTAAACCAAGCGACGTCGCGACACCCATGACGGTGGCAATGACCGCTAAAATATCAATCGTCTGGTTCAACGGTTGTTTGTACGGTCGTTCTTTTATAAGTGGTGAGAGGCTAGTCGAGATGAGCCCGTCCGCATTACGACGAAACTGGAAATAGGCGATGATCAGTCCGACAATCGCAAAGACAGACCATTGACTGACACCCCAATGGAAGAACGAATAGGCCATCGCGAGGCGTGCCCCTTCGACCGTCAATGCCTCCGTATCCGTATAAGGTGGCGTAAAGAAATGACTCATCGGCTCGGCAACACCCCAAAAGACGAGTCCGACACCGAATCCCGCGGAAAATAACATGCCGATCCAAGTAAAGAACGGATATTGAGGGCGATCGTCATCCTTCCCGAGACGGATTTTTCCGTATTTACTGAACGCTAAAAAGACTAAAAAGAGCACAAACAAGAATACGGAAAGTAAATAGAACCAACCGAACGAGCGAGTTGTAAAGTTAAAAATAGATCCTGCGATTGAAGCGAATGATGTTGGGGCAATGGCTCCGAATAGAACGAGTAAGGCGATCAAACTTGCTGAGATGTAAAAGACGCGATTCAAACGTGGCTTTTGTTTAGAATCCTTCATAGATGTCCCCTTTCAAAAAAATTATGTAGCATTAATAAACGGTTCCCTAATCTCCACATTGCAAACAGGAGACGCATTTCATCGTGTTTTGTATAGTTGAATCGGGAAAAGAACCAAAGAGGAGGGAACGATATGAAATTGATTGCGATTGATTTAGACGGGACGCTGTTATCGCGCACAGGCGTGATAACAGAGGCAAACCAGGAGGCGATTCGTCGTCGGCAAGATAATGGTGATATCGTTGCGATTTGTTCAGGACGTTCGATTCATGATATCGAGGAGCTGTTGAAGCGAAGTGACCTCATCTGTCCGATTTTGTCAGGTAACGGAGCAATCGGGTTCTATGAGAACGAGCGAATTTACTATCATGCGATGGATCAGACAATCGTAAATGAACTGTGGGAAATCGCTGATGCGGACGATGCGTACGTTGAATTTTATACGAATGCGGGAGTGAAGGTTCTCCGTTCAGGAAGCGATTTACTGAAGCGGGAACTCGATGAGGTGTTGCCACACGATCAATCGTTCACTCGCGAGTGGGCGGAACGTGAGATTGAAATTCAAAATGAGCAATTCGGTCTGACGTATATGGATTCGATGGCAGACATCGACTTTGCACGAGATGAAGTGTACAAGGTGTTTGTCTATTCGTTCGATCGCCGAAAGCTACACCGGTTGCGTAAAATCTATGAACCACGGAACGATATTTTGATTACGACTGCGGGGTGGACGAAAATTGAAATCGGACATCCTCATGCGAGTAAAGGCGCAGCCTTGAAACAGCTAGCTGAGCATGAACAGATTCCGATGCGTGATGTCGTCGCCATCGGAGACAATCTGAATGATGTGTCGATGTTCGAAGTGGCAGAAATAAGGATTGCGATGGGGAATGCTGTGGATCCGTTAAAAGATTTAAGCACGCATATTACAAAGGATGTAGAAGAGGACGGGGTCGCTTATGCGCTGACGCATTATGTATGAATTGGATTATGGAGAAATCGTGAACGAGGATTGAATCTCACTTAAAACGGATATTGTATACATGTAACCATTCACTTTCTGAAATGAGTTGGGAACGGGGAGGCACTTTCGTCACCTGTCGCTTATGGATGAAAGGGATGGGCAAAGTCCATATGAACGTGAATCGTGTATTCCAAACGATGATACGTCGGCCTCTGCTTGCCATCGGAGCAAGCATACCAGACAGACTGTTTGTATACGGAATTCCACATGATCCGCGTCAGAAGTGGACATCATAGGTGCCAAGTCCTCTCGTGCCCATTCAATCAAAATGTCTATGAGTCACCTATTCGATTTCATGTTTTCGAATGAAAAACAATTGGTGAACCAATGGACGATGAACGGATTGGAATGATGCGTCACGTTGGCTTGGACATCTCTAGTCGAACCAAATCATGGATGGGACGGTCAATCGAGCAAGGGCTTGGTTGGATGAAAGTCCGGGGACTAGAGAATCAAGAAAAGCGCCGAGTGAGGGCGCTTTTCTTGTGGTATCCTATTGAGTGAATGCAACCGATGGAGGGATCATATGCCAAAGCTATATTGGTTCGGAACGTTCCTTAGTGGAGTGATTCTTTTGACAACGGGAACGATGGAAGGTCTTTACCGCATACTCCCAATTGGGTTGATGGCTATCGCGGTCATCGGCTATTTCATACAGATTCGATTCGAGCAAAAGAAGCGGCGCCCTTGATTGGGTGCCGCTTCTCTATATTAGGTTATAAAGATTCGAGCAAACGTGTCATCACGTCATCGATTTCTTTTTGCAATGCATCAACTTGTCGTTGTAACGCCATCAATTCATCAAGGTCATCCAATTCATTCATCCGTTGGAGCAGTGCCCGATGTTCTGTCTCTAATTGGGTTAGGTGAGTTTCCTCATCAACCGTAGATGGAGCGACTTTCGTCTGCTTCAGCGATTTTGATGGTTTGACGCGCTCCGTTACAGGTTCATCTTTCGATGCCTGTCCACGCTTGTCGAGGGCATAGGCGACATTACCTTCGAAACGCGTCATCGTCCCGTCGAGCCAATACGTGATGGGGAACAGCTTATTTAAGAAGTAGCGGTCATGAGAAACCGTAACGACCGTTCCAGGGAAACGTTCGAGCGCCTCTTCAAGTGCCTCTCTCGATTCGATATCGAGGTGGTTCGTCGGCTCATCTAGGACAAGGACATTGATTTCTTCATGGACGAGGATGGCAAGCATGAGTCGCATCTTCTCCCCGCCGCTCAAATTCGTGACCGGTTTAAACACACTCGCGCCGTAAAACAGAAATTGAGCGAGAAGGTGTCTCGCTTTGCCTTCATCGACTGCGATCCGGTCCCGAAACGCCTCGATTAAGCGATGAGATTCGTCGAATGTGATGTGTTGCGATAGATAGCCGATTTTGGCTTGGTCGGCTCGCCTTACGGTTCCGGCTTGCGGGATAACTTCACCGAGCAATATTTTCAAAAGCGAAGACTTTCCACTCCCGTTCGGTCCGACGATGGCGACGCGTTCCCCGTGCCCTGTGTAGAAGTGCACGTCTTCAAATAGAGGACGATCATAGATAAGTGTCATATCATTTACTTCGAAGACGTCGCGCCCGGTTCGCCCGTTCGTCGTGAACTGGATATTCGGTTGCTCGGCTTCGAGTTGTGGTCGTTTGATTCGTTCAATTCGTTCGAGAGCCTTTTCCATCGATTTGGCGCGACGATAGAACTTTTCATTCGGTGGATTGCCCTCGTTGGCCCATTGCCGCAACTGTCGAATCGTTTCTTTCATTTTTTTGATTTTCTTCTGTTGCTCCGTGTAAGCATGAAACTGGTCAAGCAACTGTTTTTCTTTTTGGGCAACGAAATCCGTATAATTCCCAGGATAACTCGTCAATTCTCCATCCTCGCACTCGACGATTCGCGTGGCGACCGCATCTAAGAAGACCCGGTCATGGGAGACGATGAGGAGCGCTGAAGCATAATCCTGTAAATAGGATTCGAGCCATGTCATCGCTTCTAAATCTAGATGGTTCGTCGGTTCATCTAAAATGAGTAGCTCTGGTTCCTGAAGAAGCGCCAAGGCGAGACCGATTTTTGTACGCTCGCCACCGCTTAGCGTATCAAACGGTTGGTCCGCGAATGAGGTCAATTTGAGTCCATCAATCATTGCGCTGATTTTTGACTCGTAGACATATCCACCCGCATGTTCGAATTGTTCTTGGATAGCACCGTATGATTCGAGAAGACGTTCTAGTTGTTTGGACGTCGCCATTTCTTGCTCGAGATGAGCCATCTTTTCGCTTAGACGAATCACTTCCTCAAAAGCAGTGTAGAGGACCTCACGACCACTTCGTCCGGGATAGTCGGGAAGCTGGACCAAATAACCGACGGAAAGTCTTTGTCGACGGTAAATCGTTCCATCGTCATGTTCTTCGGAGCCGACAATGATGCGCAATAGCGTCGTTTTGCCACTGCCGTTTCGACCAACGAGCCCGACTCGTTCATTTTCGTTCATGAATAAATTGGCATCTGTGAGAACAGCGTGCCCACCGTATTGTTTTTGAATGTGTTGAAGATCGATCAACATAATAGGTTCCTCCTAAGGTTAGGGCCTATCAAAAAAACCGAGCGCAAAGAAGCGCTCGGTTTAGAAAGAGAGAGGCGCTTTGTCGTATATTCAGCAATGTCTAAAAAAGGACAGACGGGTCCCTTGATTAAGCGACATCGTGAAAAATCGCACGCAAAACGTACAAATGTTCAGTTGTCCAATGCGTACGTCCGACAAATTTCACCTTTCTCCCTCCTTTCATTCAATCTATATCTTGATTGTAAGCGTTTTTCATCTACCTGACAATGAAAATAGAGGGAATCGAAGCGAAGGCGTCGTATATAGTCGCCATTGAGGAGGCGAGAAAATGAGGAAAGAATGGCTAGGAGCACTCAGTTTGACCCTTGCGGCGAGTATATGGGGAGGAATGTATGTGGTCAGTAAATATGCACTCGCATATATTGAACCGTTCACGTTCGTCTGGTTACGATACGCTGTTGCATTTATGGTCTTATTCGTCGTTTGGTTTCGGTTTGGACGAGAATCGATTCGAAGGGCAGATTGGAAATGGATCGGACTTGTCGGTGTCATCGGATACGTTGCCTCGATTTCGTTTCAATTTATCGGAACGAAGCTATCGGATGCACATACCGGGTCCCTTGTGACCGCAGCGACGCCAGCTTTCATGGTGTTATTTGCCCGAATCCTATTGAAGGAACGACTGACTCCTGTCAAGATTGGAGCACTTGGATTGGCAACGGTCGGTGTTCTCATCGTGGTTGGTTGGGAAGGGGAAGGGACGTATCGAGTAGGCAGTTTCATACTTGTTCTAGCTGCCGTGACGTGGGCGCTCATGTCGATTTATGTAAAAATCGGCACACAGACGTTGTCGACCTTGACGCTCACGACATTTGCGATTGGAGTCGCCTGGTTATTGATGACGCCTTTGATGAGTATAGAGGTGATGCAAGCAGGTTGGCCAAAGTTAAATGGCGTCCTTTGGCTTAGTGTTCTCTATATCGGTGTCGTATCGACGGCAGGAGCGTTTTTCTTCTGGAACAAAGGACTCGAGTTAATGGATGCGAGTGTCGGGTCACTCTTTTTCTTCTTTCAACCCTTGGTTGGCGGGACGCTCGGGTGGCTCGTTTTGAACGAAACGCTCCATCTTAACTTCTTTATCGGTGCCGGTTGTATCATGACGGCTGTGACGTGGTCGACGCTCGCGGAACGAAGAGAACAACTGCCGATTTCAAATCGTCATCTGTAATGGCAAAGCGGTCGCCCTCATTTTGGAGGGTGACCGCTTTTGATTAAAATCCATGATGGTCGAGTTTGTCTTGTTCGCGCTTCATCTCGAGTTCAAGCCGTTGGATCGCGAGTTTCTCTTCTTCGATCTTCAATCGTCGTTCTTCGACACGTGCTTCTCTCGTTTTGATAATCGTATTGGCACCGACTGACGAGACGACAATCACCATAACCATGATGTAGAAAAAGAAATCCATATATAGCCCTCCTTCACTTGATTAGATTTGTGACAAGTCGTTGTGTCTCAAGGGCAACACGACCGTCTGTTGAAATCGCTGTATCATCGATGAGTGCGGAAATGAAGTGGTCAATCGCGCCCTGGAAACCACGTTGCGTGAGTGTCGTGTCCCACGACCCGAACGTTTCGACCTCATGCCGACCTTGCTTGAAACGATGTAGCGTGACCATCTCTTCGACAGACAATCGTTCGCCATCCCGGACGATCGAGACGTGCTCATGGTTCACTCCTGCTGAACGGTGCATCGATGTCGTGTGCATTCCGTGCTCATCTTGCCACACGTGGCGGGCGAATCGAAGCTCATGCTTGTCATTGACTTCGACGTGACCTGAGACGAGTGTTAGCTTATTACCAGCGAGGAAACGTAGCGTATCAATGACATGTAAGTAATCATCGAGTAAGGTGAAGGTCGCATCCTTAGGGCCGACGTCATTCTCGCGATGTTTTACCACATCAATCATGTGAGCAGAGGACTCGTTTTGTAGACGCATATACATCGGAGCGAAACGTCGATTGAACCCGACCATCAATTTACGCCCAAGACGTTCGGCTTGAATGACGAGCTGCTCCGCTTCCTCGATTGTTGCGGCGAGGGGCTTATCAACATAAACATCGACGCCGTGTTCTAATAAATACGATACGATGTCATAATGAGTTTCCGTTGAACTATGTACGAACGCTGCATCGATGGATGAGGCGAGTTCATTCAACGTGTCGAAAGAGGTCATTCGATACGTTTGGCAAATCATGTCTCGCTTAGATGTGTTCGGGGAAAAGGCACCGATCAAGTCGATTCGAGGATGAATCGAAAGGATGGGTAAATACGCTTTTTGAGCGATATTTCCAAGTCCGACAATACCGATTTTTGGTTTTTGCATCCCATTCACTCCTTTGGTTCATCATAACAAAAAACCGGACGGCAGATGCGTCCGGTTAGGGAATTATAAACTTGCGCTTAAGACCATTTCACCTTGTGGTGTCTCGTTTCCACGGTTTGGTTCTTTCGTGACGGCGACCGTATCCCAGTCGACGTCGACTTCATCTGAGTCGAGCGTATAGATGACGGTCCCGTTACCTTTGTCGTCTGTGACAAAGGCACCGGTTGGGATCGGAGCATTATCTTTTAAAAGCCAGACTTGGTACACTTCATTGTCGTCGAGTGAAGCTAAGCCGTTCGTTTGGACAATCAATTGCGTCGTACCGTCTTGCTCTGCAAGATAAGCGGTTCCTTCAGATTCACCCTCAAGTGGAATCGTCTCGGTCAATGCGATGCCAGGTGAGTCGGGTTGATTGGTGAGCAGATACCCGTTTCCGATCAAAGAGAGAAGGAGTGCCGCCGCGAGCGTCACCATCCCCCAGACAGGTACTTTCCGTTCTCGTTTTGCTTTGAAAGGTGTGACAGGTGGAACGGGATCAGATGTCACAGAAGATGTCACGGGTTCATTGTCTTCTTCTTCTTCGAATACACGATCGAGGACACGTGCTTTCATGCCTCGGGGTGGTTCAATCGGAGTAGACAAGAACGCGACGCCACCGACGAGTGCTTCGAGTTGTTCGAGCTCTTCTTGACAATCTTTACACGAAGCCAGATGTTGTTCAAATTTCGCTCGCTCATCTTCTGATAGATGTTGGTTGAAATAGTCAATCAATTGGTCGCATGCGTTCATTGTTCTACCTCCTTTCCGATGAATTCATGGGATAACTGTTTCCTCAGTTGCTTCAGCGCCAGTCGGACCCTTCCTTTCACTGTACCAAGCGGGATGCCACATGCATCAGCGATCTTCTGCTGACTGAGCCCTTGGAAGTACATGAGTCGGACGACTTGCTGTTGTTCGGCTGGAAGTGTTGCCATGGCCGTCTCGATTTGAGCGCGTTCTTCTTGCCACTCCACTTCTTTTTCAACGGATGGTGACTCAGAAGGGATGGCCTCCGCGTAGGACTCATCTAATTGTAAATCAGGTTTACGCTTTCGAATCAAATCGATGGCCACGTGGCGGCTCATCGTAAAGAGCCAGGACCTGAACTTGCCTTTCGAATCATCATAGACGCCACCGCCGCGCCACAACTTGATAAATACTTCTTGCATGGCTTCTTCGGCTAAATCGCGATCCTTTGTCAGTTGTAGGACAAAGGCGTATAAAATTCGCTCATACCGATCATACAATATTTCGAGCGCTTCTTTGTCCTTTTGCCGGACACGCTCGTACAATTCTAAGTCAGTCATAACATACTCCTTTGCGCAGAAGGGATGTCCCTTGTATTGATCTAACGTATAAAATCGAAAAATGGATGCCTATTTTGTGTGACTATTTATTGAACACGTAGATGATGGGATTGGAAGTTTCGTAAAAATGAATAATCGTAATTTCTCTGAAAAGGTATAGGTGATGATGCTCAGCCCGACCGCCGTCACGAGCATCAACCCGATGGCGACCATAGGAGAACTGACCGTGATCCAAAAGAAATACGATCGAATGCCAAATAGGAAAGCGAAAACGATGATCAATCCCGTGATCAGGCTACTCATTTGGCAATAGATTTGAGCGATACGTTGAATCATAAGATCCCTCCTCCGTTTCATTGTACTATACAGGAAAGGGAAAACGATAAGGAGACGATAGAATGAAGCGATTCACAGATGAAGGACGTACACTTGTTTGTTTTGATTTTGATGAGACCTATTTTCCACATGCATGTTCAGCTGACCAACTAGCTTCTGTCCGTCGGCTCGAGGACTTTTTGGAACGACATTCGTCAAGCGTGTCGACGATGTGGGTGACGGGGAGCTCGCTTGCGTCGATACACGAAAAAGCAAAACGGGCGAATCTTCGCTTTTGGCCTCATCGAATCGCCTCGAGTCTTGGCACAGAATTATATCGAATCGAGACGGACGGAACGTTCGTTGAGGACAAGGCTTATCAAGAACCGTTTCCGAGCGATTTTGTATCACGTGTGGAACGCATCGTGTCACAGACTGGACAGATGCATATTGAATTAGATGAACAGCCAGGGAATGGGATGAGTCCTTGGATTCGAAGTTACTATGTCCGCGACCAAGTCGGTTCATGGAGAGAAACGCTTCGGATGCTGACAGATTCAGCTGGCATTGCTGTCAATATGAGTCGATGCAATCCGAAAGCGGGTGACCCGGCTGATGCATTCGATGTCGATTTTTATCCGAAGCATGCGGGGAAAGTATCAAGCCTGGAATATGTATACGCCACTGCTTCCTTTTCACGAGAAGATACGTACGCTTTTGGCGACAGTGGGAACGACATTAGCATGCTAGCATATGTCGGGAACGGATACTTGGTGAACAACGCGACCGAACAGGCAAAACAGATGTATCCGGAGATGACAACAAAACCTTATGCAGAAGGGATTTTAGAAGTGTTGGAATCTGATTTGTCTTCTTTCATATAGTGCATGATTTCCTCTAATGAACGGATGAGGGTCGCACGAATCGTTTCGGAATGTGGATTGAAATCGAGACGTTGTTGCCAAATCCGACAAAATAAATCGGTCAAGGCCGCCTCTGCAGTTGCAGGATGGTCATTCAGATGAAGCGCATATCGATAAAGTAGTTTTTCATAGCGTGAGTATAAATGTTCTAAGGCTTGGCGATTTTTAAGACGAATTTGATCGACCAGGCGTTCATCGAGTGTAGGAAGCATATGCAACTCCTTTCGTATGGAATGAAGGTTTCAACGATAAAAAGAATCAGGAACTTTACTCTGATAAAGCATCCTCTCTGTTCTTTCACTCATTTGCTACCATTTAAACCAAGGAATATGAAGAATAGCGGTCGAATATGCATGCCCCTCAACGATTCAAAAAGTGTGATAACAATTCGGACAAGTTTGTGCGTCTCCCGGCGCGCGTTTGAATGATGTTTTACACTTCGGACAAGTGACGGTTTCACTCTGTTGATTGAACAAACTGCCACGATTGAATAAAATGTTGCGAAGGTTTGGTAACGCGAGCGCAGCGAAAATCATTGCCCCGAATAAAAAGGCAGCCAAGATCAGTAATAATACATAAGTCATCGGTTTTTTCCTCTCTCATTTGATTTCCTTCATCATAATCGAAATTTGAATCAGCGAACAGCTTATCAATAGAAATAGGAACAAATGTTCTGTATAATGAAAATAAAGGAGGGAAAACAGGATGAGAGAAGAATTGTTACGATGGATGCGTTCGGGACAAGTCACAGAAATGGTGTATGTCGATCGACATGGGACATTTTCAGAGCGGCGGGTCAAACTGATTAAAGTGCAAGGAGAGTACGTGGTGGCATGGGATTTGAATAAACAAGCGAGACGAACGTTTCGAATCGAGCAAGTTCTTGCCTGTCTTCCCATCAACGGACGATTTAGAAAGCGAAAGGCGGAGATTGGATGATTGCCTTACCAACGTTAGCAGCGCCAGCTAAAAGGGCACTAGTCGCTAAAGGAATCGAGTCTCTGCATGAATTGTGTCCCTATACACGCCGTGAGGTTGCGAGTTGGCATGGAATCGGACCGAATGCCCTTTTTGTCCTTGAGGCGGAGCTACTAAAATACAATTTAGCATTCAAAATGGAGGAACCTAGTACGTGAGTGCAACGTCTAGGTTTTTTTTGTGAAGTGATTGCTTTTCTTTGAAAACGGGAAGTAATATATTTGTCATCTCAATTGCCGTTAAAATCTAGTAACATGACGATAAGGTTTTATGAACCTAGCGACACCCATGAGAAAGGACGTACACAGCATGAGAACGAAACGTTTATCCGCCATTTTACAAAATGAGATGGATGACATTTTTGATCCATGGGTGACCGGAGTCGAAACCGATTCCAGGAAGGTCAGTTCAGGGAATGTCTTTATTTGCATTCGCGGTTATACGGTTGACGGTCATAAGTTCGCGGAGGACGCCGTCGCCAACGGTGCGAGTGCGGTCATCTCAGAATATCCACTCGATCTCGATGTTCCGAATGTGGTTGTTGCCGATACGAAACAGACGGCAGGAGAGGTTGCGAGTGTATTTTATGATCATCCCTCTCATCGGATGCGTATATACGGTGTGACAGGAACGAATGGAAAAACTACGACGGCGACATTGACTTATGATTTGTTGCGTCTTTCAGGACGTCGTGCCGGAATCGTTAGTACGATTGGCGCGCGTTTTCATAATCAAACGGTTGAGACAGCCAATACGACACCAGAAGCCGTCGTCTTACATCGCATATTAGCAGAGATGGTCGATGCAGGCGTCACGGATTGCGTACTCGAGGTATCATCGCATGCCTTAATGGAAGGTCGCGTAGCGGGAATACACTTTCATGCTGCTGCGTTTACGAATTTGACGCATGATCATTTAGACTATCATCGTTCGATGGATGAGTATGCCCGGGCCAAAGCGCGATTGTTTGAACAAGTGGAAGTGACGAATGGTGAGGCGATTGTGTTAAATGCGGAAGATCCGGCTAGTCATGTCATGGCTGAGTTTGCGCCGACACGTCAAGCCATTATGTATAGTACAAAAGAGGACATCGAGGCGGACATCCAAGTGATTTGGCGTGAAGAAACGGTACTCGTCAGTATGAAGGAGTTCAAGCTCGAAGTGCCCGTCCGATTCATGGGGGCGTTCAACGCAGCGAACTTAGCGGCGGCCATTGGACTTGTGTCGACTTCGGATATGGCGCTACGGACCATCGTTTCAAATGTTCCAGGACTCACCTTGCCAAAAGGGCGGTTAGAACGTTTAGCTACAGAGGATGCCGAGATATATATCGACTATGCTCATACACCAGACGGGCTAGAGAAATGTTTGTCTACATTGCAACAAGACGACCGTGCACTTGTCGTCGTGTTAAGTGCGGCAGGAGACCGAGATCCCACGAAACGTCAAGATATGGGACGAATCGCAAGCCGCTATTCAAACGAGGTGATTGTCACGGTACATGATATCCGCATGGAAGACCCGAAACAAATCATTCGTGACTTAGTAAAAGGAATCCAACCGGATGTGAAGTATGTGACGTTTGAAGCAAGGGAAGAAGCCCTGCGCCATGCGGCCACGCAAGCGTTAGAAGGAAAGCGTGTCGTGGTCGTCGGGAAAGGACATGACCACATCGAACGGATTGGTCGCCAGTCGATTCCATTCAATGAATCGAACATTTTATTAGAAGAATTGAAAAAGCGAAAAGGGCAGGAACCTGCCGTTTAACAAAACGATGACGTTTGTCATCGTTTTTTAATGTGTGAAGAACAGGAAGGAAGGTAATAACTAATAATGTAGTAGAATTGAAGGAGGAGAATAGACATGTCAGTTTTGTACAAAGAATTTACAAATGATGAAGAAGTCGTTACCGCCGTTCAATCGATGAAAACAAATGGGATTGATGAATCTAACATCTACGTCATCACACATGACGATGATCGAAGTAAGCGTGTCGCGGACAATGCCGATGCGAACACCGTCTCAGCAAGTGACGTCGGTTTGGGGACAGCTGCCAAAAACGTGTTCCGCAAAAAAGGAGATGAACTGCGAGCCGATTTTCAGGAGCTCGGCTTCACAAAAGAAGAATCAGAGCGTCTCGAAGAAAAGTTAGATCAAGGGAAGGTACTCGTTGTCGTGAAAGACGCACCTGCCGGATTCACCATCTGATTTCACACCATGGAGAATAGAGAGGAAAGAGGCTGAATCGTGAGTGATTCAGCCTCTTTTCATGTGCTTAGCGAAGGCGGACGACGGTACGACCGCTCAATTCGCCACGCATCATCGCCTCGGCGTGACGAGGGACGTCGTGTAACGGAATCTCATGGATCATCTCGTTGAGAACTTTCGGATCGATGAGTTCTTCGAGGCGTTCCCATGCGTTCGTACGACGAACCATGGGTTGCATGACCGAATCGATGCCGATGAGCTTCACGCCGCGTAAAATAAACGGATAAACGCTCGTCGGCAACTCGGCGCCTCCGACGAGACCGCATGCGGCGACAGCACCTTCATATCGTATCTGGCTCAAGATGTTGGCGAGTGTATTTCCACCGACCGAATCGATAGCGGCATCGAAGCGTTGCTTGGCAAGGGGACGGGCAGGTCCTTCTAATTCGCTTCGATCGATGATCGTCTCGACACCGAGTGAGCGTAAGTATGGTGAATCTGTTTTACCAGTGGAGGCGACGACATGGTAGCCGAGGCGACGAAGCAACGTAATCGCGAAGCTTCCGACACCACCTGTCGCTCCTGTGACGAGCACTTCTTCGCCTGGACGCACACCAGCGTGTTCGAGTGCATCAATGGAAAGCATGGCGGTGAGTCCTGGTGTTCCGATGGCGATTGCATCTCGCATGCTCATTCCTTTAGGTAACTTCACGAGCCATTTCCCCGGTACTTGCGCATACTGGCTAAATCCACCGAAATGCCGTTCCCCAATCCCGAAACCAGTGGCAATCACCTCATCGCCAACTTTGATGTCGAGGTGGTCTGATTCGACGACAGTTCCAACGAATTCGCATCCCGGAATGAACGGATAGCGATTGACGATTTTTCCTGAAGTCGTCAATCCGAGCGCGTCTTTATAATTCAATGCGGAATAGTGGACTTCGACTAAGACGTTTCCATCCTCTTCTTTCGGAAGGACGTCGGCGTTCACTTCTTTTACTTCGGCATGAAGGCGTTCCTCGTGTTGGTCTAGCACGAGTGCTTGGAATGATTCATTCATCTGCTTAACCTCTTTTCCTATAGATGTCCTCACTCTAACAGTCTTTCCCTGGCAAAATGAAATATATGCACGAATCTTTAGGGGGAAACGGGTAGAGAGTGGTACAATAAAGGGGATTCAAATTGCGTAAGGAGGAATGTAGTATGCGGCACGATGACTATGAGTTTGACGATGTAGAAGTAGAAGAAGGCGAATTGTTCAACGTATACGATATTCTCCCACCAGACGGGACGATCCTGGAGATGGCGACAGCTGAGGAAATGGTTCGAGCGGCCGAATTAGAAGCGAAGCATCATGCGCTCCAACGGCTCCAAGATTCAAACTTCCAGTTAACAGGCGTGTCGTTCAAAGAACTTCTGACAGAATTTGAACAGTATGAGCAAGAGTCAATGGAGTTCTGGACAGGTGTTTATAACCGATTACGCATTCCTTGGGCGTGGACGATTCGAATCGATGTGGCCAATGGTCCGATTCACGTCGTGAACGATCGCGATATCTTTATCGATGAAGACGACTTCGAAGAATATGATGTTGATGATTTATTAGAGGAATACGAAGAAGATTGAATCAAAAACGTCTTTCCCTCATTCAGATGGGAAAGACGTTTTTTTGTCGTGGAGCAGGTCGTGACGGATTCGGCTGAGTTCAGTCGCCCCAAATAATAATCCGACACTACATAAAATTGAAACACCACTCACCATCGCCCCGACGACAGCGGTATCACCAATCATTGTGAACGACATTGTGAGGCTAAACAGTCCAAATAGCAGTAATCCTCCAGCAATGGTTTTCATAAAATTCACCCTTTCACGTATCTATGCATGTAGTGTAGACGGTTTGACGAGAGAAGGGTGTTTCTTTTTTTGACCTGGTAAATTATTTGATTAAGTCGTAAATCGAATAGGTCTTGCCATTTTCTAGAGGACGGTCAATCAACTGTTCAGCAAATATACGAGCGACCGTTTCAGGAGAACGGAGTCGTCCTTCTGTTTCGTATGCACGGAATTGTTCAAGGTCAGCGAACGCCTCTTTCGAGGAAGAACGAATCTCCGCCTGCATCGACGTATCCATCACACCTGGATTGAATAGAGCTGCACGATGTGAGGTTCCTTCTAGCTCTAGTGCAAGCGTCTCCGTGAAATGATCGAGTCCTGCTTTCGTGCCACAATATGCGCTCCAACCTGAGATCGGACGTTTGGCCGCGCCAGAGGTCACATGAATCAAATCGGTCGGCTTACCGAAAGCGAGGACCGCATTCGCCAATAGCATCGGCGCAAGCAGGTTGGCGTGGACATGAGCGGTCACTTTCTCACCATCTAATTGTCCGACACGATGAATCGGTTCAATCCATGCTGCATTTTGAACGAGCAAAACCGAATCAGCCCGCTCTAGAAACGGTGTGATCTCCCGAATGACTGCATCAATCCCCGAGACGTTTGATAGGTCGACTGATCGTTGCTGATACGTAACGTCTTCCGCCTGTGAGCGAGAGAGCCCGACCACCTCGTAATCTCTAGCTTGTAGTTCCTGAGCGATGGAACGGCCGAGACCACGCGATGCGCCTGTGATGAGAGCAAGTTTCATATACATTCCTCCTATTCGTGAATCGTTTTCCGAAAACCGTAGAACGGACGAAACCGTAATTTCTCGTAATATGTGTGGGAATTTTGACTTGCGAGCATCTCAAGCCGTGTGTCTGGATAAAGTGTATGGACGTGTTGGAGTAACTGTTCGCCAAGACCACGTCTACGATATGTAGAAGCGACCAACAGTTCACAAACATACAAACTGACTGTCGTATCAGTCAATCCGCGCAAATAAGCGACAATCTTTCCATTTTCAGACTCCATCACATAGGTGACGTTTGATTGACGCCATGCCTCACGGGTCAACGCGTCACGTTCTACCAATTGGCTCCAACCTTCATCGCGATTAAGTTGTTGAATCGAGTCAAAGTCTGATTCCATATAAGTACGAATGTTCATTCAATCCGTTCTCCAATCTGCATTTCAATCTGTTTCATGACGTCGAACGCCCCATCTGATTGATTTGAACAAATGACCGAGATGGTATCGATTTCTGGATAGTAACCAGAATGGAAACTGACACCAGGGTCATAGCCCATCACGTGATATTTATAGACATCTCCCGATGCGTGATGTTGAATCCAAAGTCCGTATCCATAACTCCCGCCGCGGTCATTAACCGTCACGTGTGGTGTCAAAAGAAGCGACGTAGAAGCGGTATCAAGAAGCTGATGTGAAAACAGCGATTTCCAAAATTTAGTCATGTCTTGAGCGGTCACATACGCGCCACCATCTGCTCCTCCTTTGATTGGAATCGCATATTGGTTTGTACGCCATGTGCCGTCCGAGTGGTCAATATAACCGAGTGCTGTTCTAGAAGGCAAGGCATCGAGTGAAAAGTATCCAGAATCAATCATACCAGCAGGATGAAAAATCGATTGTTCGACATAGTCGGTGAAAGATTGCCCGGTCACATCTTCTACAATCAACCCTAACAGAATATATCCTGCATTATTGTAGGAGAATCGAGAACCCGGTTCGTCTTTCATAGATTTTTGTTGAAACAACGGTAAAAAATCACGTAACTGTTGAAGCCGATACATCGGGATATCACGCCATAGCGCTTCAAAGTCATCAGAGACGGATTCATCAAAATAGTCAGGGATTCCTGATGTGTGCGTCAACAACTGATGTACGGTGACGTTTGGTGACAGATGAGTTAAGGCAAATGTTTGAAATGAGTCAAGCGAGGTGGAAAAGGATAGTTTCCCTTGCTCGACTAACTGGCAAATCGCGATTGCTGTAAACAGCTTGCAACCGGACGCAATTCCGAACCGTGTCATCACGTCATGTTGAATCTGTTCTGAGCGATTCGCATAGCCGTAAGACTGGTGGATTGATCCGTTTCGATTGGTGAGCAAATAGACACCCGAAAATGTCTCGTCAATCGATGGATGTGTGAAATGTGGCATGAGAAACCTCCATGTATTGAGTGATTCAATAATTCGACTATATCATGTCCATCACAATCTCTCTAAAATTTACTCAATTTTCAAAAAAACATTTACCAAATAACAGGAATTGAGACAGGTGTCTGACCTCGAACGTGGTACGATATGGGCGAACAGAGAGGAAGTGGATTCAATGACGTTATTCTTCTGGGGGATACTCGTTGGATTTTTAATTGCCTTGTGGCTATATAAACGTCCACAGCCACATTCACAGTCTCTTTCGTTTATGCATTTCGGGAATCAAACGAAAGATGTCATTTACATTTTTGAAACGAAACCGACGTGGCGTTTCCGATACATCAGTCCTTCTTTAGATTTATATCTCGGAGACGGGACGGTGATGCAAAGTTATTCAGATGCACAAGAGTGTTTTCGGAGAATCCACCCGGACGATCGGCGACTATTACTCGATAAAGTGGCGGGACGCGTCAATTATGAAGAAGCGATTCTTCAACGATGGCGCACGAATGACGGCGCTTACGTATGGTTCGAGGAATATACGACGCCAATCTATGAGAATGGTGAAATCGTAGCAGTTCAAGGTGTGATTCGGAACATCGAAGCAGCCATGACCGAGCGTGAACGTCTCATGTATGAAAGTCGCCACGATAGCTTGACCGGTGTCTTCAATCGTCGGGCGTTTGAAGACACCGGTCAAGCAGAAAATGCGTGTAACGTCGGAATCATCGTGCTGGATGTGAACGATTTGAAAGTCGTAAACGACATGGAAGGACATTCTGCTGGTGACGATTTGTTGAAACGGGTCGGGATGATTCTTCAGGGAATTGAATCATCCGTGTATCGTTTAGGGGGAGATGAGTTCGTCTTGTTTCTAGAGATGATGCCCCGCGACGCATGTGAACGAATGGTTCTTCAAATCGAAGCAGCTTGTCAAAAAGAATCGATTTCTGTCGCCATCGGGTTGGCGTGGGCATCATGTCCGGAAACGATTGAGGCGCTTTGGCAACGTGCGGACGATGCCATGTATGAACGGAAGCGACAACAAAAAGTAGACCTCCTTGACGTGTAAGTTCAAGGAGGTCTATTGGTTTAGCTGCTTTGTTCTTTTACATCGGACGGCTCTTCACCCAAATTGTTTAGATAGCGTTCATAACGAGAAATACCATAGCGGTAAGATGCCCAGATGAGCCCGGACGTTATGACGACAAGTCCCACTGTCAGTGGAGCAAACCATCCGGAAACGATGCCGTTCGCATAAGCGAGTCCGATTGGCGAGAAGACAAGGTAAACGAAAATCATCGAAGCGACGAGCAAAATGGATGTCGAAAGGGCATGACGCCATGGTTTGACTCTCCCTAGTTCGATTCGGATCGGATTCGCTTGAAGCATTGGTCGCACACGCGCAAATACGAGCATGATCCCCGTCTCGATGACGAAGAGGATTCCGTAAATATGGATAAAGTTGATGCCGATTTCGACGCCGAACCATTGTTTCGTCCCCCATACGAGGAAATAGTAAGCGATGACGTGGAAAAAGACGACGGTCTTCGCGGCGATTGGCGGCACACGTTTAACAAGCATCCCGATTAAAACGATGACGAGAATCGGGATGTTGAAGAAACCGGTGAAGCGACGAATCAAGTCCCACAAGCCATCTGGCGCATACATAAGATTCGGGGCGACAAAGAACGAGACGAGTGCAACGAACGTCCCGAACCATTTGCTGACGCGAATCAAATCTTGGTCAGAAGCATCCGGTTTAAACTTCGGTTTGTAAATGTCGAGTACGAAGAGCGTCGCGATACTATTCAAGAGCGAGTTGAACGAGCTGAATACGGCACCGAGCAAGACGGCGAGGAAAAAGCCCATGAGCCACATCGGTAACAGCTCGGCAATCAAACTCGGATAAGCGAGGTCTGCCTTCTCGACGTTCGACCCGTACAAGTGAAACGCGATGACGCCAGGTAACAACATGAAGATTGGAACGAGTAATTTCAAGTAGCCGGTAAAGAGAACGCCTTTTTGTCCTTCCGCTAAGTTTTTTGCACCGAGGGCCCGTTGAATCACGTATTGATTCAGTGCCCAATAGAACAAGTTCGCAAAAATCATTCCGGTGAAAATGGAGAGAAACGGGACCGAGTCGTTAGCGGAACCGATGGCGTTCAACTTTTCGGGATTCGTCGTCGCAATCGTCTTCATCCCGTCCAATAAATTCCCGTCCCCTAGTGCGAGAAAGCCTAGTGTCGGAACGAGGAATCCAATGATGATGAGTCCGATCCCGTTCAACGTGTCCGATACGGCAACGGCACGAAGACCTCCGAAGATGGCATAAATCGCCCCGATAATCCCAATGAACCAAACGACGAGCCAAAGGGACTGCTCAAAGCTGATGCCGAGAAGGGCCGGCACATCGAACAGTTGCAGGACGGCTAATCCACCCGAGTACAGCATCGATGGAATCGTCACGCACATATAGCCGAGTAGAAATAACAAGACAGTCAATCGACGAACGTCCTCGTCATAGCGTTGACTTAAAAATTCAGGAATGGTCGAAATTCCGATGCCAAGAAAACGTGGCAACAAAAAGAGCGCCATGATGATGGCAGCGATACCGGCCGTCACTTCCCATGCCATCGCTGACATGTTGCCGGCGAACGATTGGCCATTTAAGCCAATCAATTGTTCCGCTGACAAGTTGGTCAACAGGAGCGATCCCGCGATGAAGACACCCGTTAAACCGCGACCAGCCAAGAAGTAATCGTCGGCGCTTTCGACTTTTCCTCTCGTCATGCGATACGAGACGTAAGCGACGAGCGCCATGAACAGGGCGCCGGTCACGAGTATGTAGAGTACTTGTTGAAATGTCATGAAATCCCCTCATTCCTTACTTATGTTTTATATGTATTTTTAGGAAATACCCTAAATTATAAGAAGGTAGTCCTATTGTTTTGATCGAATCATACAGAAACCATGAACGTGGGGACGATTGCGTACTTGTCGTACGAGAGTAGAAAATCGATGAGGATGGATGGACCGATGGGAGGGACCTCGTGAAGAAGTGGATGATTGGAATGTTATCTGTTGTAGTGATAGCAGGTTATATCATGTTTAGCGAAATGCTGAAAGAAGAAAACACGAGTGATTTGGCTGTGACCGAAAGCTTCCGACACATAGACGATTTAGCTACAAGCTCGCCGATTGTCATCGTCGGCAAAGTGAGCAGTGCTCCCAAACCGTTTACACATCAATCGGTCACATTCTTTGAATCACACATTCAAGTGCAGCGTGTCTATCGAGACGTGAATGGTCAACTGAAGTCAGCCGATACGATCACCCTTTTACAAAATGATATGGAAGAAGACCCGCTCGTCAAACGAGACGAGACCGTTTTGCTGTATTTACAAAGATATGAAGGACCCGTGATGGAGAATGCATATCGGATTGTCGGTCTACAACTGGGACATTTCAGAGTGAATCGGACGGGGACACTGACTTCGGTAGGAAAACCTAACCTTTATCAAGAAAGCGGGCTCAGTGCTGACTTGAGCAAGCTAGAGACATCATTGAAAGACAATCCTTATGTGGAAGAAAGAAACGAAGTGATGACGGATGAGGAAATCAGGGCTTTTAATGAAAATGAAGTGCGTTTGTTTGAGGAGTCTCAACAACATGACGAGTAAAAGCGGCGCTGACAACATCAGCACCGCTTTTATAATCGGATTTTTTTCAAATGTCATAAAAACTGGAGCATGGACGTCGCGACCGTGAAGTAGATGATGAGACCGAGGTTGTCCATCAGCGTCGTGATAAACGGTCCAGAGGCAACAGCGGGGTCTAACTTCAGGCGATTGATGAGAAGCGGGACAATCGTTCCAATCATCGTGGCGACACTGAGTGCGGCGAAGATAGAAACCCCGACAATGAAGCCGATCAGCATATTGTCGTATAGCAGCGTGATGACGCCAAAAATGACAATCATACACGCAATCCCTAAGATGATGCCGGTTCCGAGTTCGCGTCGAATCATCTTCATAACGTTCTTTCGATTGATGGTCCCGAGTGCAATTGAGCGCACAGCGACGACGAGTGATTGCGTGGCTGCGTTCCCGGCAGAGCCCATGACAAGTGGCATGAAGACGGCGAGTAGCACAATCGTCTCAAGGGTGTCTTCGAAACCGCCAATCGTCGAAGCTGTAATCATGCCGAGAAACATGAGGCTGACAATCCAAGGGGCACGTTTTTTCGCTGCTTCAAGCGGACTCATGTTGATATCAGACGAACCTTTCGTCGCGGAGAGTTCTTCAAAGTCTTCTGTCGTTTCGCGCTCGATGACGTCTAATACATCATCGACCGTGATGATGCCAAGTAGCTTTTGCTGATCATCGATAACGGGAAGGGCCAACAAATCGTACTTCTGGACAATCCTGGCCAAGTCTTCCTGGTCGGTCATGACGTTTGCCGAAATGACGCGGAACCCCATGATGTCTTCAATTTTCGCCTCGAGCGGTGCGACAATCAAATCACGTAAGGAGACAACACCAACCAGTTGGTGCGCTTGGTCGACCACATATAGGTAATAAATCGTTTCGGCATCTGGTCCGAGTTCACGCAACTCTTCAAGGGTCAGTCCGACCGTCTTATCAGCTTGAAGGACGACGAACTCGGTCGTCATGAGCGATCCAGCCGTTTCCTCCGGATATTGCATCAAGTCTTTGACTTCTTGTTCCTCGATATCATCCATCTGCTCAAATAGCGTGTCCATGAACGCATCGGGTAGTTCCCGCATCAAGTCGGCCGCGTTGTCCGAATACATTTCATTCAAGATTCGGACGGCATACGGTTGGGGTGTTTCTTGGATGAATGTACATTGCTCTTCTAACGTCAGTTTTTCAAATAGATCGGTGAATACCTCAGGGGAGATGGTTCGATACACGAACGACCGCTCATGTTGAGTCAGTTCGATAAAATGATCCGCCTGTTCACCCGGGTGGAGAGAGAGAAAAAGGTCTTGAAAATCGACCGGGTCTCCCTTTTGAATCAATGTACGAAGCGCTGCTTCATGTTCGTTGTATTCCGTTTCTTCAATTTTCATATGCTCACATCCTGATCTCTCACATTTTCAATTTCATTTACGGTGAATAAAAAAAGTTTTCTACATTTTTTAGGGCGATGCTATACATCAGCCATACATCTTATTTCCCTTTGCCATCGTCCTGATTTCTAGAGCATTGTTTGTTCATTCACATGAGTGAACATTTATTCATATCAATGCGGAATCGACAACAGATGAACTGTCGGATTAGACATTCGCAAATTTGGTAAAGTGATAAGGTAAGGGTAGTCACACACCCGAATCACAAGGAGGAAGCGAGATGATCTCAATGACGAATCAACCGATTTCACAAGATACGACGCTGAAACATCCGATTCATGTGTATTCAGAAATTGGAGAATTAAAAACGGTATTACTGAAGCGACCGGGCCGGGAGTTAGAGAACCTTACTCCAGAATATTTAGAGCGCCTCTTGTTCGATGATATTCCCCATTTGCCGGTCATTCAAAAAGAGCACGATTATTTTGCGAGTGCGCTTCAAAATCGTGGTGTGGAAGTCCTTTACCTCGAAAAACTAATGGCCGAAACGTTATCACTCCCTGGTGTGCGCGAAAAGTTTGTCGCGGATATCTTATCGGAGTCCAAATCAAATATCAACGGTTCTTACGAAACATTAAAAGAGTATTTACTCGATTTTGATAACGAAATGTTGATTGAGACGGTGATGGCCGGTATCCGGAAATCGGAAATCAAGCCAGAAAAACGCCGACATCTGCATGAAATGATTGAAGATACGTACCCCTTCTTTTTGGATCCAATGCCAAACCTCTACTTTACACGAGACCCGGCCGCTGCAATCGGTCACGGACTCTCCATCAACCGCATGAAAGAACCGGCACGTCGCCGTGAATCGCTCTTCACGCAATACATTATGCGCTATCACCCACGCTTTGCGAAACATGATGTTCCCATCTGGTCGGACCGTGATTATCGGTTTGCGATGGAAGGGGGAGACGAACTCGTCTTGTCGAAAGAAGTCGTCGCCATCGGCATCTCGGAACGAACGACCGCGCAAGGCATCGAGCGTGTCGCCCTCAACCTACTCAAGCATGGAGACAGCTTCAAAAAAGTCATCGCCATCGAAATTCCAAAATCACGCGCCTTCATGCATCTTGATACCGTCTTCACGATGGTCGATCATGATAAATTTACCATCCATCCGTTCATTCAAGGACCGGAAGGGAAGATGAACATTTTCGAGCTCACGCTAAACACGGAAGGTGAACTTCAGATTGCTCAGCACTCGGATTTGTTGAAGGTGTTAAAAGATGTCCTCGGCTTACAAGAGGCGACGTTGATCCCTTGTGGCGGTGGGGATCCGATTGCGGCAGCCCGCGAACAGTGGAATGATGGATCGAACACGCTCGCCATCGCGCCGGGTGTCGTGGTCACGTATGACCGAAACTATGTCTCGAATGAGTTACTTCGTAAAGAAGGCGTCGAAGTAATCGAAATCATGTCGAGTGAACTATCGCGCGGCCGTGGGGGTCCACGTTGCATGAGCTGTCCGATTATCCGCCAAGACATCTAAATGTGATAAGGAGGAAGCAGTATGTCTACAACGTTCAATTTTGATTTGAAAGGTCGTCATTTTTTATCGCTAAACGAGTTTTCGGGTGAAGAAATCAACTACTTGATCGACTTGTCTGCTGCATTCAAACGTCAGAAAAAACAAGGTGTTCCACATCGGATTTGTGAAGGTAAAAACATTGCCTTACTCTTTGAAAAACCATCGACACGGACGCGTTGTGCGTTCACTGTCGCTGCCATCGATTTAGGGATGCACCCTGAATATTTAGGCAAGAATGATATTCAATTCGGGAAGAAGGAATCGGTACGTGATACCGCGATCGTTCTTGGACGCATGTTTGATGGCATTCAGTTCCGTGGCTTCGCTCATGAGACGGTCGAAGGTCTTGCAAAAGACGCCGGCGTACCGGTGTGGAACGGTTTGACCGACTTGTATCATCCAACCCAAATCTTGGCCGACTTTTTGACGGTAAAAGAGCAAAAAGGAGAACTTGCCGGAATTAAATTTGTGTACGTAGGTGACGGACGGAACAACATGGGAAACACGTTGTTGATCGGTGGTGCAAAAGTTGGGATGGATATGCGAATCTGTGCGCCGAAATCGCTCTGGCCATCTGACGAGATCGTGAACTATGCGAAGTCGGTCGCCGTTGAAACAGGGGCTGTGATCACCTTGACAGAGAGCATTGAGGAAGCGATGGACCAAGCCGACGTCGTTTACACCGATGTCTGGGTATCGATGGGCGAGGAAGCGGCGTTCGCAGAACGAATCGAACTGTTGCGACCGTATCAAGTGAACATGGACATGCTTCAAAAGAGTGGCAATCCGGACATCATGTTCTTACATTGCCTTCCGGCATTCCACGACTTAGAAACGGAGGTCGGGCGGGCGATTCATGAGCAATATGGGTTGACTGAAATGGAAGTGACCGACGAAGTATTCCGTAGCCGTCATTCGTTCGTATTTGATGAGGCAGAAAACCGGATGCATACCATCAAGGCGGTGATGGCAGCGACGCTCACGGAGACACGCGAATGGCTTGATCGTTGACGAGGAGGGGGTTTCCCCTCCTGCTTCAAAATAAGCGAAAGGGATGAGTAGAATGTCTACGAAGTTGGAGCATGACTCAGGTGGTTCGGCTGGAGTACATCCTGAAAAGAAAGATAAGCGGTTAGGTCTCGGAGCGTTGACGGCACTTGTCGTCGGGTCGATGATTGGCGGTGGCGCCTTTAACTTGGCTGCCGATTTGGCGCAAGGTGCGAATGCGGGTGCCATTCTTATTGGTTGGGTCATCACGGGAATCGGGATTATCGCGCTCGGTCTCAGTTTTCAAAATTTGACGATGCGTCGTCCAGATCTCGATGGTGGCGTATACAGCTATGCACGGGCAGGTTTTGGATCGTTCGTCGGATTTAACTCGGCATGGGGATATTGGTTGTCTGCCTGGCTTGGAAACGTGGCGTATGCCACACTGCTGTTCAGTTCGGTCGGTTATTTCTTCCCGATTTTTGAAGGGGGACAGAATATCGCGTCGATTATTGGCGCATCGATTATGCTTTGGCTCGTGCATACACTCATCTTACGTGGGGTACATGAGGCATCGATGATCAACATCGTCACGACGATTGCCAAGCTCGTCCCAATTTTTGCATTCATTACGATTACCTTGTTCTTCTTTAATCTCGAAAACTTCACCTTCGATTTTTGGGGACAAGGCGGCTTCTCATGGGGAAGTGTTCGTGACCAAGTCGTTTCGACGATGCTCGTGACACTTTGGGTCTTTATCGGTGTGGAAGGGGCCGTCGTGCTATCTGGCCGTGCTCGGAAACGTTCGGACGTCGGGAAAGCAACCGTTATTGGGCTACTTGGAACGCTCGTCATTTATTTGCTCATTTCTATCATGTCGCTCGGTCTCATGACTCCCGAAAATGTAGCGAACGCCTCGCAACCAGCGATGGCATATTTGCTCGAGTCGGCCGTCGGTCCGTGGGGTGCGATGCTCATCAACGGGGGACTCGTCATCTCTGTCCTTGGCGCATGGCTCGGTTGGACGCTGTTAGCGGCAGAAATCCCATTCGTTGCCGCCAAAGATGGAGTCTTCCCGAAATGGTTCACGAAAGAGAATCAAAATCAAGCTCCTGTCAATGCCCTTTGGCTAACGAATGGGTTGATTCAGCTCTTCCTCTTCACATTCTTGATTTCAGATGCCGCATATAACTTTGCCTTTTCTCTCGCTTCGAGTGCGATTTTGATCCCATACGTGTTCTCGGCCTTTTACCAAGTGAAAGTGGCGAAGAACGGAATCGGATACAGTTCCGGTGAACGAAAAACACGCGATTTAGCGATTGGATTGGTCGCTTCCGTTTATGGACTATGGCTCATATACGCCGCTGGAATCGATTATTTACTTCTCACTACACTTTTATATGCACCGGGAACCCTTCTCTACATGAAGGCACAACGTGAAAATGGCATCAAGTCACTCACTAAAACGGAATGGATGGTCGCCGGTGTGTTGACCGCACTGGCCATCTTCGCAGTCGTACGCATACTATCGGGTAATATCTCAGTCATTTGATCGGGGGTATGGATATGGAGAAAAAACGTGTGGTCATCGCCTTAGGCGGGAATGCGATTCAGCAAGGCAAAGATGCGACAGCCGAAGCACAAATACAGGCAGTTGAGGCAACGGCGGAATCTCTCGCTGCACTCATCGCTGAAGGAGTCGAGGTCATCATCACGCATGGTAACGGTCCGCAAGTTGGAAACCTGATGTTGCAACAAGCCGCATCAGACAGTCCAGCCACACCAGCGATGCCGCTTGATGTCTGTGGTGCGATGACGCAAGGGATGATTGGATACTGGTTTGAAAACGCATTGACCAAAGCACTGCGTGCACGTGGCCTTGAACAGCATGTGGCCTCGCTCGTGACACGAAGCATTGTCGATCCGAACGATAGTGCGTTTCATCATCCGACTAAGCCAATCGGTCCATTTTATACGGAAGACGAGGCACTTCATCTCGAACGGACGACGGGTTATGTCTTCAAAGAAGACGCAGGACGGGGATATCGTCGTGTCGTCCCGAGTCCGATCCCTATGAAAATCGCCGAACACACCGTCATTCGAACACTCGTTGAAGCTGGGCACATCGTTGTCGCTTCCGGTGGCGGTGGCATTCCGGTTATGGAGACAGCGGATGGATACGTCGGCATCGAGGCAGTGATTGATAAAGATTTCGCGGCTGCAAAACTGGCTGACCTCGTCAACGCAGATGTGTTACTCATTTTGACGGCTGTCGAACATGTGTATGTCAATTTTGGGCAGCCAGATGAGATGGCACTTCAAGAAACGTCGAAAGAACAGATGGAGACCTATATCGCTGAAGGGCAGTTTGCACCAGGTAGTATGTTGCCGAAAGTAAGAGCGGCGCTTCAGTTTGCCGAATCCGGTACGAACCGTGTCGCCATCATCACGTCGCTCGATCAGGCTTTAGCAGCCATTGACGGGGAAGCGGGCACACGTGTCCGCCTGGCTCCATCGCTCCAACAATAAGAATGTGTCGCAGACGTGAAGCGTTTGCGACTTTTTTTGTTTTCTGCCCGGATTCAAGGGGAAGGAATGTTGTATGCCAAAAATGAGATTGCTATCATATTCAGTGTAAACGTTTGCGCTAATTTCAGGAAGGAAGTGACGGAGAGCGGAATCGCTCGAGTGTATGCGCCTATTCGAAGAAAATCATGTATATGAGTCGTGGATGAGACCAAAAGCAAGGGAAGAGGCAATCGTGCAAGGAAGCTGTTATCGATTCACCGTTTTGACGAGTCAGTTGATTCGGATGGAATACGCGGAAGACGGAATTTTTGAAGACCGTGCCACCCAAGTGGCGTGGAATCGGGAATTTGACGTTCCACAATTCCGAGTGATTGAAGATGAGACAGAGCTCCAAATCATCACAGAACATGTTCATTTGTATTATACGAAAGGTCCGTTCGCACCGAACACGCTCTATGTGGACGTGAAAGGGAACTTTAGTACGTATTATAGCCGCTACATGTTCAACGGTCCGGAGCGGACACTGAAAGGGACGGCGCGGACGCTCGACCATGTGGACGGGGCGACGGAATTAGAAGAAGGGATCCTCTCCAAACAAGGGTATGCGATCATTGATGATTCATCCTCATTTTTGATGACTGATGATCGCTTCGTCGAGCCGAGACGAAAAGGAATTCATGACATTTACTACTTTGGATATGGCCATGACTATAAACAGGCACTTCGAGACTTTTACACGTTGACGGGTCCGACACCGATGCTTCCTCGTAAAGCGCTCGGGAACTGGTGGAGCCGGTACTGGCGATACGACGAAAAAGAGTATAAGACGTTAATGCGCCGTTTCAAGTCAGAAGATGTCCCGTTCTCGGTCAGTGTCATCGATATGGACTGGCACGTGACGGACATCCCCGAAGAGTACGGGAGTGGATGGACGGGCTATTCGTGGAACAAAAACTTGTTTCCCGAACCGAAACGTTTCCTCAACTGGTTAAAGGATGAGGGAATGATGGTAACGTTGAACCTGCATCCCGCGGACGGTGTCCGTGCGTTTGAAGATCAGTACGTGGCGATGGCCGAGGCTATGGGCGTCGATCCGGAATCGGGGGACCGAATCCCGTTCGATTTTTCGGACAAACGATTCATTCAAGCGTACTTCGAACAAATGCACCATCCACATGAGGCAGACGGCGTTGATTTTTGGTGGATCGACTGGCAACAAGGGTCGACCTCGAAGATGGAAGGACTCGACCCGTTATGGATGCTAAATCATTATCATGCCATTGATATCGCCCGTGACGGCAAACGCCCGCTCATTTTTTCTCGTTACGCCGGACCAGGGAGCCACCGTTACCCGGTCGGATTCTCAGGAGATACAATCATCTCGTGGGCATCGCTCGCCTTCCAGCCGTATTTTACAGCGACAGCGACAAACATCGGCTACGGGTGGTGGAGTCACGACATCGGAGGGCATCATCGCGGGGAAAAAGATGATGAACTCGCTGCGCGTTGGGTCGCATATGGGGTGTTCAGTCCAATCATGCGTCTCCACTCGACGTTCAGCACATTTAACGGGAAAGAGCCTTGGCGTTTCGGAATCGAAGCCGAACAGTCGATGAAGCGATTCTTACGCTTACGTCACGAACTCATCCCTTATCTATATACGATGAATTATCGTAACCATGCCGATGCGCTACCACTCGTGTTACCGATGTATATCGAACATCCCGATGACGAAGCGGCTTATCAGGTACCGAATCAATTTTATTTTGGCAGTGAACTCATTGTGTCCCCAATCATCACACCGATGGACCGGAAGCTCCACGTCGCCGGAACGAATGTCTGGCTACCAAAAGGAGAATGGTTCGATTTCTTCACAGGACATCGTTACGAAGGCGACAAGTCGATTCGTGTATTCCGCGGTCTTGATGAACAACCAGTCTTCGCCAAAGCGGGTGCCATCGTTCCGCTCATGCCACATAAACCGCATGAGAATGAGACGGGGAACCCGAGCGAGCTAGAAGTACTCGTCTTTCCAGGTGCCTCGAACACGTTCACGATGTATGAAGATGACGGAGAAAGCCGCGATTATGAGACGGGTGCCTCGCTTGAAACGACGTTCACGCTCGACTGGGAAGCGCGGACGCTTCTCATCGAGATGTCAGGAGACTTGACCCTCGTTCCAGCGAAGCGGACATTGACCATTTTGGTCCGAGGTGTTGTCGGGGAAGGAGACTACGACGCTGAGACGCAGACGCTACACATTCCAATCGGTGAATTGAAGCAAGAGCAGACGGTGGCGCTCCCTGCCAATGTGACGCAGAACGCTCATCGACTTGACCGTCTCTATCGATTCTTAGACCGAGCAGAAATCGCCTATGATTTGAAAGATCGGTTGTACCAGATGGCGACAACGAAGACACGTCTCGAAGCATGGCTGTTTGACCTCCATGCGTTAGAACTCGATCGAGATTTGCAAGACGCGTTATTAGAACTGATGTTGGACTAAAATAAGGGGGGAGACCCCCTTTTGTCATGTCAGAAAACTGTCGGATTTTGAAAGCGTTATCATTTCAAATCATTTTATACTTAAGGTAGGGGGATTTAACTAGAAATGAGGGAATACAGATGCGACACAAGTGGACGATTGATGATTTACGGCAGTTGACACTGTTTGCGAACTGTTCGAGTCGAGCGCTTGAACAGCTCGTCCCATACGTCTATTGCCGAACGTATCGAAAAGGACAACTCCTATTCATGGAAGGAGACCCGCGAGAGCGCGTGTATTTCTTAATGAATGGATACATCAGACTCGAACGGATGAACGAGCATGCGACGCATCAGTATGCGGACTATGTGAAACCCAAACAGTTCTTCCCGTACAACGGTTTATTCACGGAGGAAGACTACCGTCATACGGCTGAAGCGGTGACGGATATTGAAGTCATCTACATCCCGACCGAACGATTCGAGCGGTTTGTGTCCACACAGTCGAACATGCTGCTCTATATCATCGGACAGATGAATCGTATTTTAGATTTACATGAACGACGTGTCCAAGAAATTATTACCCCGAGCGCGAAAGAACGTGTACTCAATACCATCCATTTTTTGATTGAAGATTTAGGGGAGCCGGACGAGCAGGGGGTACGTGTCCGCTGTCCGTTCACGGCGATGGAACTATCTCGTCTATCCGGAACTTCCCGGGAGACGGTTTCTACGATTTTAGCGAAGCTTCGCAAAGAAGACGTGCTTCGAATGGACGCGCACCAACTTGTGATTGAGCATCCTGAATATTTTGATCAAGACTTCGATTGACGCCGCTCGGGAGAGGGCGTCTTTTACATGTCGGAACGAGCGGAGCGTTCGCTTCAAGACGTAGCATATTGTATAATTAGTGATGAATCTCACAAAGCAATCGGATTGTGAATAGAGAAAGGATGAATGCAGTGAAACGACTGCAAGCCCTTGCGTTCGCCGAGCGAGGTCACATCATTGGACTGGTATTGTCTGCGGTCATGATTGGACTATCGATTTTGGCGCAAGCGTATTTAATCGTCGACATTGTCGACCGAATCTTTTTAAAAGATGAATCATTTGAAGCCGTCATTCCGGCGTTACTTTGGCTCGTCGTCGCCCTATTGGCACGAGCACTTTTTGGATACGTCTCCGGGCGAATCGGGGCGAGTTTATCGGAAAAAGCGAAACGGGCGTTACGTCTGCAATTGCTAGATCGCTATGCCACGAGCCCGGTCGAGTCCTCTTTGACGGGACAATCTGGGAAGAAGGTCAGTGTGTTCATGGATGCTGTTGACGAGGTTGACGCCTACTTCAGTCAATATTGGCCACAAGTGATTCAAACCTCGATTATCCCGCTTCTGATTTTGGTTGTCGTCTTCAGCCAACATTGGATTTCAGGTGTCATCATGATGGTGACGGCACCGTTTATCCCTTTGTTCTTTATTATCATTGGGATTGCGACACAGAAAAAATCTGAGGAACAGATGGAGAAGATGAATCAATTTTCCGGAAAGTTTTTGGATGTCTTACAGGGTTTGACGACACTTAAACTCTACAACCGGACCGAACAGGAAGCGAAAGCGATTGAGAAGAGCAGTCTCGACTTTCGGGATGCGACGATGGTCGTCTTAAAGACGGCATTCTTATCTGGCCTTATGCTGGAATTCATTTCGATGCTCAGTACCGGTGTCGTGGCACTGGAAGTCGCGCTACAGATGGTCGTTTGGGAGAACTTGACGTTCTTCTCTGGCTTCTTGATTCTTGTGTTGGCGCCAGAGTATTACTTGGCCATCAAAGACCTGGGCAGCGCCTTTCATACGGGACGTGGCAGTATGGGCGCAGCAGACCGGATCTTTGACGTATTAGACGCTCCGGATGATCGCATTCAGTGGGGGACGAAGTCGCTTGGTTCACGGAAGCCGGATCTTGAGCTTGAAGAGGTATCGTTTGAGTACGCTGGTGGACGCTTTTCCCTTCAGCCATTGAGTGGTCGCATCTCGTCGGGCACCCACCTCGCGTTAGTTGGTGCGAGCGGTTCCGGGAAGACGACTGTCCTCAACGTGATTTCAGGACTTTTGCAGGTGAAATCAGGTCGTGTTCTCGTAGATGGTGAACCTTTGCATACGTATGACGAATCTACCTGGTATGGAAATATTGCATATATCTCTCAAAATCCGTATCTGTTCGCCGGGACACTCGCCGAAAACATTGCCTTAGGTGAGGTGGCTGACGAACATGCGTTACTCGAAGCAACCGAGGCAGCTGGACTATCCGAGGTGATTGACCAGTTGCCGAACGGGATCTGGACAGAACTCGGAGAAGGTGGATTTGGACTATCCGGTGGGGAACGGCAGCGCCTTGCACTCGCACGTGCTTTCTTTAAGCGACCTGGTATTTTATTGTTTGATGAACCGACGACCGGTCTCGATTTGAAAACAGAGCGGATTGTCAGACGCTCGATTGAAGAGCTGTCAAAAGGTGCAACGTTAATCACGGTTGCGCATCGTCTGCATACAATCAAAGAGGCAGACACGATTTGGTTCATGGATGATGGGAAGCGAATCGCAGAAGGGACGCATGAAGTGTTACTCGCTGTCCCAGAGTATGCGGAGTTGTTTGCACTTCAGAAAGGGGTGAGCCGATGAACTCGCTTTGGACGATTACAAAATGGATGATGCGCGAAAAGAAAGACATCCTCCTCTCCATCTTCTTTGGATATGCAGCAGGGATTGCGGCGGTCGCCCTCTTCGCGGCAAGTGGCTATCTCGTATCACGCGCCGGGCTCGTCCCGCCCCTGTATGCGTTGATGGTACCCGTCGTCTTGATTAAACTGTTCGGTGTCATCCGGGCAGGAAGCCGTTATCGGGAACGTCTCGCATCGCACCGAGCAACGTTTACGATTTTGAGTGAGTTGCGCGTCCGGTTCTATCGTCAGTTAGAGCCGCTCGTTCCGTCCATCTTTGCGAAATATCGGAGTGGGGATTTGCTCGCACGCGTCGTTGGGGACGTCGAGAGTCTTCAAAACTACTTTCTTCGCGTGTTTTATCCGCCAATCATTCTCGTACTCGTCTTTTTGAGCACCATCTTCTTTGTTACCTTTTACTCGTTTGCGGTCAGTCTATGGATCTTGTTTGGTGTACTCATCACGGGGTTCTTGATCCCGCTCGGCTTTGCACGAATCCGCGCCCGTCACGATGAGACGATTCGTGGATTGCGCGGAGATGTGTCGATTCAATTGACAGAGATGTTGTTCGGATACCGGGATTTAAAACTTCATCACCAACTCGATCGCACGAAACAAGCTGTCTATTCGTACAGTGAACGTTACATGGAGGCGGAGCGGAAAGACACAACGAATCAATTCTTTAATTCTGCGCTCGTCGTTGCCGCTTCCTTACTCGTCTCATGGGGCGTCTTGGCCATCGGTGCGTATCAGGTGGTAAATGGAGACCTGAACGGGTTGTTCTTGGCAATGCTGATCATGATGTCGCTCACAGCGTTTGAGAATACGACGCCGATGGCCGTGTTCCCCGGTCACTTTGCAGACAGTAAGCAAGCAGCAGATCGTTTGTTTGAAGTGACGGAGCCGAGTGAAACGATTGAGGAGCGTGAGGCGAAACGTCATGATGTGACGTTTACGGCCGCACCGTCTATTTCATTTGATCATATTCGCTATCGCTATCCAGACACGTATCGAGATGTGATAGATGAGGTAACGTTACACATACCGAGCGGTTCGAAGACGGTAATCGTCGGACCGAGCGGGTCAGGGAAGTCGACGTTACTTCAACTGGTAATGGCTTTCGTTCGGACGGAAGACGGCACGATTCGATTGGATGATTACAATATGAACGATGTCAAACAAACATCTATTTGGCAACATGCAAGTGTTGTCTTGCAAGACAATCATTTCTTTTACGGAACCGTACGGGAAAACCTGGCGTTAGCCGGTGACTTCACAGATGAAGCGATGAACGTAGCACTTGAGCGCGTCCGTTTGTCATTCTCGCTAGACGAACCGGTCCTGGAGAAAGGGGCAAACTTGTCAGGTGGAGAACGTCAGCGCCTCGCCATCGCACGGGCACTTCTTAAAAACGGACTTCTTTGGTTGCTTGATGAACCGACATCGGCACTCGATGCAGGAACAGAGGCCCATGTCTTTTCTGAATTGCTACAGCAAGCCGGAGGGGGCACACTCATTCTTGTCAGTCACCGTTTGACGGGTCTCGAAACGTTTGATCAGATTATCGTCATGGAAGCTGGACGGATCGTCGAGGTCGGTTCTTATGAGGAATTGATGACGAAACGTGGCATGTTCTATGAATTGAAACAAATCGAACAAGAAGTGTTCGCATCATGAAAAAGACGAGCAGCCCGTCGGTGGGCTGCTCGTCTTGTTTATGGCAAATATGGGTGCAACAAATGGGGGTTGTCGCAATGCTTTCAAAAAGAGTGTCGTGGAGGGGAATCCACGTGACGTGATATGTTTGGGGAACGTGCACGCCAAGCTTTTGGGAAGCTACAACTAGAGTATAGTTGATAACGATTCTCATTGTCAATAAGAATAATAAAAAAATCCATACGTGCGAACACGCATGGATTGGGTCATGAATTAATTCGAGGCTACGCCTTTTTGAACCGTGAATCGAATCAAACTGAACAAGTATCTCGTGAAGAAGAGAGCGAACGCATAGAATAGCGCAATGAACGGTGACTGAAGATCAATCCCCGGGATGTTCATCAAGAACTCTAGAACGAGAATAGAGAGTAAGAATACGTAGAGAGCGGCATCTAAATAAAGTGGCATAAGACGACCGCGTTGATGCCAAAACGTGCGGATGAGTGGTGCCACGGTCATCCCGATAATCCGTTCCGCAAAGCCGATACTGAGAACGGCGATGATGAATGCTGGGATCGTGTTAAAGGTCACCAAATCCGAGAATACGAAACCTGAAATCAATAAGAGAGGACCGATGATAATCATCATCGAAAGTGAGGTCCGGAAGAAAATCCACATGTTTTTCTGAATCGAACGAATCCCACCGATTGCCGATTGTTGAAGTGTCTTTCCACGTCTATAATCAATCGCGAACGAGCCGATAAACATAATTCCAAATAAAGATAACAAAACTGACATGAACGATGTTTCCCCTTTTCTGAATAAATCATGATGTATCGATCTGAATCAAAGTCTAGCCTAGTTTAACGATTCATTTCGAGAAAGTAAAGCGAGAAAACGCGCTCAAGTGTGAGGAGTTTGACACATTAAGAGGCGAGGATGAAACGATTCCGACCGGACTCTTTTGCGTGATATAACGCTTCATCTGCATGTTTTAACACACTGTCGATTTCAATATCATTCGAATGGCAAGCTCCAAGCGAAACAGTGATGTGGAGCGTACCGGCACTCGTCTCGAACGGGAACGTTGAAACCTTTTCTCGAATAGATTCAGCAAGCTGCGATACTTCTTCTCGATTAGCATGGGGCATGACGATTAAAAATTCTTCGCCGCCGAAGCGACCGACTAAATGGCGCTCATTGCTCTCATTCACGAGGAGCATGCCGAGCTCGCGCAAAACATCATCTCCGACGTCGTGACCGTATGTGTCATTCACCCGTTTGAAATGATCGATGTCGACCAAAATCAATGCGTATTCTTCTGCCTCGACCGTCAAGTTGGCCATGGCTTCGTTCAAGAGACGCCGATTGGCAATCCCGGTGAGCGCATCTGTCCGCGCCAGTTGCTGTTGATGTTGGACGTTCTCGAAGTGACGGCGTAGTTCGAGCAGTAATCGATAGGCGGCGCACGCTCCCCCGTAAGACATTAACGTATAGACGATTAAGACGGGATAGAACAAATTTAGTGGAAGCGCGGTATAAATCGCTGCCCCAAAAATGGCAATACTGATTGTAGTGAATACGAGCAAAGTGGGCCGAGTATTATCCATGCGTTTCCGTAAAAGACCTGTTAAGACAATTAACGTAACTATTGTGGCGATGGCTAGATAGAGACCGAGCATGGTACCGTCTGTAAAGAACAGAACTAGGGAACGACCGATTAATAATATGATACCTGCGAAAGCACCACTCACCCATCCCCCGAATAGAACGGCAAGCAAAACGGGAATATTACGTAAGTCGATGAGTATCCCCTCGAGCGGTAAGGCATTTACTAAAAGGAGGATGGCAATCAATCCGGTCTGTACCCCAAGTAAAATCCTTCCTTTGAGAGGAGACTGTGGCGTCAGACGAGGGCGGTTTCGAAACGGTAAAAAGGAAATCGTGAAGAGCGTGAACAAGATACACAGGTTGATAAAGAACGCATTTATGATTGTGAGCATCGGAGCTCCCCCTTATCCCGTATGGAAATATTTAGTTACAGTATATAGCATCTAGTTGGAAACAAACAGGAATAACCTGCTTGCGGAAAGAAACTCTCTTGAATGATTATTCAAGCAAATCGTTTTGGAATCCTTTTGGATTTGTTCAGGTTCTCCTCATCTTTTAGAACTTTCGTTATGGAAAATCGAAAGTTTGGTATGATAAGAGAAAAGGAGGACTGTCCGTGCGTTACTGGGATCATTTTAAACGAGCGTTTATTCCGATTGCGCTCATTTTGATTGGATTAGCGATCTTTTATACTTTATCGGCTCGAGATAATATGGTGTTGACGCTATTAGGGGCTGCGATTGTTGGAGTCATCTTATTTTTGGTGATGCGTCATGTGAATCAGGTGGAAGAGGACTAAAGCGAGAACACATTTTGTGGTTCTCGTTTTTTGTTGTCTTGCCACATTTTTGGGTACACTACAAAGTAAGGAGGGATTTATCATGGCAAAAGCTACATTTGCGGGAGGCTGTTTCTGGTGCATGGTCAAACCGTTTCATAAATATGAGGGAGTGGAGCGTGTCATTTCTGGATATACAGGAGGACATGTCGACAACCCGACGTATCAACAAGTCTGTTCGGAGACGACAGGACATTTAGAGGCGGTTGAAATCACATTTGATCCAGAAGTCATTTCGTATGAGGAGTTGTTACGCATCTATTGGCGTCAAATCGATCCAACAGATGGCGGAGGGCAGTTCAATGACCGCGGTGAATCCTATCGTCCAGCCATCTTCTATCATTCAGAAGAGCAACGGGCTGCAGCAGAGCGTTCGAAACAAGAAGTGGAAGATTCGGGTCGGTTCGATCGCTCGATTGAAGTCGATATCCGTCCTGCGAAAACGTTCTGGGAAGCGGAAGACTATCATCAAGACTACTATAAAAAAAATCCGTTCCGTTATGAGATGTACCGTGTCGGTTCAGGGCGCGCGAAGTTCATCAAAGAGGCGTGGAGTGATCGCAAACAACAACAAGCACTTCGTGAACGCTTGACACCGATGCAGTATAAAGTGACTCAAGAAAACGGGACAGAGCCACCGTTCCAAAATGAATATTGGGATGAAGAGCGGGAGGGGTTGTACGTCGATATCGTCGACGGGACACCACTCTTCACATCTCACGATAAGTTTCAGTCGAATTGCGGATGGCCGAGCTTCTCACGCCCAATCGAGGAGAAGCGAGTCGATTTGAACATGGACACGACGCACCACATGGTACGGACAGAAGTCCGTTCAAAACAAGGGGACAGTCACCTTGGTCACGTGTTTGATGACGGTCCGAAAGAGCTTGGCGGCTTACGCTATTGCATTAACTCGGCCGCTCTCCGATTCGTTCCTGTAGAAGAGCTTGAAGAGGCCGGGTACGGGGAATATAAACACTTATTCAACAAGTGAAGGGGAGAGCCGTATGTTCACAGCCGTCAAACAACAAATTCGATGCGAGACGATCGGGACCGTCCTTGATTTTTACGACCAGTCGATTCGACAGCTTTCGGAAGAGGCGAGACAAGAAAAATATGCGAAGATGAGTTCGAGCCCGTTCTCGTTCTTTCGGGGTAGCTCACACTTGTTCTACTACGACTTTGCGAAAGTGCCAATCGCGTTTGACACAGGTCCCGATCATCCGACGTTCATTCAAGGAGACTTACACTTTGAAAATTTCGGTGTGTTCGAAGACGGGGCCGGTACCATCATCTATGACGTGAACGACTTTGATGAGGCGTATATCGGTTCATACCTGTTTGATTTGTTGCGGATGGCGGTCTCTGTCGATTTATTCGCCGCCGAGTCCGGGTTCGATGGCAAAGCAGCCATTCAAGCGTTTGCTGAGTCCTATGCCAAAGCCATTGAAAAACATGCGCTTGGACGAAGTGAGCATATTCAATTCACGAAAGAGAACACGTGTAAAGCGGTCAAAAAAGTTATTAAAAAAGCGGAGAAGAAGAAAGATGAATTCATGTCCGAACGGACGGAGGTAAGAGACGAGGAACGTTATTTTTCAACGAGTGACGACTTGCTTCCCATCTCCTCGGAAGTACGGGAGAAAATTGAAGCGGCATGGGGCGATTATCTGTCTTCTTTGTCAAATCAACACCGACATCATGCCGATCACTATGAAATCAAAGATATCGCCATCAAACTTCAAAGCGGAACGGCTTCTATCGGATTAGAACGCTACTATATTTTGATTGAAGGTGCCGATGAAGAGCATGATGAAGATGTCATTTTAGAGATGAAACAAGCACAATCTGCCGTCCCGTCTCTCTTTCTTCCGACACATCCGCTGTTTGAAAACGGATTGTCGCATCAAGGCGCTCGTGTCGTCGCTGCGCAACGGGCAATGGTCCACAGTCGTGACCCGTATCTCGGCTATTTGACGATTGACGACAAAGAATATTATGTGAGGCAACGTTCTCCGTATAAGCGAAAAGTGAAAGCGAAACATATGAAAGATGAGACGTCGCTCATTGAGACGTTGAAGGTGCAAGCGCAAATCACGGCGAAGATTCATGCACGGGCCGATGCGACCTCCAATGTGCTCGATTATACGGCAAGCGAACGAATCGCGGCGGCAATCGGTGACTCTCCGTCCCTGTTTATTCGACAGTTATCGAGATGGGCTGATTTTTATGCAAATCAAGTTCGTTTTGATTATGACGCCTTTTTAAACTGGGTCGAGTCAAGGAATCGTTAAGGAACTTGCGAATTGAGGATGAAATCCTGCACAATGGAAGCGTAAAGGATGTGTACGGACTATGATTACAGAACAACAAGTCATCGCCCAAATGCGTCAGGTGATGACACAGATTGAGTCGTCAACCGGCGAAGCGCAAAAGCGTCATTTGGCAAAGTTAATGGGTTTTTGTGAACTCTTGTTAGCGGAGACGTCTGAAGCAAAAAGCGTTGGGGCATCACAGTCCCCGACCGTGACAAGTGAAACGAAACCTCCGCTTGATCGTCAGATGGCCGCTTTTCTCGGGATTCCCATGGAAGAAGACGAACAACCTAAATCCGATTCATTGCTCGATTTTTGAACCACATGTGATGCACATGTGGTTTTTTTGTGGATTCATTTTCATTGACTTAAATACCATAGGGGGTATAATGGGTACAAGAAACGAAATGCAAATGGAGGCGTGAATATGTTGGACTTTCTTTTTGTGGCAGTCGTCATTGGACTTGTGTATTTCTGGTGGAGTCGTCGAAACAATATAAAAACAGTCTCGACGGATGATTTAAAACGAAGAATCGCAGAAGAACGGAACATTCAATTGTTGGACGTACGTGAGCCGCATGAATACCGCGGGGGACATATCAAGCAAGCGAAAAATGTACCTTTATCCGAATTCGGTAATGCTCAAGCGAAATATCCGAAAGAAAAAGAGCGTCCAGTCTATGTTATCTGTCAGAGCGGGATGCGTAGCCAACGCGCGGCAGCGATGCTGAAGAGTGCCGGATATACCGACGTTTATTCTGTAAAGGGTGGAATGAACTTCTGGCGTGGATAATAGATGCGACTGGACGAATCGGTTCAGTCGTTTTTTGTCACCACGTTTTCTCTTTTGCATTTTCGGGGATTCTGCTACGGTAGGGAGAGAGTGAAAGAGAGGAGATCAATCCAATGGCAGTAATTTTATTTGATATCGATGGCACGTTAGTAGATACGACCGGACCGATGACGAAGGCGATTCATGAGGCACTCGAGGAGCTTCCTCATCTTCCGAAACCGAGTGAAGAGGCGGTCCGTTCAGGATACGGCTTGGCAGGTAACGCGTTTTGGGAGCATGTCATCCCAGAAGCGACGCTTGAGGAGATTCGTCTCATTCGCAGACTCCGTCATACGACGCTTGAGCAAACGATGGAAGGACAAAATGTCTTATTTGACGGAATTCGTGAGATGTTGGAGACACTTCACGAGCAAGGTCATACGCTGACGACAGCGAGTAACTGCGGTGTTCATTATATGAATTTGATTTTAGATACGCAACAGATTCGTCCATATATGACGGCACCCGAATGTTTAGAATCTGTTGGGGGCGAGAAGAAGGCAGACATTCTGACAGCGCACCGTGTCCGGCACGGAGAGGCGGACTATATTATGGTCGGTGATCGTAAATCGGATGTCGAGGCGGCTCGCGCTCATGACTTCCCCGTCGTCTTGACAGGATTCGGGTTCGGTAATGAAGAAGAGTGGGCACTTGCAGATCACGTGATTCAATCTCCACACGATTTAGTCGAGTGGGTCAACCGATAAGAAAAGGCTTGTCGCATATCAATGTCGACAAGCCTTTTTGTATACCTATACTCACAATCCGAGAGAGATGTATTTTACTTCTAAAAATTCCTCAATACCGTGATGACCGCCTTCACGACCGAGTCCGCTCTCTTTCCAACCACCGAAAGGCGCTTGCGGCGTTGACGGAAGTCCGTCATTCACACCGACAATCCCATACTCTAACGATTCAGCTAAATAGACCGCTTCATTGATGTCTTGCGTGAACAAGTAAGCGGCTAAGCCGAACGGCGTGTTGTTCGCCCGTTTGATGACTTCATCGAGCGAATCGAACGTTGCAATCGGTGCGACGGGTCCGAACGTTTCTTCGTTCATGCAGAGCATGTCTTCATTCGCATAACGGATGACAGCAGGACGGATGAATAAGCCGTCTAGCACCTCGCCACCGTACACTTCACCGCCACGAATCTGCGCGTCCTCGATATGCTTTTCGACTTTGCTGAGCGCATCGTCATCGATGAGCGGACCGATGTCGACACCTTCCTCTAGTCCGTTCCCGACTTTCAACGCTTCGACCTCTTTAATGAAACGCTCCGAGAATTCATCGACGACGGCGCGTTCGACATAAATTCGGTTCGCACAGACACACGTCTGTCCACCGTTTCGGAATTTCGTGGCGACCGCTTGCGGAACAGCCTTATCTAAATCCGCTTTAGCTGTGACGATGAGCGGGGCGTGCCCACCCAGTTCAAGCGAAATCTTTTTCATCGTGTCCGCAGCATCACGCATGAGCATTTTCCCGACTTCCGTGGATCCTGTGAACGTCAACTTTCGGACCCGTTTATCTTGTTGCCACGCTTTGACGATATCTGACGCTTGTCCTGTGACAAGGTTGATGACCCCTTTTGGGAATCCGGCCTTCTCCGCTAATTTCACCAATTCGATGGCGGTCAACGGGGTCGCCGATGCTGGTTTCATGACGACCGTACAGCCCGCAGCGAGCGCTGGAGCAACTTTCCGTGTGATCATGGCAGCCGGGAAGTTCCAAGGTGTGATGGCTGCGATGACGCCGACCGGTTGTTTGATGGCAAAGATTCGTTTTTGGTTCGATGAAGCAGGAATCGTCTCACCGTATACACGACGCCCTTCTGCCGCATACCAGTCGATGAATCCATTTGCATAGTTGATTTCGCCGATCGCTTCTTTGAGCGGTTTTCCTTGTTCCTCGACCATCGTTCGGGCAAGCTCTTCCGTATGTTCTGCAATCAAACGATGCCATTCAGTAAGTAGCTCCCCTCGTTCTTCTGCTGTTTTTTGTTGCCATTCTTCTAACGCCTCATGCGCAGCGTCGACGGCTTGTGTCGCTTCTTGTGTATCACTTTTTGTCACGACGGCCATCACATTGCCTGTGGCTGGATTTCGTACCTCGATCGTTTGTCCCGTTTCTGTCCATTCCCCGTTAATGAAGTTTTTCTCTTCTCGCATCTTGATTTCCCCTTTCCAAAAAGTGCACAGTTAATTAGAGGATACCCGTTTTTCTGAAACGCACACAAATTTACAAAAAAAAGAGGGGATACTATGTGGATCATCGTCATTGGCTATTTAGTCGGAAGTCTGCTCGGGGGCAGACTGTATGGGGTGCTAAGTGGACATGATTTAGCGACAACTGGTTCGAAGAATACCGGTGCACGCAATGCGCATCGCATCGGTGGAGTAAAGGCGTTTCTAATCGTCTATGGATTCGACGTGCTCAAGACGATTCTCGTCCTACAGATGAGCGGACCATATTTTTGGCAGACGGCGTTCGCGCTCACGCTCGGGCATATTTATCCATTTTGGCGAATCCGTGCGGGAGGGAAGGGATATGCCGTCTTTTCTGGAATCATATGGGCATATGAGCCGTGGTGGTTTATTGGGGGTCTTGTTATCTTGTTACTCTTAATCAAATTAACGGGGAACTCTCGCGAGACGGGATTAGTCATGCTTACGTTATTACCGTTGGCAGCTTTCGGAAGTCTCGAAGATGTCATCTGGGCCATACTCATCGCTATCGTGATTACGTATCATCATGTGAAGGAGGAAAGAACATGATTGTGTATCGAAAAGCCGAAATATCAGATTTTGAAGCGATACATCGGTTAAATTACGAAACATTCGTTGAAGAGATTCCACAACATCCACCAAATCCGGAAAGGCGACTTGTCGACCGATTTCACGAAGAAAATACATATTGGATTGGAGAAGTGGATGGGGAAATGGTCGCCATGTGTGCGTTACGTGGCAAACGGCCGTTTTCGTTGGAACAAAAAGGAGTACGCATTCCTGATGGGAATTGGCTTGAGATTCGCCTCCTCGCTGTGACTAAACCCTATCGACGCAATCGGACGTTCGCTGGATTGATGCGCGCGGTCATCGACGATGCGACAGAGCGTGATGTCGATGGTATTGTCATCAGTGGAACGACACGTGAACAAGTGCTCTATCATCGATTCGGGTTTGTGCCGTTCGCGGATCCGATTGGTCCTGACGAAGCGAGATATGTTCCGATGATGTTGACGCGTTCGGCTTTTTATGAATCCAAATCAGCATCGATCCTACGTCCAAAAAGTTTGCTAGCAGGACCCGTTGAATGTTCGGACCGTGTGAGAGAACGACTCTCGATGCAGCCGCGCCCACATCGTTCAAACGAAACGGGACGAGTGCTTGAAGCGGTACAACGAAAACTGGCGGAACGAATCGGACTCCCTCATGTCTATACGCTCCTTGGAAGCGGGACCGTCGCTAACGATGCGGTCGCGGCTCGATTGGACGGACACGGCCTCATTTTCAATGCGGGTGAATTTGGAGAACGCTTGATTGACCATGCCCGGCGTGTCGGTCTGTCTTTTGACGTGGTCGCAGTGGACCAAGAGGGACAATGGGATATTTCGCAACTTGAGCGCATTGCACCAGACTGGGTATGGACGGTTCATTGCGAGACATCGTTAGGGATTTTAATCAACCTTGCCCCGCTTCATACATGGCAAGGCGTTGTCGCCATTGATGCGATCAGTGCCGTCGGAACGTTCGTCTATGACTATTCGTTTGCGGACTACGTGACCTTCTCTTCAGGAAAGGCGTTACGGAACGCCCCGGGTCTCGCGTTCGTGGCAATGAAGCATCCAGCGATCGCGACACCACATACAGCGCGCTATTTGGATCTATCCCTCTATCAACCGATTGCCTTCACACAATCGGAACCGCTTCTCTCAGCGATGGCGATCGCGCTGGATGAGTTGACAGAAGATGAAGTCGTTTCACATTCTGTAAAGATGAATACGTTGCTTAATGCCTTACAAGAGAACGGTTTATCGGTCGATGTGTGTCCCGCCCAATCACCTGGCATCATCACGATTCCAGTTCCGTGCGAGCTATCCTCGGTCGAGCTCGGGCGCCAACTGTCCTATCAAGGCTATCTCGTCCAGTATGAGAGTGACTACTTAAAGCAGGCGAACGTCATTCAAGTATCGACCATGGGTTGGACGACACCTCGCATGATGCGTGACGTCGGTGCTTATATCGCACAATGGATTCAACAAAAAACCGCCACTGCTGAGAGTGACGGTTCGCTTATACTCGAAAGTCTTGGCGTGCCAAATGACGAATCTTTCGTCCGAGGCGTCTCCAATTGAAATAAGCTAAAACGGAGACGACGCCACCTGACCAGAAGAGCCATTCATCCGGTCGAATATAGCCGAGTAGGCCGACGAGCAAACCGAGCAAGATGACGATGGCATTGAACGTCTGACGGTGCAAGAGTTCCTTGGATTCAAGGTTTCGTTGGAACATCGCTTGCTCCGACAGACGTTTTCGTGTCGGTTCTTTTAAGTAATTATCCAGAAGTGGAGGAACGTTTAACAGTTTCTTCGCGTAGTTGATTCCGGTCTTCACGTAACGATTTTGAAGCGTTGTCCCGTCTTCCTCGAGCCATTCGATGACAATCGGTTTACCGAGTGTGAACAGATCGATTTTCGGATCGAGGATTTGCAGAATCCCGAGCAAGGTCGAGGCGGCCCGACCGAAGAAGGCAAATTCTGCCGGGAGCTGAATCGGTTCGTTTTTGACGAGCAATTGAATGTCCTGTAACACCTTCTCAATCAATTTCGTATCGACGGTATCGATGTCCGTTTCTAGGTAGAAAGTGACCGCTTTCTCTAGTGCTTGGCGAATGTTTTGTTTGTTTGCCGTCGGTAAGAGGAAGCGCAAGTCTTCTAATCCATCGACGATGCTATCATAGTCGAGCGAGATGAACGCCTGTAAGATATTCCGAATCGTGGCCATGTCTTGCGCCGTTGTCTGTCCGACCATACCGAAATCGAGTAAGATGATGGTGCCATCGGCTCGAATTTGGACGTTTCCGGGGTGTGGATCGGCATGGAACTGCCCACCAAACAATAGCTGTTCGGCAGCGAGTGTGAAGAGTCGTTCAGCTAGGGCGGAACGGTCGATTCCATTTTCTTTTAAAAAGGCGAGGTCGGTGATTCGGCGTGCGTCGACCCAGTCCATCGTCAAGACGCGGTTCGTACAGAGATGTTCGTGATAGTCCGGGATGTAAACGTCTCGGTTATCGGCGTATTTGGCTTTAAAATACAGGGCGTTTTTTAATTCAGTTTGGAAATTTAGTTCATCCCCGATGACAAAAATCATTTGGCGATATAAGCTATCTAAGTCGGTTGATTTAGCGAGGGATGTCCGCTTTAACATCGATGTGACAATCCGCATCGCACGGAAGTCGGTTCGGATGATTTTTTCGATATTCGGACGCTGGATTTTGATGGCGACCCGTTTGCCGTTTTCAAGAAGCGTGGCACCATATACTTCTCCGATGGAAGCCGAGGCGACGGCGTCGATGCCGACGTCTTTGACGACTTGGGTATATGGGACGCCCCATTCTGCCTCTAGAATCGCGCGCGACTTCTCCCAACCAGACGTCGGGACACGGTCGACGAGCTCTGACAGCTCGTTCAAGACGGCGGGTGGTAGCAAGTCTGCACGAATTGATAAGAATTGTCCGAGTTTGATTAACAAGCCCTCGAGTCGTAGCGCGTTACGCTTATACTCACGCGCGAGCTTGAGCATCAGTGCTTCATATTCTTCTGTCGTGGCGACACCTTGTTGTTGTTTGCGTGAAAAGGCGTACAGCCGAATGATGAATCGGGCGAACATGGTGACGATAATCCATATGCGGAACAAAGCGATACGTTTCATTGTAATACCGACATCCTTTACGACAGTCGCACGACTGACCTGAATTTTTGTAACTATACTTTACCATACAATGCGTTGAAGAAAGGGCAAGGGATGTTCATGGAGTGGGAATTGCTCAACGTCGTCGGAACGATTGCGTTCGCGGCGAGCGGAGCCATCATTGCGATGGATGAAAAATACGATATTTTTGGAGTTTGGTTACTGGCGTTTATCACCGCCTTCGGAGGCGGCGCGATCCGAAACGTCCTGTTAGGAAACCCCGTCAGTTTAATTTGGCAACAGAATGATTTATTTATTTTATGTTTTCTGGTCGCACTCCTCATCTTCCTGCTCCCGAGTGTCGTATTGCCACATTGGGAACGCTGGGGTGTCATTGTCGACGCCATTGGTCTCGTCGCTTTTGCCTTTCAAGGGGCGCAGGTCGCAATCAAGCTTGATTTACCTTTATCTGCTGCGATTGCGGCGGCTGTCTTGACTGGCGTTGGCGGAGGTGTGGTCCGGGACTTATTGGCAGGACGTAAGCCTCTCGTCTTACAATCTGAGGTGTATGCGATTTGGGCGATTCTCATTGCGGTCATTACGTATTACTTCAAGCTCGAAGGCGGTCTTGCTGTGTACGCGCTTTTAATTGTCGTCGCGACACTTCGAGTGATATCCTACTATCGGAAGTGGAATTTACCAGCACGAAAAGTCAGATAAGGGGGAACGGAAATGAAGATATTATTAATGATCGGTGCCGGATTGATGGCACTCGGTGTGGCACTTGGTGCATTCGGCGCCCATGCGCTAAAAGAGAGATTGGCGCCAAACATGTTGGCAAACTGGCAGACAGGTGTGCTCTACCATATGGTGCACGCGCTTGGAATCATTGGGATTGCAGCGCTCCTCATGCGCGTGAGCATCAGCCAGTTCAACGTGGCTGGATGGCTCATGTTTGCGGGAATCGTCTTCTTCTCAGGAAGCTTGTACGTCATGGCATTGACGGGAATTACAAAACTCGGAGCCGTGACACCGATTGGCGGCGTGTTATTCATCGCTGCCTGGATCTTTGTCATCGTCGGTGCGATGAAACTATAACTTGAGAATCGATTTATTCGATATCCATGCCTTTGCTCATGTTCACATGCAGCGACGGCATGGATTTTTTTGATGAGTCATCCTATTAATTGGAAAAGGGATATACAGCCCTATTCGCTTATTATTTTAAAATAAGGTAAAACGTTCTCTATTTACATAAAACATTACAGAAAGATGTCAAATCGAACAGTCTGAAAAGGTATTGGTAAATAATAAGTTCTATGCATTCATTGTCCGAACCTTTGTTCTTGCGTAATAAAATTGAAATATAACTTTAACAGGAAAATATCTATCAGTTAGATATAATTAGTCGTGTTGAAACTCAACCAAATGATCGTTTTTGTTACATACTGAAACGGCTTTAAATATGTAGTGTAGTAGGTACTCACGTTTGTCATTTAAGAAAGGATGTACCCCATTCATGAATTGGAAACGCACAGTCTCGACGTTGACGCTCGGTGTGATGCTCATCAGCACACATACAGTTGCGGATGCATCGACTTCGATTAAAGAGAAGCAAGAACAACAACAAAAAGTAAAAGAAAAGCGCGACAGTGTGAAAAAAGACCAGTCAGAAACATCTTCAAAAATTGAAGGAAACAAGGAAGAGATTTCAAAAGTTCAGGCTGAGGTCAACAAAATGGACGCACAATTGCAAGACATCATCAATGATGTCGCCATGAAACGCCAAGAAATCAAGCGCACCGAGATGAAGATCGAGGATCTTGAAGCCGATATTAAAGATTACCAAGAAAAAATGAAGGCGCAAGAAGCGATGATGAAAGAGCGTATGGCCACGATGCAAAAGAACGGTGGCGGTTCAATCAACTGGGCTGAGTTCATCTTCGGTTCAAAAAATCTCTCTGATCTCGTGACACGTATGATCACAGCTGGAACGATTCAGCGTAGTGACCAAGAGTTGTTTGATGACTATGAAGCGACACAGCGTTCGTTGAAAGAAGCGCAGGCTGACTTGAAAGCAGAGCGTGCTTCACTTCTTGAACAACAAAAAGCACTCGAAGTGCGTCAAGCCGAGCTTGAGAAGAAAATGAAGCAACGTGAAAAACGCATCAAAGAGCTTGAAGAGAAGAACATCAAGTTCGAATCGCAAATCTTTGACCTTCAAGAGATTGAAGCAACATTAGTCGCTCAAGAACAGGCAATCGCGGCTGAAATCGAAGCGCAGCGTCGGGAAGAAGAGGAAGCCCGTCGTCGTGCGGAAGAAGCAGCTCGTCAAGAGGCGGCACGTAAGGCGGAAGAAGCCCGCCAAGCAGAAGCTGCACGTCAAGCTGAGGCTGCCCGTCAGGCAGAGGCAGAACGAGAAGCGGAAGCAGCTCGTCAAGCTGCTCAACAAAAGCAAGACAATAAATCGAATACCCCGTCTTCGTCGTCTTCAAACAACACGGCGGCATCAACGCCAGCTCCAAAACCGGCACCGGCATCAACGCCAGCTCCGAAACCAGAGCCAAAACCGGCGCCGACGACATCGACGCCAGCTCCGTCTAGTTCGATGTTCATTCAACCGGCTTCAGGACGCTACTCACAAGGATGGGGTCCGGCGAGCGGTGCGTTTGGTTACACGTTCCATAACGGTGTAGACATCGCAGGTCCAACAGGGACACCGATTCGCGCATCTGCGACAGGTACGGTCATTCGTGCAGGTTGGGGTGGCGCATACGGGAACCACGTCATGATCGCACACGTGATCAACGGTCAAGTTTGGACCACGGTCTATGCGCACATGAACTCGGTATCTGTCAGCTCTGGACAGCGTGTGACGCAAGGGTCGAACATCGGGACACTTGGAAACACAGGGAACTCTTCAGGTCCGCACTTGCACTTTGAGATTCATAAAGGCGGCTACTCATACTCGGCAACGAGCGCAGGTAGCACGGTCAATCCGCGTCAGTTCTTCTGATGCATCAACCAGAAAACTCCTTTCGATTGCGAAAGGAGTTTTTGTGCGTAAAAAATCCCTCCGCGATTGCGAAGGGATACTCGTTAGTTGGCTTGTTCAATATCGCTTGGACGATCTTGTTTTTTACGCATTTGTTCACGCACGTAATAGATGATCGTCAATCCGATCAACCAAGGTACGCCGAATTTCAGCAAGATGTTGAAATCCGTGAACCATGTCGTGATCATCAGGCTGAGCAGTAAGACCGCCCCGAGCAATGGGAGGAATGGATATCCCATCATGCGGACAGGGAGTTTTCGCCCAGTCCATTTCTTACGGAAGAACAAGTGGGAGACGAAGACCATGAACCAAGTGAAAATAGCTCCGAACATCGAGATTCCCATCAAGAATGGATACGACGACTCCATGAATACTTGTAGCAAAGCGGCGAGGACGATCCCGCCTGTTGAAACGAGTAGCGCGAACATTGGAATCCCATTTTTGCTGATTTTGTTGAACGCTTTCGGTGAATCGCCGGCTTCCGCGAGCGAGTACATCATACGTGTCGACGCGTAAAGCTGCGCGTTCATCGCAGACAAGGCGGCGATCAAAATCACAAAGTTGAGGATGCCTGCCGCGAACGGGACATCAAACTGTTCCATGACGAGCACGAACGGACTTTGGTCGATCCCGGCTTGCTGCCATGGGATCAGCATGAGCATGATCGCGAGCGTGACGACATAGAAGAACGTCAAGCGGAACACGGTCGCGCGTAAAGCGCGTGGTACGGCCTGGTCCGGGTCTTTCGCTTCACCGGCTGTGACAGCAACGAGCTCGGTTCCAAGGAAACTGAAGAGGGAGATGAAAATCGTCACCCACATTCCGTAAAAGCCGAACGCGAAGAAGCCTTCGTTTCCTGTCGTGATTGACTCAATCGGTGATCCTGGTTCGCCGAACAATGTGGCGGCACCGAGGACGATGAATAGGATAATGGCAGTTACTTTGATGAAGGATAACCAGTATTCAGTCGTTCCGAACGTATGAACGTGACGGGCGTTGACGTAAATGAGTAATCCACCGAAGAGGGCGACCCAGACGAACCCGTTCACATCAGGGAACCAGTAGCGCATGTAGATGGCGATGGCACTGACTTCAACTCCTACAGCCAGTACGTTTGCGACCCAGTAAGAGTAACGGACGAGAAAACCAGCGAGTGGATGAACGTATCGCTCGGCAATCGTTCCGAATGATCCAGATGTTGGATGGGCAACCGTCATTTCGGCGAGAGCACCCATGAGTAAGAGGACGATGAACGCCCCGATGGCATAGCTGACGAGCACGCTCGGGCCAGCGGTTTGAATCGCGAGACCGCTTCCTAGGAACAGCCCGGTTCCGATGGCGCTTCCGAGGGAAATCATCGTGAGTTGCCGGGTGGACAGCTCGCGTTTTAGTTTATTTGTTTCCAAAATCGATTCTCCTTTAGCTGAGTGAAATGTTGTTGTGGACGACTATAGCAGACGAAAAAAAACAATGTCAATTCGAAAAAACGGTGAAAGTTTCTCATTTTTGACTGCACATATAGAGACAAAGTTTTTATAATTTTTTTATTTGACATGGATTCTTCTGCCCTGTATAGTACGAATTAACTTAACTGAAACGAATAAAGGCGTTGACGAAGAGAAGTAACGACGAATCCCGTATGACAGAGAGCTGATGGTTGGTGTGAATCAGTATATGGGACGTCGCGAATGGACTTCTGAGCTCTAAACCGAACTTTGAGTAGGCTTTAGCGGGTTACCCACCGTTATCACGGGGAAGCGGATGATTGTCCGTGAAGTGGGTTCTTTGGAACCAACGAAGGTGGCACCACGGGGTTACTCGTCCTTCTTATAGCACAGGCTATGAGGAGACGGGTGACCCCTTTTTCGTTTCGACAATATAAATCGAGGATTGAGAAGAGTAGCGCGAGAAGACGTTTCGTCCAGAGAGTCAGGGATGGTGAGATCCTGACCGAGGCGTCCGCGTGAATGGGCTCATGAGAGCATGGCTGAAGAGAGTAGGTCGTGACGGTTTCCCCCGTTATCGGGATACGATGTGATTGCATCGAAGAGTGGATTCTTTGGAATCAACGAGAGGTGGCACCGCGGTATTGAACCGTCCTCCATACGACGACTGTCGTATGGAGTTTTTTTATACACATTTTTAGAGGGGGAACAGACGATGATTCAACAATTGGAGACAAACGCATTATCAACAGCAGATATGAAAGTGGCAGCGAGCGAGATGTTCCAAGCGGATGAAGCGCAAATCGAACGAGTGCTGCTGGCGATGAAAGAGCGCGGTGAGACAGCAGAAGAGATGGCAGGACTCGCAGCATACATTCGTGAAGCGGCACAGTTCCCCCAAAGTGATTTACCCGTACTAGATGTTTGTGGTACCGGCGGCGACGGGGCGCATACGTTTAATATCAGTTCGACCGTCGCCTTTGTCCTGGCTGGTCTTGGGATTCCGGTCGCCAAGCACGGGAATCGAAGCGTCTCGAGTCGATCAGGAAGCGCGGACGTCTTAGAGGCATTGAACGTTCCGATTGTGAAGACGGCAGAAGAAGTACATGCTGACTTGAAACGGACGAATCTCAGTTTTCTATTCGCCCAGCATGTCCACCCGATCATGAAGCATGTCATGCCGGTCCGGAAACGGCTCGCGACGGCGACCATCTTCAACCAAATCGGACCGTTAACGAACCCGCTTCGTCCGAAACGACAACTTGTCGGTGTCTATCATCCATCGTTACTCGAGAAGATGGCGACCGCGATGCGTCATCTCGGGGTGGAGCGCGGTATGGTCGTCCATGGAGCAGGTGGACTCGATGAAGCGAGTCTCGCCGGTGTGAACGACGTGTACTTCTTTGATGGGGAACAGACGGCGCGTTATGCGGTCGACCCACGAGATGTCGGCTTGATGCGGGCACCGCTTGAAGCGCTACGTGGAGGCACACCAGAAGAGAACGCTGCGACACTTCTTGCCGTATTGAATGGAGAGTCGGGACCGGCGCGCGACGTCGTCTTATTAAACGCGGCACTTGCCCTTTGCACGTATGGTACGACCGCAACGCTTCGTGCAGGAGTGAAAGAAGCAAAACGTAGTATCGATGAAGGGCACGCCTTACGCGTATTACAAAACTTACAACGTACGGAGGTCGAAGCATGAGTTATTTAACGAAAATCATCGGAACGAAAATAGAAGAGGTTAGCGGCATGCAGCCCATCGATGTCCCCGTGACGAAGCCAATCTCTCTCTTACATGTGATGAGCGAGGGATTCCATATCATTTCAGAGATCAAACGGTCGTCCCCCTCGAAAGGAATGATTCGGGAGACGGTCGACGTCGCTAAACGGGCACGTCAATATGAAAAAGCTGGTGCGACGATGATCTCCGTTTTGACAGACACGACGTACTTTAACGGTTCTTTTGACGACTTGCGACAAGTTGCCGATGTCGTCACCATCCCGGTGCTCTGTAAAGATTTCATCATCGATGAACGACAACTCGACTATGCGAAGCATTACGGGGCGAGTGTGGCACTTTTGATCGTGGCGGCACTCCATCCGACACGTCTTCAGGAGTTGACGCGATACGCTCGCTCCATCGGTCTCGACGTCTTAGTCGAAGTACATGATGATGCGGAGTTACGCATCGCCCTCGAACTTGATGACGTGTTGATCGGCATCAATAACAGAGACTTAAAAACGTTCGAGGTATCCCTCGAAACATCGATTGATTTGATGAAACGCTATCCTGAGGTCACATTCGTCAGCGAGAGCGGGGTCAGTTCGGTCGAGGCGGCTGCACGTTTACAAGAAGCTGGGGCAAGCGCCATTCTCGTCGGGGAAGCACTCATGCGTGAAGAGGACCCGACCCGGTTACTCGAGGAGTTGAAAACATGTTCGTTAAAATCTGTGGACTAAAAACAAAGGAAGCTGTTGAGGCGGCGGTCGAGGCGGGAGCGGATGCAATCGGGTTCGTCTTCGCCCCGAGTTCTCGACAAATCGACGTGACGACTGCGAAGAGATTAGCTGCACATATCCCACAATCGGTTCGGATCGTTGGTGTGTTTTTAAGTCCTTCAATGGAAGAGGTCGAGGAAACGCTGGACGTAGGGCTGACGGATTTACAAATTCACCATCGGACGCAGTCAATCGAACAACTCCGTACCTTCGGATTGCCCATCATCGATGCGTCGACCGAGGAGACGGCAGATGTGCGTTTGATCGACCATCCGACCCCAGGGAGTGGACAGATTTTAGATTGGGGCACAATGGACCGGCCGCAACGTCCGTTTTGGCTAGCGGGCGGGCTATCCCCTGACAATGTCGGACAAGCAATTCAACTCATCCAACCAGACGGCGTCGATGTCTCGAGCGGTGTCGAGACGGACGGTGTGAAAGATATCGAAAAAATTCGTGCGTTCATTCAACGCGCCAAGGAGGAACTATGATGTATGCACAACCAGTGAACGGGAAGTTTGGACAATATGGTGGAAAGTATATTCCGGAGACGCTCATGCAAGCGGTCGAAGAATTAGAGGTCGCTTACGAGGAGGCGAAGCAAGATCCTGAGTTTCAAGAACGCTTCTCTTCTTTATTACGTGAATACGTGGGACGTGAGACGCCACTTTATTATGCGTCGAACCTGAGTCGCCGTCTCGGGACGAACGTCTATTTGAAACGTGAAGACTTAAACCATACCGGTGCCCATAAGATCAACAACACGATTGGGCAGGCGCTCCTTGCGAAACAGATGGGCAAACAAAAAGTCGTTGCCGAGACGGGAGCGGGTCAGCACGGTGTTGCGACTGCGACAGTATGTGCATTACTCGATTTAGAATGTACCATCTTCATGGGTGAGGTCGATGTTGAACGCCAAGCATTGAACGTGTTTCGGATGGAATTACTCGGGGCGAAAGTCGTTCCTGTCAAATCAGGCAGTCGTACGTTGAAGGATGCCGTCAATGAAGCGCTCCGTTACTGGGTCAAACATGTCGACGATACGCACTATGTGATGGGTTCCGTTCTCGGACCGCATCCATTCCCGCAGATGGTACGTGATTTCCAAAGCGTGATCGGGACAGAGACACGTCGGCAAATCCTTGAACAGACGGGACGCCTCCCGGACGCCGTCGTCGCTTGTGTCGGCGGAGGGAGCAACGCCATGGGCATGTTCTATCCGTTCTTGAACGATGAGTCGGTCGCGCTCTACGGTGTCGAGGCGGCTGGAAGTGGCATCGATACGGATAAACACGCAGCGACCCTCACAAAAGGGGAAGTCGGTGTCTTACACGGGTCGCTCATGTATGTCTTGCAAGACGCAGCGGGTCAAATCGAGGAAGCGCACTCCATTTCAGCCGGACTCGATTACCCAGGGGTAGGACCGGAGCACAGTTTCTTGAAAGATATTGAGCGGGTGCGCTATGCGGCCGTCACGGATGACGAGGCACTCGACGCGTGTCTCGCACTCAGCCGACAAGAAGGAATCATTCCTGCATTGGAGTCTTCACACGCCCTCGCTTATGCAGAGACGCTCGCGAAGACGATGGGAGAAGACGATACACTGGTGATTTGTTTATCAGGGCGCGGAGACAAAGACGTCCATACAATCCGAGAGAAGGTGGCGACACGATGAAACTAGAGACAGCGATTCGACAGCGAGAAGGAGCGGCGTTCGTTCCGTATATCATGGCCGGTGACGGCGGGATGGAGCGACTGATTCCGACCATTGTGGAACTAGAACGGATGGGGGCGACGGCGATTGAACTCGGTATCCCATTCTCCGATCCGGTGGCGGATGGACCAATTATTGAAGCGGCAGGAATGCGCGCGCTTGAAGCTGGTGTGACGCTTGAAATGGTATTGAACCATTTAATAGAAGGAAAAGATCAATTTAACGTTCCGATTGTCTTGATGACATACTTGAATCCCGTGTTTCGGTTCGGGGTCCAACCGTTCTTTGACCGGGCGAACGAATGTGGTGTGAGCGGGGTCATTATTCCTGACCTTCCGTTTGAGGAGAGCCTCCAGTTGTTCGCAGATGTCAATCGGCATGACGTCGCCGTCATCCCGCTCGTCACGCTGACGAGTAGTGAGGCACGAACGGCATCCATCTTAGAAAAAGCAGAAGGATTCGTGTATGCGGTCACGCTCAAAGGAACGACCGGGAAAGCGGATGTATTCCCAGACGAGCTTCTCGCCTACTTAACTCGATTGACTGAGCAGTCACGGGTTCCCGTCTTAGCAGGATTCGGAGTCCATCGTCCGGAACAAGTACAGTCACTTGGGAATGCGTGTGACGGTGTCGTCGTCGGGAGCTTTATCGTCGAAGCGCTTCATGAAGGACGGACAGAGGATGTCGAGACGCTCATTCGATCGGCAAAGCAAATCCATGCATAAGAAAATCAGCGCTTCAGGCGAAGCGCTGATTTTCTATCTTCTCATAATTCGACTCGATCGAGTCCATCTTCACCAAATGTTTGGTCGAGTTGATCATGACGATACATCGAGGCGAGCACGTATAAGAGGTCACCTTCTTCGATGGCTGTCTGACCGTTCGGTGGAATCAAGTATTCGTTTCGGACGATGGCGTTCACGACGGTGTTCGGTGGGAGTGTGATGTCCGCGAGCGTTTTTCCAATCATGGATGAAGTTGCTGTGACCACGTAAGGTACGAGTTTGTGTTGAGACTGTTTGCTCGAGACAAGGGCGATTGTGTATGGAGAACGAATTTTATCCGGACCGAGCAACCCTAACTTCTCGGCAAGTGGCGTCAACGTCGTCCCTTGGATCAGGGCGCTCGTCACGACGACGAAAAAGACGGCATTGAATAACAGTTGGCTATTTTCGGTACCGGCAATAAGCGGGAAAGTCGCAAGGACGATCGGCACGGCGCCTTTTAGACCAGCCCATGAGATGAACAACTTTTCTTTTCTCGTAAATGACATGCCAAGTGTCGATAAATAGACGGCAATCGGACGTGCCAAGAACATAAGGACGAATGAGATGAGTAGTCCTTTCCAAATCAAGTCCGGCTCGATGAGTTGACGAGGGAAGACGAGTAACCCAAGGATGACGAACATGATGATTTGCATGATCCACGCGAGCGCTTCTGAGAATTGGACGATTGTCACTTCATGCGCTGTATCCGCATTTCCGACAATCATGGCGGCGATATAGACGGCGAGTAATCCGCTTCCCAATAAGTAAGCTGTGACACCATAGGTAAGAAACGCCATAGAAATCATGAGAACGGCATGCAGTCCGCTCGAATCAAGTCTCAAGTGGTTCAACATGAGGCGAGACAGTTGTCCAAGGATGAAGCCGATCAATGCCCCGACAACGATTTGAAGGGCGAACATCCAAATTCCGTCCCAAATGGTCGTATCCGGCTTCATCATGAAGTCGAGAGCGAGAATCGTCAAAAACATCGCCATCGGGTCGTTCGTGCCGGACTCGGCTTCGAGAGTCGCACCGACTTTCGGTGAGATATTCTTTCCTTTAAATGCGGCGAAGACGGCCGCTGCGTCGGTCGAACCGATGATCGCACCGAACAAGAAAGATTCAATCCAATCGAAACCAAATACGAAACGAACGGCCACGGCGACTACTGTTGTAGTAATCAATACCCCAAGCGTCGCCAGCGAGGCAGAAGGGGCGAGGACGCTCCGGATTGATGACCATTTCGTTTGAAGACCCCCTTCAAACAAAATGACAATCAAGGCAGCGACTCCAATCAGCTGCGCTAAATTCGAGTCGTCAAAGAAGATGAGACCAGTAATGTCACTTCCCATGATCATGCCGATTCCCATAAATAAAATCAAGGCGGGCAAGCCGAATCGAGTCGAGATTCGTGTCGCCATGACACCGGCTACGAGAAGTAGACCGAAGAGTAAAATGAGTACATCAGTACTTATAACAGGTACGGGCAAACACAACACTTCCTTTCTGAAACAATACTCTTAAGTTCATTATACCATGAAATCGTCTGATATTTCAGAATTGAGGATTAGGCAAACCATACACATTGGAATTGTCGGTTATGAATATGGTAAAGTAAACACATCATAGAAGGAGGAATGATGATGTCTAAAATTCACGTCATTCATGAAAACGAAGAATGGACGAACCACCTTGTCCACCGTTTAAAAGAATTGAACTTGCCATATGAATTGTGGCACTTGGACCAAGGGACGATTGATCTCGAAGCAATGCCCCCGGAAGGTGTCTTTTATAATCGGATGAGTGCCTCCTCGCACACACGTGGGCATCGGTACGCACCAGAATTGACGGAAGGCGTCCTCGCTTGGTTAGAGGCAAACGACCGGACCGTGTTCAACGGCACACGTGCCATCCGCCTCGAAGTGAGTAAAGTCAATCAATACACGGCGCTTCGACGTGAAGGGATTCGCGTGCCGAAGACGATTGCGGCAGTCGGTAAGGCGCAAATCATCGAAGCGGCTGAGCAGTTAGCTTTGACGCCATTCATCACGAAACATAATCGTGCCGGAAAAGGACTTGGGGTCCAATTGTTCCATACGATCGAAGGACTCAAAGAATATGTATATGGTCCCTCGTTCGAGGAATCGGTTGACGGCATCACGCTCATTCAACAGTATATCGAAGCCCCGGAACCGTATATCACCCGTTGCGAGTTCATCGGCGGAAAGTTCTTTTATGCGGTCCGTGTCGACACGTCGGAAGGGTTCGAGCTCTGTCCTGCTGATGCCTGCTCGATTGAAGACCAGTTCTGCCCAGTCGGGGAGACGCCGCCGGCGAAGTTTGAAATCGTCGAAGGATTCGATGACCCCATCATTCCAAAGCTCGAACAGTTCTTGAAAGCGAATGCGATCGATATTGCGGGGATTGAAATCATTCGAGACCAAGACGGTAACGTCTACGCATACGACGTCAATACAAACACGAACTATAATTCCGATGCTGAAGCGAAAGCCGGACGCTACGGAATGCTTGAATTGGCTACTTTCTTAGGCGACGCACTTCACGTCACTACGACAAAATAAGGGTCAGGCGCTCGCCTGACCCTTTTGCTGTGTATGTTTGAGTTGCTCTTCAAATCGATGTTGGACTAATTCTGCTGTCGGTGCCATTCGTTCGATGAACGAATCTAAACGTTCCGCAGTGTCACGATCGGTTTCTTTAAACACGCGCATCGTTGTTCACCTCGTTAATCAGGATAACTTGCTTACATCATCCTTAATTCCCGAGGTGTTATACGCGTAAACCTTTTACACGCTAAAGAATGTGCTCAAATTTTCTTTTGGTAAGATGTTCCCAACGTAGAAGTCGCCGAACTCTCCATACTTCGCACTTACTTCGTCGAAACGCATCTCGTAAACGATTTTCTTAAACTGAAGTGAATCTTCAGCGAAGAGCGTGACGCCCCACTCCCATGCGTCGAATCCAGTCGACCCACCGATGAACTGTTGAATCTTACCGGCGTAGCTACGGCCAATCATGCTGTGACGATACATGAGGTCTTTGCGCTCATCCATCGACAACATGTACCAGTTGTCGCCATCGCGACGAGCCTTGCTCATCGGATAGAAACAGATGTGTGCGGCTTTTGGAAGTGTCGGATAGAGGCGTGAGCGGATATGAGGATTTTGATACGGGTCCCCGTCTCCAGATCCGCGATACATCCCGAGCTCGATGACCGACACGTATGAATACGACGGAATCATATAGTCGTATAGCGCCGTTTTGCGGAAGGCGCGCTCGACATCTTCAAGTTCGTTGAATGTCGGACGAAGCACCATCAAGACGAGGTCTGCCTTCTGACCGAGAATCGAGTAAAAGGCGTGGCTTCCTTCGCCTTTTGCTTCAACTTCTTCGAGAGAAGCGAGGAACGCTGTGAACTCATCAATCATCTGTTGACGCTTTTCAGCATCGACGAGTTTCAAACGAGCCCAATCAATCGTGCGGAAATCATGAAGTGTATACCATCCGTCTAATGTGGCGGCGGCATGTTGTGTATCTGTTGTAGGTACTGGACGTTCTGACATAAAAAAATCTCCTTTCGGGACTTGGCTTCGCCGTCTATTTTACCATACACGCTTCACTGACTGGCAACTTTGAGGCACTGTGAGGGTTATCACGATTCATGGCGGGTAAAGAACAGAGGACAGAAACATGAAAACGGCTACAAAAATAGCTGTATCAGTCGGTTTGTCAAAACTGTTCTATTCATATAATGATTGATTCTAAGCGATTTATGGCGAAATGGGCAGAATAGTTTATTTTGAAAAGGGTACTGTGTATAATTGAAATCGCGTAAAGACACAAGTCAACGGCAAAACCATTAGCAGTCATGCTGTAAATTGAGAAAAGGGGTTCATTCGTTATGAAATTATTTGAAACGTTGAAGCAAAAAGTTAGCCCGGTTCGTCCGACCATCGTCTTCCCGGAAGGTATCGATGAGCGTGTTCTTGGAGCCGCTGTTCGATTGAAAGCAGACGGTATGGTAGAACCAATCGTCGTCGGTGCGAAAGCAGATCTCGAAGCGGTTGCGGCGAAACACGGTTTCGACATCTCAGGTTTGACACAATATGACCCAGCGACATACGAAGACATCGACGTCCTCGTCGAATCATTCGTCGAGCGTCGTAAAGGAAAAGCAACGGCTGAACAAGCGCGCGAACTCCTTACATCAGACGTGAACTACTTCGGAACAATGCTCGTTCACACAGGCAAAGCAGAAGGTCTTGTCTCAGGCGCGATGCACGCGACGGCTGATACGGTACGTCCGGCACTACAAATCATTAAAATGCAACCAGGCATCAAAAAGACGTCAGGTGTGTTCATCATGGTACGTGACGACGAGCAATACGTCTTCTCGGACTGTGCGATCAACATCGCACCGGACGCGGCAGATTTAGCAGAGAACGCGTTCTTGTCGGCAGCGACAGCGAAGACGTTCGGTATCGACCCACAAGTCGCGCTTCTTAGCTTCTCGACGAAAGGTTCTGCGAAGTCACCTGAAACAGAGAAAGTCGTGGAAGCGACACGCCTGGCAAAAGAAAAATCACCGAACCTTCCAATCGACGGAGAACTTCAATTCGATGCGGCATTCGTCCCTAGCGTAGCGGCGAAGAAAGCACCGGGTTCTGACGTTGCTGGTAAGGCGAACGTATTCGTCTTCCCAAGTCTTGAAGCCGGTAACATTGGCTACAAGATGGTTCAACGTTTCGGTGGATTTGAAGCGATCGGTCCGATCCTTCAAGGTCTCAACAAACCAGTGAACGACTTATCACGCGGTTGTAACGAAGAGGACGTCTACAAATTGACGCTCATCACAGCGGCGCAAGCAATCGACGAGCGCAACGAAGCGTGAGTCCGGAGCATTCTTCTTATAGAAGGATGCTTTTTTTGATGGCTCGTTATAAACTATTCAAGAAAAGAGTGATGAAATGGACGAACTAGATGAGAGTGTTTTATTACCTGAAGGACATCGTTACGCTATGTTTGGTGGCGGGGATGATGATTCGATTAAGACGTATTATGAAGGGGTATTTGAAACGGTCTTCATCGTGTTTCATCCATTCCTTGCTCCAATAGGTCACCCCACCATGATTGATCGTTATACCGATCTGGATAATAACGAGGTCGAACAGCAATTTCGGTCCGTTACATGGGAAGAGATGAGGCGAAGACTAGGTTTTCGTGACGTGAGCCGTATCGACCACGCGCTCCGAACGATGATTGGGGCGCTGAAACTACACGCCGAAGATCGAGAAGGGGCGAATCGAATCATTGAATATTGCGAACGTGAGAATGTGCTCCCACCAGGTGAAGGGGAACTGTCGGATCTGCTAAAGAATCAAGTGTTGCGTGTACTTTTGGAGATGGGAGAAGGCTGGATCTGGACCGGAGACGAATTTTGTACGGAACGGCATCTCATCCATCTCAGTGAGACGCTAGCCGCTGATACGTGGGGCATGCAACATCGGACGTTTTTCGGTTATCAACACGAATGGCTCATCGTCCCACCTTGGGATAGCCATTTCACGTTGTTTTGTGGCAGTCGCGCGTTTATCGAACAGGTCGTCGAACGATGCGAGCTCGAAGGGTTCTATTGTGATGCTGAGACGACCATCAACTGGAGTTTGTCGGAGCATAAGCTGAGGTAAACTAAAAGAGAAATCCATGATTGAAAGGGGAACTATGTATGCAAAGTATTCATGCGACAGAATTAAGAGAAAAATTAGAGAACGGGGAGTCTCTCCATATCATCGATGTGCGCGAACAAGATGAATATGAGGCAGGGCATATCCCGAACGTACCACTCTATCCATTATCGGAATTCCCACAAGTGACAGAAAAGTTGGCACAAGACAATGTCTATCACGTGATCTGTCGTTCAGGTGGACGGAGTCAGACGGCGTGTGATTACTTAGAGTCGCAAGGCTACAAAGTCGTCAATGTCGACGGCGGAATGCTAGCTTGGGACGGCGACATCGAGGCGTGATGCTAGAGAATCCTTGGGTCGTTGTACCCCTTCTTATCGCGCTCTACCTCACGGTCTATGCGGTGATGAAGCGATTTGACTGGGAGAAGTGGCGACTCGTCTGGGCAGTGTGGGTGATGCTCATCATCATCCTATTGACGATTGAACTCGTGACAAGTCTTTAAAAATATGGAGATTTAGGTTAACCTAGCGATATAATTTACTCCTAAAAACAAGTGAAGTAGACTGCCTCGCATCGTCTTTGATTGATGTGAGGCAGTCTACTTTTTTGTATGGTTAGAATCACACGATGATGTAGAGCTAAGAGCACGTTCAATCAATCTTCAACAGGTGTCACGATTACTTTACTTGTTTCATCGAATAGAGGCGTGAGTGTGCATCCTTGGGTATTCCACGTGTAGATATAGTTGACACCTGTTTGACGATCCACCCATACCGAAATCAGGCTGCCTTGTTCAGTAGTTTGAATCAATTTTTCATCAAAGCGCTTATCTGTGGTTTGATCCTTTTTTTTATTAAACACCCGTATCTCTCCTTTTGAACTTGTTGGTCATGACTTCGACTGAACTTTATACGTACCGTATTTCCTCTTACGGGAATTGTTAAACGAAAAGGACAAAGAGCAATGACTTTGATTAAACTTCATATAATTAAAATCGTTTGGATGATAAGTCGAAGTTGATACTCGCAGCTGTACGGGCGCCGTCAGCGGCTGCGATTAACAAAGAAGACGGACTGCCTTTTTCAGTCTCTCCAGCAACATACACACCTTGTACGGAGGTGTGACCCATCCCATCCGTAACAATTGCCCCATTTTCATCCAATGCACATTGTAACTGTTGAGCCAGTTGGTTTGGACGATAGAAGTTTGGAACGACAAAACCGCCTTTCCTTGCAACAAGCGTTCCATCTTCCAACTCAATGTTTTTAAGCATCCCATCACTTCCGTGTAGTCGTTTGATTTTTGTTGTGTATGCCTTAATATGGTTCCGCTTCAAATCGTTTTTTACATCTTCGGAAAGTTCCTTCCCATTCGTAAAAATAATAAGATCTTTAGACCAGTTGAAGACGAGTTTTGATAAATGCTGAACATAGCCCTCAGTTTCTGCAATAACTGCCAATGGTAAATCGCGTAGCTCCCAGCCGTCACAATAGGGACAACTAAATAGACTTTTCCCGTAATATTCTTTTACTTGGGGTAAGGAAAAGTTCTCTTGTATACCCGTAGCAAGTAATATATTTTCTGTTAAATATTGTTTCTGATTTGAAAAAACCTCATATAGCTGATGTTTATTTTTCGGCTTCACCTCGATAATCGAATCATTAAAGATTGTGACTGAAGGATATGCATGCAGTTCCTTGATACCCAGTGACCTGAATTCTGACGGTTTGATGCCATCTCTCGTTAGAAATCCATGCGACTCTTCTGTCACACGATTTCGATTTGTTGCATCATCAAACACTGCAATATTTCTTCTGGCTCTGCCTAATGTTAATGCTGCAGATAGTCCTGCAGCGCCACCACCAATCACGATACAATCATAAATATTCATTTCAAGAGCCTCCATTTTTCGATTACGTCCTCTTTTCAAGCCATGCACGGAGTTCAAACTTAAGAGATATAAAAATGAATTCGGATTCTATGCTTCAGAATAAACTCAATGTGCGAGCATATCACGCAAAAGTCCATCGGCATCTAAATCGGAAGGGTAATAGGTCGGCCAATGCGTAACTTCTTCAAGCAATTCTTCTCTGTTGTCTCCCCAATACAAATGATAGTGATGTGAATCAACTGGGAAAATATTATGGTCACTGAATTGGATGTATTGCGGTGCTTCTGTTGAACCCTCAACTAACTTAAAAATAAAGCGGACGCCACGATTTCCTTTTTCGTAGGTGAGGATTTCATACCCATCTGATTCGTAGTTCCCAGAATACTCGGTTCCGTTCTCGTAGAAGGTTACTCGATCACCATCAATGGTAATACGATCGACATCTGTCACATATCCAACGGTATAGTACTCTTTGTACTCTTCAGCCGTCATGTCGCCTGTCTCTGCCTTATGTTCAAATACCTCGTCCAAATCACCGGCTTGTAAGTATGGATAGATTGATTGCCAGTCACCTTCCCAGTCCGATAATTCGCGAGATTTAACTTGGCTGTCGTCAAAATATCCCTCGTAAATTTGCTTATTTGCCTCGCCATGATCGTGTCCGTGGTCGTGGTGGTCGTCGATTGCTACTTTCACAGCTTCAGATTGAAACACAGGCTCTTCACTTTCATCAAATAGCACAGCTTTTATTTCTGTGCCATCTGTTTCAGCCGTACCAGTGAATGTGTCTGTGGTTTGTCCAGAAACAACATTCCATTCCTTCTCATTACTTTCTCGGCTATACCAATGCCAGTGGTCAGCTTGCGTTTCTTCGTCCAAAATCGCGGTCAATTTAATTTCATCCCCCGTATGATAGTGCAAACCGAGACCGGAAATGTCAACCGCTATTGGTGCTTGACTCTCTGCTCCATCGGAATGATCATGTATTTCCTTTTCTTGAACCTCAGTCGCTTTCGGTTCGTCCGTGTTATTTCCAGTTTGTTCTTCTGCTCCTTGACATGCCGCTAAAGAGAGGCTTAATAATAGTAAACTTGGGAATCCAATAAGAATTTTTTTCATTGTTTAATTTCTCCTTTTCCTGAGTAGACGTATAAGTTTACATTTCAACAGATAGACAGCTTAATGAAGCGATAGTGCTATCATGAATTGAAATAGAAACTTTGTCACAGTTTTAATCGTAATTATTACGATTTAAATAGTAACCCCTTAAAAATCTTTAAGCAATATTTTTATTTGTAAATAGATTATTATGTAAATAATTTCGGGTCGGGTAGATTATGAATCATTTTTTGAATAAAATAAAACCATTTAAATGAATTCGCTGACATATCCGTTTTTGCCGATACAAAAACACCTCCGTGACTCGTACATTTTTAAAGTGTACGTTAACGAAGGTGTTTTTATATGGTTTGATTCATTTCGGTTATCCCAGGTGATTTAACCAGGATTTCCGTATTTTTTAGGCGTTGTCACGTTTATCAAATGTGATCGATGCGATTGCGTCATGTTGGTGAATCGACTCTTCGTTACGGCATTCGACGAAGAAGTTCACAACTTGTTTCATCTCGTACAAGTCAGCCGCGATCAAGCGGACCATATCCTCGACGAAACGTGGGTTTTCGTACGCGATTTCAGTCGCACGTTTTTCATCCGGACGTTTAAGGACCGGGTGGAGTGGTGCTGAGGCGTTTGACTCTGCTGCATCGAGAAGTGCTGCACGCCAGTCGAATCCGTCCATCGATGTCTCATCAAGACCGGCTTCGATCGTGATGTACCCACGTTGGTTATGGGCACTGTATTCACTGATTTCTTTTGAGCATGGGCAAAGCGTCGTGACGTTGATGACGAGACCGACTGTCACGTTTGCAACACCCGTTTCGAGGTTATATGTCACACGGTGCATGACGTCCGCGTTCATCAAACCGCTAAGACCTGTCGCAGGTGCTTTACGCGTGAAGAACCATGGGTAACGGATTGTCAATTGGCCTTCTGTTTGTTCCATACGCTCGGCGAGCTCTTGCGCGAACTCGATTAACGAACGGTTTGATACCGTCCACCCTTGTTGATGGTACGCGTCGAGCTGCTCTGTCAAACGAGACATGTTGATCCCTTTACGGTCTTGTACGAGCGATGTCGTTAATTCAAATGTGGCGACCGTTGACTGGACCCCTTCTGGCGTCTCGACGTTCACGGGGTGCTTCACGTTTGAGATGCCGACACTGTCGAGGGCGAACAAGAAGTTTTTCGGTGTATTTTGTAAATCGACCATTTGTTCTTTTTCGGTCGGCTTTGTTCCTTTAATCGGTGGGACCGACCCGAACAATTTATGTCGTTCTGCTTTAGTAGGTAAAGCGACATGGCTTGTAGACATAATCGGATTCTCCTTTTTTCGAGCGGTTTAAAGCACCACTCGTTCTTGTTAGGATTTTATCACGAAATGATGGCTGAACGGGTATGATTTTGCTCTCATAACATGTTTTGAATATGCAATCGGAAAAAAATCCTTCAGATATTGAAGAAAGAGGATTGATTTACTTTGTGAACGGGAATAAAATGGTCCTGTGAACTTAAAAAATAGATCACTATTAAATATGAAGGAATTGAAAGAAAAAAGGAGATGTTTTTATGGATTGGCAGTTAGTCCTGCAGTATGCCTGGATCGTCGTCGTACTCGTCGGTTTGGAAGGCTTGTTATCTGCAGACAACGCGCTCGTCTTGGCCGTTATGGTCAAGCACTTGCCGCGTACAGAGCAGAAGAAGGCATTATTTTATGGACTCCTCGGGGCATTTGTTTTCCGATTTATCGCATTGTTCTTGATCTCGTTCTTGATCAACGTATGGCAAGTTCAGGCACTCGGTGCGCTTTACTTAATCGGGATGAGTGCGCGACACCTGTATATGACCTATAAGGCGAGAAAGATGGAGCCGAAGCAAGATTTGGCGGCCGAGGCGAAGGAAGAGACGGCTGTCACGGAGAAGCCGGTATCGAAAAAAGAATTTTGGCTCACTGTCGCAAAAGTCGAGTTTGCGGACATCGCTTTTGCCGTCGACTCAATCTTGGCAGCGGTCGCGCTTGCGGTCAGCTTGCCACCACTCGGTCTAGGTGAAATCGGTGGGATTGACTCGGGTCAGTTCTTCGTCGTCTTGACAGGTGGACTCATCGGGGTCGTCTTGATGCGATTCGCAGCTCGGATTTTCGTCAAGTTGCTTCATCAGCGTCCGACACTTGAAACGGCCGCTTTCATCATCGTCGGTTGGGTCGGGGTCAAGTTGACGGTGCTCGTACTTGAACACCCTGGTTTCAAGGAATTGATTGCCGGAACACCATTCGAATTCATGGGACTCCCAGACGGGTTCGTCCACTCGACAGCTTGGACGATTTTCTTCTGGTCGGTCATGGTCGGGATTGCGACATGGGGCTGGTTCTCATCGAAACCGACAGCGGTCAAACAATAAAAAGTGGTCTCTCGTTTTTAAGCGAGAGACCTTTTCTTATGCAGTTACATTCTCTTTGTCGTAAATCGGTACCCAGCCTTCAGTCGTCACGAAAATACGAACGGCGACGACTTGGCGGTCTTCTTGTAATGTGAAGTAATGACGTGTGTTGACCGGCACGGAGATGAGATCACCTGGATTGAGTTCGATATTGAAGTATCCGCGTTCTGCATCGTCAATCGCAAAGATGCCGTGACCACTGACGATGAAACGAACCTCGTCATCTGTATGATGATGCTCTTTTTGGAAGTTGACGAGCAGTTCATCTAAATTCGGTGTCGCATCGGATAGCGAGATGACGTCAGCCGTCTTGTAGCCACGTCGTGCTGATACATCTTGAATCTCGTCACGGAACGTCGCCAAGATGGCTTCTTTGTCTTCGTCTGTCAGTTGGTAATTTTCCTGAAGAGAAGCCGGTAACTTTGCGATGTCCCATGCTTCGTAAAGGATGTCTCGTGATTCTAAAAAGGCACGTACCTCTTGTTGGTCGCTGACGCGTTCTTCTGTTTGTTGGAAATAAATCGTTGCCATGTTGAATTCCTCCTTATGAATGGACGCCTAAGGCGCGTAATTTTAATGAATAGCTGAACAAAAATTCATATGCTTCTAAATAACGTTTTGCCGCAGCTGGCGTCTCGCCCCAAACGGTGATTCCGTGGTTCCGAATGAGGACGGCACCTGCATCGCTTGTGACGTGTGTGGCGAAAGCGCGAGCGAGCATCGGGATATCCGCGTGGTTCTCGATAATCGGGATTCGTACACTGGCCGTCTCTTCCCAATAACCGAGCGCTTTGATGATTTCTTGGCCTGTGAACGTAACATGACCTTTTGCAGCATACAGTTCCGAGATGACGTTATTGTCGACCGTATGCACGTGAAGCGAACATGTTGCGTTCGTATTGTTGAAGATATCGACATGTAACAACGTCTCAGCCGACGGTTTGCCTGTCTGCTCTCCAATCAATTGACCGGTCGCATCAACGAGGACGAAATCTTCATCGGTGCGCTTTCGTTTATCACGACCGCTTGCCGTCACAAGGAATGTCAATGGGTCATCTGATACGCGGATCGCCAGGTTCCCGCTCGTTCCGGGGAACCAGTCTCGTGCGGCGAGCTCGTCTTTAATGTCGGCAAGTTCTCCCCACCGTTCTTGCACAGTCATACGTTCACTCCTTTCATATGAGCTGAAATATCGTAGAATGTCTCGAACGGAATATGCCGAATTCCTTCCGCCTCACATAGCGAAATCAATTGCCCCCGTGCATACACGACGTCGGCACGTTTGGCGATTTCAAAGTCGGTGACGGAGTCCCCGATGACAATCAATGTGTCGGTAGGTGAGACAATCTGTCGGGCAATCGTCGGCTTGCAGCATCCACAATCGTTCGAACAATGGACATCGCATGTATGAGGCCAGGTGACGTGTGCCGTCTCTCCAGAGAAATCAACATGATTGCAGTAGATGTGTTCCGGTTCGACGTAACCTTCTAGAATCGGATGGACGAAAAAGTCCATTCCGCCACTGACGACATCAAATCGAAAGCCGCATGACTGTGTCTCCTGTAAAAACTCGATAAACCCTGGTCGAAACGTTATGGTCGACTGAAGAAATTCACGGTACTTCAATTCCTGTTCACTCGGGAGCAAGCTGAACATCTGACCGACGCCTTCGCGAATGGAGAGCGTTTGGTTCAACACACCATCTTTAAGTTCGACCCATTCAGGTGGGGCGAAGCGTCGCATCAATGCGATGATGTTATCTTCTTCCGTGATGGTCCCGTCGAAATCACAGATGACGTGCGTACTCATCGTGCACCCCACGCATCTAAAGCAGTCGATAACGCATCGGTCTCGCTCGTCTTACCAATTGCTTGATCGATCGCTTGGCGGAACGCTCTCGCTCCGTCAGCCGCACCGTCTGGATGTCCGTGAATCCCACCACCCGCATTGATGACGACATCTGATCCGAAGTCACGAATCAAATCTGGTACGAGTCCAGGATGGATACCGGCAGACGGGACCGTCAGAATCGGTTTCGTCCAATGAGGTTCTGTCGCGTACGTCTGAATCTGTTGTGCCTCGTCTTTCGGTGTCGACAGTGAACCGTATGGCGACGGGAAGAGTGTCAAGTCTGCCCCGGCCAAGCGAATCAGTTTCCCGAACAGTAGGGAATGACGAACCGATCCGGTCAACGCTCCGGCAAAAGCGGGATGTGCCAAAATCGGGACATGAATCTCAGGATCTTTAGCGAGCTCGCGCAATGCGTCGAGCCCATACGTATATACGTTGAATAAGAGTGCGGTCGCGCCTGCCTCAATCAATCGCTTCGCCTGGTCGCGTAAGGTGAAAACGGGTCCGCTCAACGTGACGGCGTATAGAACGGAGCGACCGGTCGTTTCTTTATGCTCCCGGATGACCGATGCCCCGATCCGTGCCCGTTCGAGCGACGGGGTGAGCGGATTGTCATATAGAATTTCATCGTCTTTGACGAGGTCGATGCCGCCTGCGAACTGGTCCCGGAGTTGTGTCGCCAAAAAATCAAGGTCTCGTCCGATGACGCCTTTGAAGATGCTCATCGCGAGCGGGCGGTCGTGTACACGAAGGATGTCCCGGACCCCTTCAACTCCGAATGCGGCACCCGGAAAGTCCGGTGCGAGTTCCTCTGGAAGCGAGAGGTCGACAAGTTGAACGCCTGGGTCGAGGGAGAGCTTACCGAATGTCGTCGTCAGAATGGACGAAAAGTCCGGTGTCACGTTATGTAGCGGGTAGCGAATCGAGAAGCGACTTGTCGTTTCTTGTTGGGACGTGGCGATGACCTCACCTCGGAACGCTTGCAGTTGATATTGTTCGAGATGGTTCAACTCGGTCCATGTCCCGACGGTCAGCTCATGTGCGATTTTCTCAGCTACACGCTCGACGTGATCGGTATGTTTGATTTCATAAGTAGCGATGATTCCCATAAGTTCCTCCTTTCAGGTCAAACAAAAAATGACCTCATGCCAAGGCAAGAGGTCATTCAAAAAAACAATGAACTCTTATCTCTCAGCGTTAGCTGCAAGAATTAGCACCGTGCCATTTCTGGTCGGTTGCTGCGACATCATCGGGCTTGTCCCTCCGTCTGCTCTTGATAAGAATAGTTGTGAAGTTGTGAAATTTAATTGAATTTTTACATAGAATCGCTCACTCGTCAATTCCTTTTTTTGAGAAAAAAAGTTTAAAAATAATGTTTCTATATATGCGTGTCGAAAATAAGTGGGCGACTGAAAATAGAGGATTGACAACTAGCATGCCTAGTCCGTAATATTCGTCTCAACACGTCAAACACAATTACATCATTTACTCTTATCGCGAGTTGGCAGAGGGAATTGGCCCTAAGACGCCGCAGCAACCGACCATTTGGCACGGTGCTACATCCACCAGACACATGTCTGAAAGATGAGAGGAACAACCAATTTGGGTGTGCCTCTTTCTCGCGGAGAAAGGGGCTTTTTTCATGCATAGATCCAAGAAAGGGGAAAACCATCATGGCTTATGAGGCGTTTACAGAACAGAGTGTCGTCGACCACGTTCGACAGTTAGGGTTACTAGAAGAGGGGATTGCAGAATGCGAGGAGATCGGGGATGGAAATTTAAATCTCGTCTTTCGCATTCGTCAAGGAGAGACGTCATTGATTGTGAAACAAGCGTTACCGTATGCAAAAGTCGTGGGGGAGAGCTGGCCGCTCACGCTTGATCGGTCTTGGATTGAACAGCTGGCTCTTCGTGAATTTTCAAAAGTCGTGCCTCAGTTCGTCCCGAGTGTCCTCGGGAGTGACCGTGAACTCGCCTATACGATTTTAGAAGATTTATCATCGTTCGAAATCGTCCGCACCGGCTTCCTAAAAGGAGAGAGCTACCCGAACTTAGCCCGCCACGTCGGTACGTTCCTCGGGGAAACGTTGTTTGCGACGTCTGACTACGCGAACGGACCACTCGTGAAGAAACAAATCGAAAAAGAGTATTACAATCCAGAACTATGCGATATCACGGAGAAACTGATCTTCACCGACCCGTATCGCGACGCAGAATCGAATCAAATCGAGCCAGTCCTTCGTCCGGATGTGGAGCAACTCTGGTCAGACCTCGCTTTGAAAATTGAAGTGACCAAATTGAAGGTTGGGTTCGTGACGAAGCACGAAGCGCTACTGCACGGGGATTTACATACAGGAAGCATTTTTGCGACCCGTCAAGAAACAAAAATCATCGATCCCGAATTTGCGTTTTACGGTCCGTTCGGCTTTGACATTGGTCAAATCATTGCTCATCTGGTGTTCTCAACGTATGCGCATCCGTTGAAACGATTCGAACGCTTCACCGAAGTACTCACCGTCTGGGAGACGTTCGAGAAAACGTTCCGTACCCGTTTTACACAGGCCGCAGAGCCGTTCAACACAGTAGGATTCGTGGACGAACTGTTGCCATCCATTTTGAGTGACGCCATCGGCTACGCAGGCTGCGAATTGATTCGGCGGACTGTCGGTCTGGCTGGAGTCGCCGACTTAGAGACATTACCAGTCGACCTTCGCATCGAACGGAAACGCCACGCCTTAGAGCTCGGTACGCGTCTCATCAAACAGCGCCATCAAATTCAATCCATCGATCAATTGATTCCAGTCTTGTCGGAGGTGCGCGTATGAGTGTGCAAAGTATTCATTTCGATGCCGACACGGAAATGTTGACGATTTTAGATCAGACGCTGTTGCCGCAAGAAGAGCGCTATGTCGAAGTGTTGACGCTCGAACAGGCCGAGCAGGCAATCAAGTCGCTTCAAGTTCGCGGTGCACCGGCCATCGCTTATTTCGGAGCGTTTGTCCTTGCGAAAGAAGCGTCACGTCTGCAAGACAATCCATATTTTCATCTCCAATTGAATCAAGTCGGTCAACGGTTGATTGCGACAAGACCGACCGCGGTCAACTTACAGCATGTCATCGAATCACTCCTTCGATTGAATGTGGGGGAGGACTTTGAACAGATTGCAAAAGCAATCAAGCAGCGTGCGATTGAAATCTTTGAACAAGACGTGGCTACGTATCGCACGATTGGGGAACATGCGCTCACCGTGTTACCCGCTGGTGGCAACGTATTGACGATTTGTAACGCCGGTGCCATCGCGACGTCACGATACGGTACCGCGCTCGCGCCGTTCTATGTCGGGAAAGAGCGTGGCATCCCGTTTCGGGTGTTCGCGTCCGAAACGCGACCGCTGCTTCAAGGAGCACGACTGACCGTATGGGAGCTCGACCGGGCAGATATCGATGTCACACTGATTACAGATAACATGGCGGCCTGGACCATCCAGACGAAACAAATCGATGCTATCATCGTCGGGGCGGACCGCATCACCCGTACCGGTCATACAGCGAATAAAATCGGAACACTTCAGCTTGCGATTTTGGCGAAGCATTACGGCATCCCATTCTATGTGGCTGCTCCGCATTCGACATTCGATTTAGAGGCAGATGACACGATTCAAATCGAAGAACGGGACGCGCATGAAGTGACCCATATCGGGGGACATCCGACGGCACTCGTCGGCATCACCGTCTTCAATCCGGCGTTTGATGTGACACCACCCGAACTGATTACCGGTCTAATTACAGAGACAGGTGTGCTCGAACCGACTGAGTCGGTCATTGTAGAACATGTAGGAGGAAACACATATGTCTAAAAAAATCATCTTCTTCCTGTTGACCGTCATCCTGGCACTTGCCGGATGCACGAACGAACAGGCTCAACCGAAAACGACTACGACAACAAGTAAAACGGAAGCGAAAACCGTCAACGTCTCAAATGAGACGCTTCCGAAAAATCTAGAAGTCGCCCTCGTTATGCAGATGTCGATCGGGACGTTCTCTTCGCAGTATATCGAAGGGGTGACCGAGCAAGTCGAAGCGTTCGGTGGCAACGTGAAAGTGTATAATGCCGAAAATGATTTGTCGAAAATGGCGAGTTATGTCGATACGGCGACGACGCAAGGAGTCGATGTGATCTTGATTGACCACGGACGTGCCGATGCCTTGAAAGAACCGGTTCAACGGGCGCTCGACAAAGGCATCAAAGTCGTTGCATTCGATAACGATTTGACGAACGAAGGCGTGACGGTCATCGACCAAGATGATTATTCACTAGCATGGCGCTCGCTAAAAGCACTCGCGGAAGATTTGGACGGGGAAGGGAACATCGTCACGATTTGGGTCGGTGGATTCACCCCGATGGAACGTCGACATACGATTTATGACGCGTTCTTAAAACGCTATCCCGGCATCCAGGAAGTCGCAAAGTTCGGTTCGGCGACGAACAACACGGCGCTCGATACGCAAAGCCAGATGGAGGCGATTTTGAAGAAGTACCCGGAAGGCGAAATTGATGCGGTGTTTGCGATGTGGGATGAGTTCGCAAAAGGGGCGAGCCGTGCCATCAAACAGGCAGGACGTGACGAGATTGCCGTCTATGGAATTGATTTGAGTGACGAAGATTTACAACTCATGCAAGAAGAGGGAAGTCCGTGGAAAGTGACAGCTGCCACAGATCCAGCCGAAATCGGTCGCATTCAAGTCCGTTACGCTTATCAAAAAGTAGTCGGGGACGAAACGCCTTCAATTCATTCGGTCGACCCATATCTAGTGGATCGTGATGTCTTGCCGGACGAGGCTGTCACGATGGATGACCTTGGACAGTACGTTCCGGGTTGGGGCGAATCAAATGCGGCATGGTCGGATTGGATGAAGGAGATGGACTGATGATTCACTTGGAACGAATCACGAAACAGTACGGTGACGTCACGGTGCTTGATCAACTGTCATTCAGTTTGAAGCCTGGAGACATTCATGGTCTCCTCGGTCTGAACGGGGCCGGTAAGAGTACCCTCATCAAACTGCTAAACGGAACGGTCGAACCGACGTCCGGCGAATTGTCCATTGATGGAAAACCAATCTGGCTCACACCAGCGGAAGCGATTCGTCATGGCATCATCACGGTATCGCAAGAAGTCGATGATGCGCTCTATTTGGACTTGCCTGTGTATGAGAATGTCCTTCCATGGCAGACGGTGAAATGGATTCGCCCGCAACGTTTGAAAGAGCGAGCGCAACGCGTGTTGTCCCGAGTCGGTTTAGAGGTCGATCCAACGATTCCAGCCGGTCAATACCCGCTCAGCGTGAAGCAGCGCCTTCTCATCGCCCGAGCACTCGAGAGCGATGCCAAGTATTTACTCCTCGACGAACCGACCGCTGCCTTATCAGAAACGGAGGCCGACGCCTTACTGGAATTGTTACAGAAGCTTGCGACAGAAGGAGTCGGAATTGTATTGGTCACGCATCGTTCAAACGAGCTCACACGGGTCACGTCGACCTCTACGTTTCTTCGAGACGGACGTGTTGTGTACGATGGACCGTACCAATCGCTCTCCTCGGAAGCGGTGCAGACATTTTTGAGTGGGACGACATTTGATGCAGTGTTAGAAAAGGCAGTACCTGAAAATGAGATTTTCTTGTCTGCGCAGTTGCCCCTTCCAGTCTTCCAATCTGACATTTCGATTGAAGCGTATCGCGGGGAAGTGCTCGGGATTGGTGGATTGACGGGAAGTGGGAAGACGGAACTGATGGAAGCATTGTTCGGTCTTTCTGGGATTCGTCAATCCATCACAATCGAGGGGAAAGAGCACGTGATCAAAGAACCGGCAGACGCCGTACGTTTAGGGTTTGCACTCGTTCCAGAGGAGAGACGTCGTCATGGATTATTTTTAGACGAGACGATTGAACGGAACGTGATTGCTGTCGCAGGAAAGACCGATGATGTCTCGGACGTATTGAAATCGCTTCGCGTCCGCTATGCGAACGTGAGACAACCGGTAAGTGAGCTGAGTGGCGGAAATCAGCAGAAGGTCGTCTTCAGCAAATGGTTGCTCGATAACCGAGACATCTATCTGCTCGACGAACCGACAAAAGGAATCGATATCGCAGCGAAACAAGACGTGTATGAACGCGTCATTGCACTCGCGAAACAAGGGAAGACCGTATTGTTCACGTCAAGTGAGCGACATGAACTCGAACGGGTCGCCAATCGGATTGTTTGGCTCGACCGTGGACAAATTGTAGAGAAAGGAGGCGTGTAAGATGGCACAATTGGTGGTCAAGGAACGAAAACGAATCAGCGGTCATATCGGTCAGTATGGGACGTTACTCGCAATCCTTGGTTTGATTGCGGTCTTTACCGTGACGAACGATCAATTTCTGACGTATGCAAATTTTAGTGACATTATCAAATCGGTTTCAATCGTGTCGTTACTTGCCCTTGGCGTCACATTCTCGCTCATCGTAGGAGGATTTGACTTATCAGTCGGATCAACGGCGAGTCTTGCGACAATCGGGGCGGCAGCAAGCCTCGTCCTTCATCGACAAGAGCTACTCGTCGCTCTGCTGATCCCACTTGCACTCGGGATTCTCGTCGGGCTGTTAAATGCGCTCGTCACAATCAAGTTTCGGTTGCCGGATTTACTAGCGACACTCGCCATCATGTACGTCATTAACGGGATTCAATTGACGTATACGAAAGGATTCTCGATTTATGACAACATGCCGATTGAAGGGGGGACGGCGCCAGGACGTTTCATCCCGTCGTTTCTATTCATCGGTCAAGGGACAATCGGTCCGATTCCGTTCGTCGCCCTACTCATGCTGGTATTCTTTATCGGAGCGCATCTGTTCTTGACTTATACGCGGACTGGGCGTGAGTTTTATTACGTCGGATCGAACGCCGAAGCGGCCCGTCGTTCTGGGATTGCCGTGAATCGCATTAAACTTTATGCCTACGTGCTCAGTGGGTTGTTTGCGGCCATCGGTGGGATCATTCTTGCATCTCGGATTGGGACTGGTCAGGTCTCGGCTGGGGCACCCCTCTTGATGGATGCCGTCGCGGCTGCTTACATTGGTTATGCTGTCTTCGGAACAGGGCGTCCGAACGTCATCGGAACATTGATTGGAGCTATTTTGATTGGGATTCTTCTAAACGGACTGACGATGTGGGATGTCCCGTATTATGCGCAAGACATCGTCAAAGGGACGATTCTCATCGGAGCGCTCGGTCTCTCATATATTCAAAAGAAGCAGCGGACATAACGAAACCCCGGACATCAGTTGTTCGGGGTTTTGCTGTGTTCATGTGTCATCGAAAGAAAAGGATACACTCCACCGTTCGTCTCCTGCATAAATATTTCCTGTGGGGTGAAACCGAGCGATTCATATAAACGGATCGCTCGCTTGTTGAACGTGGCGACAGTAAGACACACATTGCAAGTCCCATATGTCGCATCAATCCAATTTAAAATCGATGTTAGAAATCGATATCCATTGCCGTTGCCCGTCAAATCAGGGCGCATGCCAAGACCGATGGTAACAGTTCCTGGTGATTCGAATTGTAACGTGACAAAGCCGATCATCTCATTCGTTTCAAGGACGGCGAACGTCGTGTCGCCCCGTTCATCTGCATCTAAAAATGAGGCGAGGTCTTCCTCGTCGGCGTCCATATTGTAAAACGCGTAGTCGCCTTCATAGCGCCACTCAAAGGCGATACGTTCGGCTTGCTCTTGGGTGAGTGGTTGAAACGTATAATTCATTGAAATTCCTCGTCTCTGATGGAAGTGGTCGTGCTACACTCAAATCGTATCATGAAAATAAAGGGAGGGGACAAGATGGCAGTCAAGTTGGATATGATCGGCATCGTCGTGAAGGATATGAAGCGCTCACTCGATTTTTATCGTGCGCTCGGGTTTGAGATTCCGGAAGCGATGAATGGAGAAGCGCATGTGGAAATCGATGAGGGGGACGTGCGTCTCGCGTTCGATACGGTGGAAGTGGCCGAATCGGTGTACGGGGAATGGAAACAGGCAGAAGGACATCGGATTGAGCTTGCCTTTTTATGTGAAAGTCGAGAGTCGCTGAATACTTTGTATGATTCAGTCCTTGAACAAGGTTATGCGTCACACAAAGCACCGTGGGATGCGTTCTGGGGTCAACGTTACGCCATCCTGTACGATGCGGATGGGAATTTGATTAGTCTGTTCGCCTCATAAAAATAATCCCGGGCCATGTGGCTCGGGATTATTTTTTGTCGTGGCACTCTCCCCATGAACAAAGGGCATTCATGGCGGGTTGCAGTCCGAGGGCGTCTTCGGTCAATGAATATTCGACGTGCAGGTGCTTCTCGGTCGAGTAGTCGACACGGCGAACCATGCCGAGCTGCTCGAGCTCGCGCAATTGGTCGGTCAACACTTTTCGGCTGACGTCCGGAATCGCTCGTTGAATATCAGAAAAACGAAGCGGTCCATCTTGAAGCGTGCAGTACACTTGGGGGCGCCATTTGCCGCCGATAATCTCAAGTGCGCGGTTGACGGGGAACGATGTGGTCATGTTCAAGGAACCTCACTTTCGGGTAGTTACTTCAATGTGCGTACTTTTTTTCTTGCTTCAATGACAGTATCTTATCGTTATCCGCTAAATTGAGCAAACAAAAAGGAGTAGATGAAACATGACATATCCAAGAACGTTTTCACACATCGGTCTTTCTGTACCGAGCGTCGCTGAGGCCGTAAAATTTTATGAGGACGTGATGGGGTGGTATACGATTATGACACCATCAGACGTTGTCGAGGATGATTCGCCAATCGGTGTGATGTGTACCGACGTCTTCGGACCGGGCTGGGGCAAATTCCGAATCGCTCATATGTCAACGGGAGACGGAATCGGGATTGAGTTGTTCGAATTCCCGAACAACGAAACACCAGAAGACAACTTCGAGTTTTGGAAGACAGGGATCTTCCACTACTGTGTACAAGACCCTGACATCGAAGGGCTCGTCGAGAAGATTGTCGCTCACGGCGGGAGACAACGGATGCCGATTCGTGAATACTACCCAGGTGAAAAACCGTACCGCATGGTGTACTGCGAAGATCCATTCGGCAACCTCGTTGAAATTTATTCACACTCATACGAACTCACGTATTCGGAAGGAGCTTACTAAACATGAAAGCATGGCTACTCGATCAACCTGGTCTTGATCATCTGCATATTGGAGAAATCGACCGACCGACACCAGGAGCGGGAGAACTGTTGATTCGTGTCGAAGCGGTCGCCTTGAATCCGGTCGATTATAAAGTCGGATCAAACGGAAACCCGAATTGGTCATATCCACACATTCTCGGTGTCGACCTCGTCGGAGAAGTCGTTGAGGTCGGTTCGAGTATCGCCAACATCATTACGGGTTCGCGTGTGGCTGTGCATACGGATCTTTCGAAATATGGGGGATTCGCCGAGTATACGGTCGTCGATGCCCGGGCGTGTGCGGTCGTTCCGCAAGGTGTAAGCGATGAGGCGGCGGCTTCTATCCTGTGTGCGGGGATGACAGCATATGAAGCGGTCATGCAGAAGCTGAACACGCGAGATAAGGAGACGATTCTCGTACACGCAGGAGCGGGCGGTGTCGGTGGATTTGCGATTCAGCTCGCAAAACGGCTCGGTCTTAAGGTATTCACGACGGCATCTCCTGAGAACGTTGAGTGGGTAGAATCACTCGGGGCGGACGTGGTGATTGATTATAACGTCGAGGACGTGACGGCACGGATCATGGAAGAAACAGATGGACGTGGTGTCGACCTGATTTTGAATACAGTCGGACGAGACGTTGCGACAGCAGACCTAGATCGTCTCGCATTCAGCGGACACCTCGCCTACATCGCCGGGCCACCAGACATGACGAACATGAAAGGCTTCACGTTATCTCCTTCGATTCACGAAGTGGCACTCGGGGCGGCGCATGCGAGCGAGGACGAACATGCGATTCGCAACTTGGCGTATATGGCCGAAGAGATGATGAACTTGCTCGATGCAGGTGAACTGAACGATCTCGTCACAGAAGTGTTGTCGTTCGACCAATTGAAAGAAGGTCTCGAAAAACTACAAACGCGAAAAGTGCGCGGTAAACTCATCGTCCGCATTCGCGACTGAAGAGAAGACTCCCTGTTATACTGACAGGGAGCTTATTTGTCGAGGAGGGGAAAGAATGGAGCGATTGGCAGACACGTATCGTCAGACGAACGTTCAATTGAGCGGTCACGGCAAACGGGAAGCCGGGGTATTGAAACGCGTATTTGAACAGGTGCGTGAAGATGAGCCGAGTGACCAGTATGGACAGGGGAAAACGATTCGACAGTTCGAAGAGAAGATGGCACAGGTTCTTGGGAAAGAGTCGGCAGTTTTCTTTCCGAGCGGTACGATGGCACAGCAGATTGCGCTACGCATTTGGTGTGATGAGACAGGGAAGAAAAAGGTCGCATATCACCCGCTTTGTCACCTTGAAATTCATGAGCAGGATGGTTTAAAAGAGTTGCATCACATCGAACCGATTTTAGTGGGGGACGAAAACCGATTGATGACGCTCGAAGAGATTCAAGCGTTACCGGACATCGCGTGTCTGTTGCTCGAACTGCCACAACGAGAAATCGGCGGGGAATTGCCGACGTTCGAGGAACTTGTGGCAATTCATGAACACTGTCGTGAGAAAGCGATTCATCTACATCTGGATGGTGCACGACTGTTCGAATCGCTTCCGTATTATGAAAAAGAGGCATCTGAGATTTGTGCGCTCTTTGATAGTGTATACGTCTCGTTTTATAAAGGAATCGGTGGCATTGCCGGTGCCATCCTTGCTGGACCGAAGGCATTTTGTGACACGTCGAAAGTATGGAAGCGACGCTACGGTGGTGACTTGATCAGCTTATATCCATACATCCTGTCTGCGGATTATTATTATGAGCTACGAAAAGACAAGATGGCCGAGTATCGAAACGAGGCCGTCCGCTTGGCAGCGCGATTCAATGAACTCGATGGCGTGTGGACGACTCCACGCATCCCGGTCACGAATATGTTCCATCTTCATTTTCAAGGGGAGAAGGAAGAAATTGGTGAGGAAATTGCGCGCATCCAAGAAGAAACAGGAGTAGGCATTACGGGGTATCTTGTTGAAAAAGACGGACACTGTTCAACCGAAGTAAGCATCGGAGATACGTTTGAACGGATTACGCGAGAACAGCTTGATGGATTGTTTCGGCAGTTCAGATGAATCAAAACATGCACCATTCCTTTTCGGGAACGGTGCATGTTTTTTACTGGCTTACAATCGCTTCGAGACGATCGAGTTGGGAAGTGAACCCTTCGACAGCGCCCATTTCGACGACTTGTTGGAGAGCCTCTTCATTCGGGAATTCGGAGCGACTAATGAATAACGTGCCTTCCGATGTATCGAGAAATTCATTTGTGATCGTCATGACAGGCAAGTCCGGATTGACGTGTCCGTCCGCATCCGAGAATGCATCCGTATAGACGATTCGGGAGTATGGATCGATGTCGATAAAGGTTGATTTGCCCCATGATTCCATACCATAAAAGTCACCTTGTTCTTTGTCGACACAAGTCATGCAATAATGCCAAATCCCCCCCGGTTTGAAGTCGAAGCTGTATACTTTCGTCTCCCATCCGGACGGCCCCCACCATTTCTCTAAATGTGCAGGTGTCGAGAATGCTTCAAATACAAGTTGGCGTGGTGCCTTGAACAGACGTTCCATAATCAATGTCGTGCCCTCTACATGTGATTTGACCGTACTCATGATCCATTCTCCTCTCGCTGTGACTCCGCTAAAAACGTCTCCAATCGATCGAGTCGCTCTGTTTCCCGAGCCATATAGGTCCGCCAAGCATCTAACGGTTCGAGTGCTTGAGACTTGAGTGCATAACGTCTTCGATTGGCATCAATGGTTACTGTGACGAGACCTGCATCATACAGAATTCGCAAGTGCTTCGATGTCTGCGGTTGACTAATCCCAAGCTGATTTGCCATCATTACGACCGTCCACTCTTGTTTCCGTAACAATTCGATCATCCGCAACCGGTTCGGGTCGGCTAACGCTTGAAACAAAGAAGCCAATCTCTCTTCCATTTTTCGTCACCGTCCTCTTATTTTGAATATTCCCAATTAAGAATATTCCGAAACAGGAATACTCAATATTTAAACAATAAATCAAGTAGCATCTCACCAATCGGTCGTTCTTTTCCTTCATAAGGAAAAGCGTGGATATGGATGGCGGGATTAAAATTCAATTCGATGATACCGTATTCGATTTGCGCATCATCGAGAGAGGGAATCATCATATCGACACCACAGATGGTTGCCCCGACTGACTTAGCGGCATCGACAGCAATACGCTTATAGATGTCAGAAATTTGATCCGTATAGTCGATACTATCTCCGCCGGTACTGATATTAGAGTTTTCGCGTAAGAAGACACGCTCATCGAGAGCGGGAATACTATCGGGGGTCTTGCCTTGAGCACGTAAAAATGAGATGACGACCTCGTCGATTTCGATTTTCTCGAGCGGTGTCTTGTATCCTTTTCCGCGTAACGGGTCTTCATTTTTTGTCGCAACGAGTTGACGGATAGAAGAGGTGCCATCTCCAGTGACGTTCGCCGGGACACGATGGAGGATGCCCGCGACATCATCCCCGATGACGAGGAAGCGATATTCTTTTCCGGGTAAGAATGTCTCAAGTAAAACGACATCATCAAACGTTTTCGCATACTGAAATGCAGACAGTGCTTCCTCATACGTCGCTCCGTCTTTAAAAATGTGAATACCGACTCCGAAGTTTGTAGACTTCGGCTTTAAGACGATGGGTTGTTTTGAAAATGAATGCCATGCCTGAGATAAATCCGATTCCTCTTGAAGTTCTACCCCTTCAGGGACACGAATGTCATGCTCTGCGAGTACAAACTTTGTCACCGTTTTATTCTCCATCATTAAGACGGAAACATAATTGTCTTTTGATGTTTTCGTTGCCTGTTTGACGTATTCTTCGTGTTTGCCGTTTCGAATCCGAATGAACTGGTCAGAACGATCGATGACATCGACACGATAACCACGTTTAATTGCGGATTTCATTAAGATTTGAGTAGACAGTTCCAGGTCGGCATAACCGTGAATGCGAAAACGATTTGCATAGGCGTCCTCATAAAAGTGTTCTGCTTGGGCGAGGGACCATGCGTGATAACCTGTCTCGATCATAATCGTCTTTAATCGGGAAGCGTACGTCCTGTCCACGTGATCAATTTTTTCGCGTACAGCGGGAAAGACATCTTCGAAGCCGAGGTCATAGTGTGTGTTGAACGAATCGATGGCGTCGAGAAGTTCTGTCGCGTACGTGTGTAAAGGTATGGCGTAACCATCTCGAGTCAATATGCTTGTGGGAGACATGCCTTCTTTGGCGACACGTTGTTGATTATTGTACGCTTCAGCTTGCCAATCGACATGAGATGTCTCCTCAGTAAAGGTCAAGTACAACAAAAACAGATGAAGGAACCGTAAATCTGAACGAGCAATTCCGGTCTTTTCAAACGGATTCAAATCGATATTGCGAATTTCAATGTAATCGATACCGTGTGCCTCGAGTTGATTTAAGTCGTTACCACCTTTCGATGTTTTCAATCGGATGGGGGAGTAGAGTTCGTTCGGATTGGCAATCTCGCCTTTGGCAATGAACCATCTTACATCATCTATATAACTAGAGAGTGTCGCATAATTTGGATAAAGTGGTTCAACATTCGTATACCCACAGTCGCTATTCCGATAGGACAATGCTTGTTTATTTGAAAAAGTGTCTACATGGAGCGCTTGCATCTGACTGACACATTGTTCTTCATAACTCACATGAACGGCTGGTGTAGCACCGAGCAAATAGACGATGAGCCAACGCATTCGTAAATATTGACGAACTAACTTCAAATATAGGTGATCTTTGAAGTGTCGATATTGTTCAGGGGATCCTTCGTATAATGCGGATAACATCTCATCGGAAAATGAAAAGTTGAAATGGATTCCAGAAATGAGTTGTTTTTTCGCACCATATTTTTGGAGCAGATGCTCACGATAACGGCTAGCCTCTATTCCGGACACACCAAAATCAGCGAGTGGAATCGTACCACCTTCCGGCAAGGCACATGGCATCGATTGTGGCCAAAGGCGTTCATCGCCTATGTTGAGCGCCGTAATATCGTAAAGCGTTTCTAAGAAATGATGTGCCGCCTCAATCGTCGGAAACGTCGGGGTGACAAGCTCAATTTGACTTTCAGAAAAATCGGTCGTGATATATGGATGTGTCGCTTTATGACCGAGTGCTTTTGGATGCTTCGTAACAGCTAGTGTGCCTTCTGACGTGACTCGTAACATTTCTCGCTCGATGGCAAATTTTCCACTTGTGATGAGATGGTGGGGTAGTTGATTAAACTGCTTCTGCAAGGGAAATCACTTCCTTTTTCGTTAGTCGGACAAAGATGTCAGAGACAAGCCCTTTTGTGATACTTGAGATGGCGATACTCCACCAGATAGCATCGATTCCGAGATAAGGCTCAAGAAAAAATGCGAGCGGGATACGGGCCACTGTGAAAATAATCGAGATGGTCGCGGGGATTTTCGGTAATCCGAGTCCTGAGAAGTATCCGTTTCCGATCATTTCAATCGATGAGAAGACGAGCGAAATGCCGATAATTCGCAAGTAGCTCGCCCCAATTTCGATGGTTCGAACGTCATCGACGAATAGACCAATGAGTAAATCTGGGACGAATAAAAAGAACAACATAATGAATCCTGTGTAAACCATCCCGAGTCGGGTCGTTACCCGGTAACCTTCATAAACACGATCTACTTTTCGTGCCCCGAGGTTTTGACCGGTATAGCTAGCCATTGCTCCGTTCAAGCCACCAATCATCATGTAGGCAATCGATTCGATTTGAAGTCCGATGCGCTGTGCCGCAATCGCTTCCGTCCCGTATGAGCCAATCATGCGGGCAAGAAAAATACTGATTACCGTGAACAAAATCCGTTGGGTTGCCATCGGAAAACCAAGACGGATGATTTCTTTATAGTCAGCTCGAGTCGGCTGAACGACTTCATCCCAATTGAATAATGTACGAGCGCGGTGCCAAAACAATCCGAACATCATGACGTTGGCGACAAGTGTTGCAAGGGCAGCCCCGATCACACCGAGTTGGAATGGATAAATGAAAATCGGGGAGAGAATCATATTGAGGATGACACCTGTCGCATTGATTCGCATCGCTGTTGTCGTATTGCCATATGCACTGAATAGACGAGCAAACAGCAAATTAAAGAAAGAAAAGATGAGCATCGGCGCGCTGACGAACAAATATTCATACGCAAGCTGCTCCACAGCGGGGGCACCCATATTCAAAAAGCCGATGAATGTATGACCGAACATAATTAGTAGTGAGGCGTACGAAAGACCGAGTGTTAGATTCAGACGCCTGCTGGCCCGGACATGACGCTGAACCGAATTGAGGTCACGTCTCCCGACAGCTTGTGATACTTTGATGCCGGCGCCAACGACAATCAACGATTGAATCGCCTGTCCGAGCATGATATAAAAACTAGCTGCACCGATACTTGCCACAGCATCGCTCCCGAGCGCACCGACCCAAAACATGTCGACGAGACTATACGTAAATTGTAATAACGAGCTACCGACGAGCGGAAGGGCAAGAGCCAGAATGACGCGTTGCACGTTTCCAATCGTCAAATCGACGGTTTTCACAAAGCAAGACTCCTTACATTCTTTATATAACCATTTAGTTATATATAAGCACGGTGTAATAGAATTGGCAATCATGATAGCCGAATCGATGAAAAATGGACACAAAAAAAAGGAATTCGTGATGAATTCCTTAATGTCGATAGCCGCGAATCCAGGTCGTCATATAAACGAGTGTCGCGATGATCAATGTAGAAGCAAGGGCGTATATTGGATAGGCAGGGAGCGTCTCTTCAAATAACGGATAGAACATGAACGATCCCATAAGGATTGGGACTGAAATGCCGAACGAGACGTAGGCAGCTTTTGTCGCTTTCGCTGTGATGATTTGTTCACGCTCATCGACCTCACTGAACTCTGTCATCCGGACGGACCATTGGGCAAAGCTCAACTGTTTATTCGGCCGGGTGTTAAACGAATAGACTGTCCAAACGATGCCAAAAACAACGAGTAAAAGTAGTGGAAGTAGATTAAATTCAACTAAGAATCGGTCAGACTCGATGACTGTTTTCGACATATCAGATAAAAACGAACTGAATAGAAAAGCCATCAGGACATACAGGATGATACTTGAAATAGATTGAATGACGACATGTTTCATTGTGATTCCTCCTCGATTGTGAATATAGATTCGACCGGTTCCTCAAACACCCTTGCGATGTGCATCGCCAGCATGAGCGACGGCGTGTAGCTGCCTTTCTCGAGCGAGATGATCGTCTGTCTCGTCACACCAACTTTTTCGGCCAGGTCACCTTGGGTTAACTGGTGCCGGGCACGCAGTTCTTTCACGCGGTTGATCAATGGCATCGTGCCACCTCATTTCTAGTTTCTACCACTAGTGTAAAACAAACTTTACATAATGTAAAGAGGACTTTACTCATTTGGGGATGATACAATAACGATATAGTCGAAAGGGGAGATGAGGGATGAAGATGATTAGTGGACAACATCACGTGTCAGCGATGACCGGGGATGCTAAGAAGAACTTGCGATTCTACACGGAAATACTAGGGATGCGGCTCGTCAAAAAGACGATTAACCAGGATGACCCATCGATGTATCACTTGTTCTATGCAGACGAGACGGGTACGCCTGGAACCGATTTGACGTTCTTTGAGTTACCGTTTCTCGGACAGACGTATCGAGGGTCAAGCAGTATTTCTCGGACAGCACTCAGGGTGCCGGATGGAGCGCTCGCGTACTGGCAGGAGCGTTTTGACGCGTTCGATGTATCTTACGGAGAAATCGAGTTGGTTTTAGGAAGGGCGACCCTTTCGTTCGAAGATCATGAGGGTCAACGTCTCTGTCTTGTAGAAGGAGGGAGCGGGACACCTTGGAGCAAAGGTCCAGTGCCAACGGACCTCGGCATCTTCGGTCTCGGATTCAGTGAGTGGACGGTACGGCGGATTGACAAGACGGCACGGGTGCTGACAGAAGTGCTTGGCTATCGATATGTAACGACATTTGAACGGGATGGACATGACGTGCGTGTCTTTGAGACGGGCGAGGGTGGTGTGGCAACAGAGATTCATCTCGTCGATCGGCCGGATTTGCCATCGGAACGACCAGGGCGAGGGAGTGTGCATCATGTGGCGATTCGAGTGGAAGAAACAGACGATATGACGAAGTGGATCGAGAAGCTTGACGCACATGGAATCAGCCACTCTGGTCTTATTGACCGTTACTATTTTCAGTCGATTTACTTCCGCGAACCGAGCGGAATCTTAGTGGAACTGGCAACAGATGAACCGGGATTTGCGATGGATGAATCGCTTGAGAGACTCGGAGAGCGATTAGCCTTGCCTCCGTTTCTTGAGTCAAAGCGAGCAGAAATCGAATCAAAACTAAAGTCTTTGTAAGCGGAAAACCCGACGGACCATTTCAGTCCGTCGGGTTTTGTACGCCTAATAACATGGCGAGTTCGTTCGTTCGGTTGACGACGAGATCCGCAATCGTGTAACGATCGAGTACATGAAGAAACGCCAACATGGCTTCATTCAAAACACCTCGTAAATCACAGGCAGGTGCGATGACGCATCGGCCTTCCCCGAAGCATTCCACGAGTTCGAACGGTTCCATCGTCCGAACGACTTCCCCTACATTGATGTCATCCATCGGTCGTGCGAGTCGAAAGCCGCCGCCTCGACCACGCACCGATTCCAAATAACCATGTTTCCCAAGCTCATATACGACCTTCATGACATGGTTTTTGGAGATGTTATATTGGTCTGCCACTTCTTGAATCGTGACGAGCCGATGTGAAAACGTAGCGCTATACATCAACGTTCGCAGTGCGTAGTCACATGTTTGCGTGAGTCTCATCCATCATCACCTCTCGTTTCATTGTACAAGACAATCCAAAAAAGTGCGATTCGAACAAATGTGAAAGGGTGATGGCGAAAATAAGTCAGAAACGTGAAATCTACTTTAAACAAGTATTTAATATATTGCTTTAAAGTGACTTGACTCACATAATGAACGTGTACAAAACAAAAGGGGGAAATTCACATGTTAGATCAACAAACGATTGAGATTGTAAAGGCGACGGCACCAGTTTTGAAAGAAAATGGTGTGACGATCACGAAGCATTTTTATCAACGAATGTTTGAACAAAATCCAGAAGTTCGTCACTTCTTCAACCATACGAACCAAAAGCGAGGACGTCAGCCGGAAGCACTCGCGAACGCGGTCTATGCGGCTGCGCTTCATATCGACCGACTCGAAGCGATTCTTCCTGCCATCCAACCAGCACTTCATAAACATAAAAGTTTGAACATCCGCCCGGAGCATTATCCGATCGTTGGTGAGAACTTGCTTGCGGCGATTCAAGACGTACTCGGTGAAGCTGCAACACCTGACATCATCGATGCATGGGCAAAAGCTTACGGTGTGATTGCCGATGTCTTCATCTCACTCGAGAAAAAAATGTATGATGACGCGCCATGGGTCGGATTCAAACCGTTCGTCATCGAAGAAATCATAGTAGATACACCTGAAGTGAAACGATTCCGTCTCGTCGCGAAAGATGGAGTTATTGGCACAGCCATCCCAGGACAATATGTCTCGGTTCAAGCGCGCATTGCAGGAGAGGACATCCTACATCACCGTCAATATAGTGTCATCGAGACGACAGAAGACGGCTACTGGATTGCGCCGAAAACGGAGGGACTCGTCTCAAACTGGCTTCATGAGCAGACGGTCGGAACAGAAGTCCCGATGAGCGCACCAGCAGGAGAATTCATCCTTGAAACGTCTAAACGTCCGCTCACACTCATCGCGGGAGGAATCGGGATTACGCCCCTCTTCAACATGGCGAAGACGGCACTCGAACAAGGACGTCCTGTCACGTTATTGCACGCGGTTCGGAGTATGGACCTTCGTCCACTCGGAGACGAACTCGATGAACTCGTGAAGGAAGGGCTTCATCTGCTCACACATGCAGATGACGTATCGGGTTGCATGAATAAGTCACACCTTGAGGAACTTGATGTGGAAGGGCATGATGTTTATACGTGCGGACCGAATGCGATGATGGAAACGGTCGTTCGCGCTATTCCACAGGCACGATATGAATTTTTCGGGCCGTCTGGAGTTCTTGCGACCAACTAAAAAAGACGACTGGAAAAAGTCGTCTTGATGCACAATATAGGTTATTCCGTGAGTTTACTTGAATGTATGACTTGTTTGTTGGCATCCAATGTTTCAAGTGACCACGAACCATCTGACGGTCGTGATGTTTCAATGACATATGTCATGGTGTAGCTTTCAATTTCGGGATCGTTGACAAGAAAATCTTTTGAGACATCGTCACCGTTTAACCGTAAATAGACGACATCTTCCGGTCGCTCTTTAAGGTGAACACCGATGTACTCCATGTCTTCAACTCGAAGGATGACGAAATCAAAAGGCTGATTCGGCTCTGTTTGTTTCGTGACAGACCCTAAGTTCCCTGTTTCGACATCAATCTCAGCTAGACCGATGACGGAGCGGTCTTCATTTGTGTAAAAAGAGAGAACGGACTGTTCCATATTATGAATTTCAAACGTATACCAATTGTTCGTCGTCATATAACGATTCATTTCTTTTTCGGCATTTTCGTATGAGTCACCAGCCTGAATGTTAGTGTAGGTGTAAAGTCCGACACCGACTGCGATGGCTACGATGATGAGACCGGAAACGATTGTGAGTAAGATGATTCGCTTCGACATGATTGTTCCTCCTGACTTTTATAAATACGAACACCCCATGCTTCGCAAATGCGTGCATGGGGTGTTTGATTAGTACGTCAAGCTCGCGGCGACGATGATCCCGACGACGAGTGATGCGGCGAACAAGCTGAAACCGATGGCCATGTTTCCATTCTCGACTTCTTTTTCTAAATTCACGCCTGGTGTAAGGATGTATTCAAACGTCCAGAACGCCAATACTTGGGCGGCGATACCGACGAGTCCCCAGATGAACGCATCGAGCAAGTTGACGCTGTTCGCCCAGACTGTATAAATGACGATGGCGAGTCCTAGTGCTTTCCCCCAAAGTTTCAACGCGACAGCCATGTTGCCTTCTTTGATTAACTTGCGTTCCGAATATTTGGTCGTTAGTGCGAAGATGATGAGTCCCGCGAGAATGAGACCGAATCCTGTCCCGAGGTGGGCCAGGAAGCTTAAGATTGAATCGAGTGTGATGAATGTCATGAGTTCGTCTCCTTTTGTATAGGTGTGCCAACGGCTAAGTAATAAGATTGGTTGTTCGTGATCATGCTGCCGGCGCGGACGCCGAGTGCGGATGGGTGTCCGTTCAAGCAAAAACATCCGACCATGTAATGTGTCTCCATACGACCTTTGACGGTTGTCGTCATCCGTGTCGGGAGTTCGATGAACTGTTGGTACACGGCCGTTTCTTCCGCATACGTTTGTAATGTTTCGCGATGAAACGGTTGGCCATCTTTCGTATACAAGATGACGGAGTCCCCTTCACGTCCGAATGCCGGCTTTTTGACATAGTCCGATTCACCGAGAAACGGTGTGTCTTCTAAGTAAGTCGGTAAAAAATATGTTCCGATGATGTCGCGCTCGGCTTGATCGAATAGTGTCTCGGTCTCATACAATTCCCAAATCAGCGCCTGTACGCCTTTCGATTGCATGAGAAACGCAGAGAGGGGATTGAGCAGTGACACGTATTTTTGTTGATCGAGTTCAAGTAACCGAATGCCAATCAAGTCTCCGTCTGGAGCCCGGTCGTCCACAAGGTGCTCAATCGGATATGTTTGGCGATATAAGATGTCAATTCGCTCACCCGATGGTGTGTAGACGCCGTCTTCGTCGACGAGTAAAGTGTGCAACGGTACGAATTCAGACGGTACGTCGAGCGTTTCTTGTAAAAATCGTGCCGTCCACTTGTCTTCGATGTTATCATCATGTGCCGTAAAAACGATTTTCGGTGTGCCTTCTCGTTTGAGTCGATTCCACGCGGCGACGATCGCTTTCCGCAGCTCAATTTTCAGTTGGGGGGTGGCTTCCCTGTTCGGGTCGAGTAGACCAAACTCGGAAGCGACCACGCCGTTCACATCAAACAGCTCCTTAATGAAGGTCGGCGTATCTGCATTGAACTCCATCAACTTGAGTTGATCATCTTTCATGATCCAGTCGTAACGACCGATGATCGTCTCCTGCGGTATCGTCTTCTCCCGTAAGAACGGCAGACTCGCCTCAGGGTAACCAAGCAGTCGGAGCGTTTCGTCAGGTAGGGTGCGTAATAATTGATTCGTCTTCCGAAAAATCGAGTCAACCGCCTCGGTTGCCTCTCGGATAGAGGCAACCTGCGAGGCGGTCATCTCAAAACAATCATATAAGGCATATTCTTCATCGTTTAAATCGGGCCAAAAATAAGGGATTTGACTGTAAAGTTCGTCACGCGTCATCCGCCGAATCCACCTTTAGAGCCACTGCCGAGTCCAGATTTTGACGATCCTGAATTTGAGCCGTTCGATACGGCACCGGTCGCACCACCGTTGGCTTTGTACGTCTTATACGACGAAGAGCTCTTCAACGCATTTTTTGAGCGGAACAGGCTACCGAGTAAGAAGTAGCTACCATAGTGCGGAGAGCGGTCGTCGTCACAATAATACGACTCGGTCTCGTCATCCCAGTCCCAATCGTCACATTCGTATCCGGTCGGTTCTTCCGGGAGTGCCGCCTCTTCATATTCATCCCCACCGCACGCGGCAAGGGAAGTGGTCAATACCGCAACGGATAGTCCGCTTAAAATTTTCTTGCTTGTCTTCATGTTGATTCCTCCAATTCATAACCAGTCGGTGTGACGTAGATAACATACACACCACGATCTTCATCTGTTTCTGCTGAATCGCGCTCATATTCTTTACCGGCGACATACAAGTACTGGCTTCCGAGCATGGCGAGTGCATCAAGGTGGCGGTCGACGTAATAGGCTTCGAGTAATGGGTTGTCAAACCGGTCGTCGAGCGTGCGGATTTCGACTTTGATGTCGCTCGTTTCGTGCTTGTCCATCGGTCCCTCTGTATAGCGATCGACATAAATTAAAAAGTATTGATCGCCTTCAAGGGCAGACGAGCGTTGTTTGTAGGTCATGCCGTCTTTGACGAAAAACTCACATTCACGACGAGCTAGCACTTCGTCTAAGCCGAGAGACGTGTAATGGTATAGTGGTTCGAACGATAATTCATTTTTATAGAGACGATACTCTAAGACGATGGAGTTCATAAGTCAGTCCTTCCTTTTTTCTTCTTATACGGAATCACCATCAAAATGGTTTCGTGAATCTTTTTGTGGTTACGTTTAGTATATAAGAGAGAAGGAGGGGGAAACAGTGCATATCTTATTTCGTGTGTGGAAAGGGTTAGCGAAATTATCATTTTTGAATGTCGTCTTAGCTTCGATTGGCATCATTATCTTAGGAACCGTGCTCGGTTATGTTTTAGAACCAGAGACATTCGGATCACTGTTTGATTCGTTCTGGTGGACGATGACGACATTGACGACCGTCGGATACGGGGACTTTTATCCGTCCTCCGTGGCAGGGCGATGGCTCGGGATATTCTTATTCCTATTCGGGATTGGGATTATCGGGGCGTTGATTGGAAAATTGGTTGAAATCGGTGCGACGTTTCAACGGCTAAAACGGGAGGGAAGACTAGTGTATCGTGGAGAAGGACATTATGTGTATATCGGGTGGTCCCCGAAGACGAAGAAAGCAATCGATGAAGTGCTTAACTACGAACCGAAAGCAGAGATCGTATTGATTGATCAGTTAGTTGAGGAACCGTACGTGCACGATCAAGTTCACTTCGTATCAGGCGATGCTTCGGATGAAGCGGTATTGCTGCAAGCAAACGTCTTGAAGGCGCGACGCGTCGCGATTTTTGCGGATGCCCGTATCACGGAGACGTTACTCGCCGATGGGAAGTCGTTATTAATCGCGTCAGCGGTCGAGGCACTCTCTTCTGAGTATCAGGTGGACTTGCACACGGTCGTCGAAGTGTGTGAAGAAAGAAATATCTCGAAATTTAAACACGTCCGCGTCGACGATTTTATTTTAGCGAACGACTCGGTCTCCCTCTTGATGGCAAAAGCGACGTTACAACCTGGAACGACAGCAATTTTCCGTCAGTTGTTGAGCAAACAGTCAGGTGGGAACATTCAAGCGTTGAAACCAAAAGTCGAGTGGCAGAATGTTCGACAAGCAAATACAGCGTTACTTGAATCAGGGGTGACACTCATCGCGGTCAATGACCGCTTGGATGTGGCGACGATGCTCGATTTGCCGCTTCAGGAAACAGACATGTTATATGTCGTCTGTCATGACGATGTATTTGAACGATTATCGTAAGGAGTGAAACCATGCATAACGGAACGTTTATCCGAAAGATGACACGTATGCAAAACGTGCAACGGTGGGATGAATATGCCCCCCATTATCATGATAACGCAGCGAGTCATAGCTTTCGTGTCGCGGTCTTTAGCTTGATCGCGGCTTATGTGGAAAAAGAGAACGGACGTGAAGTCGATTTGCTCGATTTACTCGGGAAAGCCATTTTCCACGACATGAATGAAGTCCAGACGGGCCCGATCATGCACCGGACGAAAAAAGAACCGACCTTGATCGGTCACATCGAGCGTATGGAACGAACAGCGAGTCTCGGTCTTGTCGAGCTGCTGTCGCAATCATTACGTCCTCACTTTCATCGTTTCGTGGTGGAAGCGGAAGATGATTCTTTCGAAGGTCGAATCGTGGACGGAATTGATTCGTTCGATGCGATGTTGTTCGTGCGACGAGAAGTCGCGCACGGCTCTCCGCACTTTGATGACAAGCTAGAAGAGATGAAAGCCGCACTCCGACATCATCCGATTGATTCGGTCCGCTGGCTGTTCGACCAGGTCGAGGCAGAAACAGATGTGTTGCGATTCATCGAGAACGTCATGCGGATGGATAGTGTCCGTCGCTGGAAAGGTCGCTTTAACACGATTGACGACAACGATGCGATTCATGGTTTCCGGGCTGCCGCGCTCGGTATGTTCAGTGGGCTCTTAGAGCGTGAGAAGTACGACGTCGATGTCGATGTCGCCGAACTCGTGGCTCGTCTTCTCTGTCACGATTTAGTTGAAGGGGTGACCGGAGACGTGCTCGGTCCAGTCAAACATTCGACGCAAGAGACGGGGGCTGCGTTTGAGGCATACGAGCGAGCGGAAAGTGAACGTCTGCTTGGACTGTTGCCTGAGTATATGCAACCGGCGTTCCGTCGATATATGGCTGACTCGAAAGACGATACGTATGAGGGAATGCTCGTCGACATGATGGACAAGCTTGATGCGCTCATCAAGATGAACATGGAGCGGAAGATGAACGGGGCCGAGTATGAGGTCACGTATCGCGAGCAGCTCCGTAAAGTCCAGATGCGATATGAGAATCCAAGCATGATTTTCTTCCTGGCGTATATCTTGCATGATTTAGACTATGTCACTAGTTAAAACCGTTTATCTTGAAGTCGCATACCTAAAAGGGTGCGGCTTTTTTTATATCATTTATTGACATATATCATTTAACGATATATATTGAGTATAAGAAATATATCATTCAATGATATAGGAGGTGGAAAGATGCCGCGAACGGACTCATTAGAGTTAGGGGAACTGACGGATAGTATGTTTTATATCCTGTTGGCGCTCACGACGCCGCGTCATGGCTATTTAGTCATGCAATTTGTCGAAGAGACCACGCGAGGGCGAATGCAAATTGGTCCGGCTTCGATGTATACGATTATCAAAAAGTTGTTGAACGCCGAACTGATTGAACCGATGGATGGGGACGGAAAGAAAAAGAACTATCGAATCACGAATAAAGGCCGCTCGATTTTAACGGATGATGTGAAGAGACGACAGGCGATGGTCGAAGATGCCTGTGCCATTTTGGATATGGAGGGATCAAGATGAGACAAAAGTATATGTCGAGCTGGGGATTGGCGTTTGCTGAAGAGCGTGAGATGCGGAAACTAGAACGAATGGCGGCCAAGGGATGGCATTTGAAGAAGTTTGCCCCGCTAGGATACACGCTCGTTGAAGGGGAACCGGAAGACGTTCAGTATAGTTTGGACTATCGTACTCGTCCAGACGAAGACTACTTTGACCTGTTTGCGTCGAGCGGGTGGGAACATGTCACATCAACCGGGGATGAGATTCATATTTTCAAAGGAGATCGAGATGCCAAGCCGATTTACTCGGATGTCGAAACAACAGAGGAAAAATATCATGACATGGAGCGTCAGATGGGAAGAGCTGCGCTCATCCTAGGTATTTTATGGATTGCACTCTTTTCGTTGTTTCAGTTTGATTGGCCAACCGTTGTCGAGACAATATTGATTGGGATTCAACTACTCGTGACAATCGGTCTCGTGTTTACAGGACTTCCGTACATCGGCTACCGTTTCAAACGCAAACGAATTAGCCGGGAAGGATGACTAGGCGGATGGCACAAGCCATCCGTCTTTGTTTCGTTCGACTGAACTATTCGAATGAGAAATAGTTAGGGAGAGAGAACTGTTTTTTAGTGTCTATCTATGCAACAAATTAAAAATCATTCACAATTATTAATGCAAGCGCTTTCATTAACTATTTGAGGAGGAATGAAGGATGTTGAAGAAACGACAAGGGATTGCTGTCCTAGCTGGAGTGACATCGATTGCACTGCTTTCGGGGCAACCGGTCGCACAGGCAGCGACCCCACAGAACGGTACGATGATGCAATACTTTGAATGGTATGTTCCAAACGATGGCCAACACTGGAACCGACTCTCGAACGATTCGCAGCACTTAAAAGATATCGGGATCTCGACCGTTTGGATCCCACCAGCGTATAAAGGGACATCACAAAATGATGTTGGATACGGGGCGTATGATCTGTATGACCTTGGAGAATTTAATCAAAAAGGAACGACTCGGACAAAGTATGGAACAAAAGCGCAGCTACAGTCGGCCATCTCCAACTTACGCGGGAAAGGGATTGGCGTATATGGGGATGTCGTCATGAACCATAAAGGCGGAGCGGATTATACCGAATCCGTTCAAGCTGTCGAGGTCAATCCTTCTAACCGGAATCAAGAGACGTCTGGGGAATATGCCATTTCTGCCTGGACTGGATTCAATTTTGCTGGACGGAACAATACATACTCGCCGTTCAAGTGGCGTTGGTATCATTTTGATGGGACCGACTGGGATCAATCACGAAGTCTGAGCCGAATCTACAAATTCAAGAGTACGGGTAAGGCATGGGATAGTGAAGTGTCGGGTGAGAACGGGAACTATGACTACTTGATGTACGCCGATGTCGATTTTGAGCATCCGGAAGTACGTCAGGAGATGAAAAACTGGGGGAAATGGTACGCGGATTCGCTTGGATTGGACGGCTTCCGACTGGATGCGGTGAAGCATATCAATCATTCATACTTAAAGGAATGGGTGACGAGTGTTCGTCAGGCAACCGGAAAAGAGATGTTCACTGTTGCGGAGTATTGGAAGAATGACTTAGGGGCCATCAATGATTACTTGACCAAGACGGGCTACACTCATTCCGTATTCGATGTACCACTCCATTACAATTTCCAAGCGGCAGGGAATGGTGGCGGTTACTATGACATGCGGAACATTTTAAAAGGTACGGTCGTCGAGCAGCACCCAACACTCGCTGTGACGATTGTCGACAATCATGATTCGCAACCAGGACAGTCACTTGAGTCAACAGTCGCGAATTGGTTCAAACCGCTTGCCTACGCGACCATCATGACACGTGGTCAAGGGTATCCAGCACTATTCTACGGAGATTATTATGGAACGAAAGGGACGACGAACCGTGAAATACCGAATATGTCAGCGTCGCTTCAACCCATTTTGAAAGCGCGTAAAGATTTCGCCTACGGCACACAACATGATTACATCAATCACCAAGACGTCATCGGATGGACACGTGAAGGAGTGACGGACCGTGCGAAGTCTGGTCTTGCAACGATTTTATCGGACGGACCAGGCGGGGCGAAATGGATGTATGTCGGAAAACAGAATGCAGGGGAAGTGTGGAAAGACATGACAGGAAATAACGGACGTCTCGTGACGATCAATGCGGACGGTTGGGGCGAGTTCTTCGTCAACGGTGGCTCGGTTTCCATCTATACGCAACAATGAATCAGTTAGACTTGTCTCTAAAGATAGGGGCGAGTCTTTTTTCTGAATTTTCACCACATAAGTTTTATACGTGATATAATGACCTAGTGTTAATTCTTGATAGGGAATACTTCCGATCCATGAATTCACATTGAACAACGTTGGTTGTTGGTTTTATCTATATTTTTGCGTTGTGACGCTGTTGAATTCAAGGAGGTTGTTATGAGTAAAGAAAAGATTGCCCAATTAAGAAAGCACGTCTCGCCGTTTGAAAAGTCCGATATTCGGATCAGTGTGCGGCAGATGATCAATACGATTTTACCGTTTCTCGTATCGTGGTTTTTAGCGTACCAACTACTAAGTGTCTCGATTTTCCTGACATTGCCGTTCACGTTGATTGCAGCAGGATTTGTCGTGCGGATGTTCATCATCTTCCATGACTGCACACACGGTTCATTCTTTAAAAATAAGAAGGCGAACGCGATTGTCGGAACCATTACAGGGGTCTTGACGTTATTTCCATACGAGAAGTGGAAACGAGAGCATGCGATTCATCATGCATCGAGTGGGAATTTGGATAAACGGGGTGTCGGCGACATCTGGGTCATGACGATTGAGGAGTATATCGAAGCGTCAAAATGGACTCGTCTAAAGTATCGCCTATATCGTCATCCGCTCGTTATGTTCGGTCTCGGACCACTTTGGCTTATTCTCGTCACGAGTCGTTTCAACCGAAAGGACGCGCGGAAAAAAGAACGACAAAATACGTATCTCATCAATATTTCTCTCGTCGTCCTATATAGCGCGCTCATCTATCTGATCGGTTGGCAAGCGTTCTTGATTGTACAAGGAACGACGATGTTCATCGCCGGTGTGCTCGGAATTTGGTTGTTCTATGTTCAGCATACGTTCGAAGATTCCTATTTTGAAGATGAGCAGGAATGGGATTATGTAAAGGCGGCCATCGAAGGAAGCTCGTATTACGAGTTGCCGAAAGTGCTTCAATGGGTGACGGGTAATATCGGATTCCATCATGTCCACCATCTGAGTCCACGCGTGCCGAACTACCATCTAGAAAAAGCACATACGTCGACACCGCCGTTACAACGGGCGACGACAATCGGACTGTTTTCAAGTTTGAAATCGTTACGCTACAAATTGTATGATGCGAACAACAAAACATTCGTCACGTTCCGAGAAGTGCGCCATCTGTTGCGCCGAGCGAACGCGGCATAAAAAAAGATTGTCCCTGATCAAAAGGGACAATCTTTTTAGCGTTTCCAGACCCATTCATCACTCTCGTACTTCTTGACGAGCAAATCGATTTCGGCTTGCTGTTCTTTCGTGAAGACAAGCGGTTCGAACGTCAACGAGAAAGCGTCCTTGAAGCCGGTCTCGAATGCGGCCGCTACTTCGTCAAAGGAAACGAAACGCTTTAACGTGTCGTTCAAGGCGACGGCTTTTTCGCTGAAGCGGGTTTTGGCTTCGTGTTTCTCCGTCTCATCCATCGCGAAACAGTCAAACAACACCTCATCATCGACGGAGAGAGGAATCGAACCATGTTGAAGCACGGCCCCTTGGTGGCGCACTTGTGCGCTACCCGCAATCTTCTTCCCGTCAACAGTAAGCTCATAGTATGAAGCAGCATCGAAGCAGACGGCCGATTTTGGTTTGCGGAGCGCTTCGCGATCCTCTTCCGTCAATGGCACCGAAAATTCGGCGGGGACGCCGAGTTCGTGATATCCGCAACGAACCCCTTCCGTGAGTAGGCGATAGCTCTCGATGATATTCGTCGGGAGGGCAGGGGTCGATTCGGGCAAGATGACGCTATACGTCAACTCATCCGCATGCAACACGGCACGTCCCCCTGTTAAGCGACGAACGACCGGAATATTGTTCGCTTTGAGGGCGTCCCGATCCAAGTCACGCGTCGCTCGCTGGAAACGTCCGACGCTGATTGCATGAGGTGCCCATGAATAAAAACGAAGCGTCGGTTTGAGTTCTCCCTTTGCGACCCAATTGGCGATGGCTTCATCAATCGCCATATTTTTAGCCGGTGAAGTCGATTCAGTTCTAAGTAAGTGCCACGTCGTACCAGTCATAATCTCTCTTCTTTCTGTTAGTCGATTGGCAACATCGTGTGGCGACGCGCCTTGTGTACTTGTTCATCCGCGTGGTATGACGAACGGACGAGTGGACCTGCCTCACAATGTGAGAATCCTTTTGATAGAGCAATCTCTTTCAACTCGGCGAACTCGTCCGGATGGTAGTAACGTTCCACCTCGAGGTGTTTCTTCGTCGGCTGCAAGTATTGACCGAGCGTTAAGATGTCGACGTTGTGCGCGCGGAGGTCATCCATCGCTTCAATCAATTCCTCTTTCGTCTCCCCAAGCCCAACCATGATCGATGACTTCGTCGGGATATCCGGGTTCAATTCTTTCGAACGCTTCAAGAACTCGAGCGTGCGGTCATATGTTGCTTTCGCACGGACTCTCGGTGTGAGGCGACGGACTGTCTCTAAGTTATGGTTCATGATGTCAGGACCCGCATCGATCAACGTCTGCAAGGCAGAGAAGTCACCCATCATGTCTGACGGGAGCACCTCAATCGATGTCTCCGGGTTCATGGCGCGAACCGCGCGAACCGTTTCTGCGAAGACAGTAGCCCCGTAATCGTTCAAGTCGTCACGCGCGACAGCCGTGATGACGACGTGTTTCAAGTTCATAAGTCGAACCGATTCGGCGACACGCTTTGGCTCTTCCCAATCGAGCTCGTTCGGTTTCCCAGTCGTGACGGCACAAAAACGGCAAGCACGTGTACAGATACTTCCAAGAATCATGAAGGTCGCGGTCCGACGTACCGCCCAACATTCATGAATGTTCGGACATTTCGCTTCCTCACATACCGTATGTAAATTTTTCTCGCGCATCATCTTCTTTAGGCCGGTATACGTATCATTCGTGTTTAATTTAATCTTTAACCATTCCGGCTTACGTTTCAGTTCCCCTCTTGCCACAATAATTTCCCCCTTTTTGAAAGTTAACCTGTATCGAATTGAGTTTACCAAAAAACGAATCAAAAACGAACCACAGAAATTATTGGTTTTGCCAATACAGTTCACTGTGTATCAAAACAGAAACATTGTTTCAAAATGGTTACGCTTTCACTTGAACAATTGTTTCTAAAAAGTGGAGTTGCTATACTGTTGTTGACCACCTGAATAAGGACCAAATGTAACTGATGCGATCAGGCATGGGGTGAACGAGCGTTGATGAGGCAACGCTTCTTCCTCCATGCCTTTTCGTTTGGGGGTCAGCCAAATTTGACTAAGGGGAGTGGGAACATGAACAAGGCACTGAATTGGACGGCAACACTCGGATTGACGACGGCATTGCTCGTCTCGTCGGTTCCAGCAGCAGACGCGGTCGTGGCGGAAGGGACGCCGACGATGTCGATTGACCAGCGCGTCAACACGAAGCTAGAGTCGATGACGCTCGAACAAAAAATCGGGCAGATGATCATGCCGGACTTCCGATTATGGAACGGGGCGAACCATACATCTCTTGCACCGGAAGTGGCGCGTGTCATCGATCGTTTCGATCTCGGTGGAGTGATATTGTTTGCGGAGAACGTGAAGGAAACGGAACAGACGACGAAACTCGTTCATGATTTGCAAGAAGTCGTGAAACAAGATGCCAGCAATGATGTCCCGTTATTCGTCACGATCGACCAAGAAGGTGGGATTGTGACACGACTTGGGACGGGAACGAATTTACCGGGGAATATGGCACTCGGGGCCACACGTAACAGTCAATATGCCTATGATGCAGGGAAAATCATCGGTTCTGAATTGAACGCACTCGGGGTAAACGTGAACTTCGGACCGGTACTTGACGTCAACAACAATCCGGGGAATCCGGTCATCGGCGTCCGTTCGTTCTCGAGCGACCCTGAACTAGTCGGGGAACTCGGTTCCGCGATGACACAAGGTATTCAAGACCAAGGTGTTGCAGCAACGGCGAAACATTTCCCAGGTCATGGCGATACGGCCGTCGACTCGCATTATGGGTTACCGGTTGTCGATAAATCACTCGACGAGTTGCGTGGTCTCGAGTTGTTACCGTTCAAACGTGCCATCACAGAAGGAATCGACATGATCATGACGGCGCATATCGGGATGCCACAAATCGAGGACGAGGTCGTCGAATCAGAACGCGGCACGTTCCCACTCCCGGCGACGCTTTCGGATGATGTCATCACGGGAGTGCTTCGTGAGGAACTTGGATATGAAGGAATCGTGGTGACCGACGCACTCAACATGCAAGCCATCGCAGACAATTTTACGGAAGCAGAGGCGGTCATCAAGACGTTCGAAGCAGGGGTCGACATCGCGCTCATGCCGACGATTTTACGCTCGGAAGCAGATGTGATCAAACTCGAAGCAATCTTTGAGGAAGTCATTGCGGCAGTGAAGGATGGACGTTTATCGGAGGCGACCATCGATGAATCAGTGGAACGCATTTTAAAACTGAAAGCAGAGCGTGGAATTTGGGGAGAAACGACGGACTCCACGACGCTCGAGATGAAGCTCGCAGAAGCGAATGCGACGGTAGGGAGCGCTGAGCATAAAGCGAAGGAACGTGAAATCGCGGAGGCGGCAGTCACTCTCGTGAAGAACGAGAAGAAGACGCTCCCATTCAAACCGAAAAAAGGAGACACGGTGCTCGTCTTGTCGCCAGCGAAAGACCAAACGGATAGCATGGTGAAAACAATCAAGTCACTAGAAAAGAATGCAGGGAATATGAAAGACGTGAACGTCATCACGGCCAACTACTCAGCATCAACGCCGCATCTAGATCAAAATCCGGCACTACGGCAACAAGTTGAGGCGGCTGACTATATCATCGTCGGTTCGAACGTGAACAACAGCGCGAAATTAAAACCGACATCAGCTGATCATTATGTACCGGCCGAAGTGTTCCGTTATGCAAATGAGACAGGGAAACAATCGGTTTTACTCAGTTTGCGCAACCCATACGACATTGCCGTTCAACCGGATGCCCCCGCACATCTCTTAATCTATGGATTCAAAGGCGATCCGAACGGTCCAGATTCGGAGGCGGGCAACTTGAAGTCGGCTGGTCCGAACTTACCGGCAGGCATTCGTGCCATCTTCGGTGAAGTGAAGCCACAAGGGAAGTTGCCGGTAGATGTACCGAAATTTGTGGACGGTGTATTCCAAGACGAAAATTACGCGCAGTTCGGTGATGGATTTAAAAACTGGAATCGCTAAACGAAAATGAGCTCGCCCGAAAATCGGGAGAGCTCATTTTTTCATGCCTCGAAATAGGCGATGACGAGTAGACCGGGACCGGTGTGGGCACCGATGGCAGACCCGACCAGTGTCTTCGTGATGTGCTTCGGTTCGAGATGTTCGCGGACCATCTTCTCGAACTGTTCGGCTTTTTCTAGGTCGTCACCATGACCGATGAAGAGGTCTCCGTTCTCGACGATCGACTTCGATTCGACTGTCCATTCGACCATCCGGCGCATGACCTTTTTATGACCACGCACCTTTTCAATCGGGACGAGCTTGCCGTCCTCGACCGTCAATAACGGTAAAATCGTCAACAAGTCTCCGATGAAAGCACTCGCCTTCGAGACACGTCCGCCCCGCATCAAATATTCGAGCGATTCGACCGTGAACAAGTGGCGGACTTTGCCGACGAGCGAAGTGGCATACTCGACCGTTTCTTCATACGTATGGTCTTGACTATACGCTGCGACCGTTTTGACGAACAATGCCTGTCCGACAGAGGCGGTCCGTGTATCGAGAACCGTGAATGTACTGTCTGGATATTCCTCTTTCAACATTTCGCCGACCATGACAGCGGTTTGGTATGTACCGGAGAGTTCTCCGGAGAAAGCGAGATATAAGAACGGGATTCCAGCCTCGAGATGCTGACGGAAGCAGTGTTCGATTCGTGACGCCTCGATTTGGAACGTCTTTGGCGTCTTGCCATGCCGCATCGCTTCGTATACTTCTTTTGGTTGAATCGTCTCACCGTCTAAAAATTCTTCGTTGTCGATGATGACACCGAGCGGTAAAATCTCAAGACCGTATTCGATGATTTGATCGTGTGTCAAATCGGCCCCGGTGTCTGTGATCAGTTTAAACATTGGATGAATCACTCCTCTGTTAGTTGTTGTTCAATGTCGCGTAACGGTTCATTCCGTTTCCACATGCGTTCGAGCTGACTTGAGAACATTGTTTGCTCGTCTGCCGTCAGTGTCGCGTTTTGGAGCGAACTGACAGTGGAAAGAACGCGGTAGGCTCGAGTGAGGACATCTTGCACGGTAAGCGGGATTCCAAGCAAGTCTTCAAGCGAAGCCATCGTTTCCGGTACAATGGTAGGGTACGTGAACTTTGTCACTTCTCCTTGAATGGCAAGGTTGTAAAAGTCACGGATGATTTCAGCACGTGCGCTCCCGCTCTGTCTTACGCTCAAGTAAATTTGAACGGCGACACCGCCACGGACGCGTCGTTGCGAAATCCCAGCGAACTTTTTGCCGTCGATCGACAAGTCGAAACTTCCAGGACAGTATGAGCCGACGACTTCACCTGGGACGATGTCATTCGTGACGTCTTGGAACATGTGTTGGATGAGCGAGGTCATAGCCTCATAGCCGCTGTCGATTTGAATCCCGTCCTTCTCTGGTAAAATTAAAGAAAGGTTGAGGACGTCATCGTCTAGCACCACGGCTAAACCGCCTGAGTTTCGGACGACGGGACGGAATCCATGTTCATGTAAGTAACGAATTCCCTCTTTCAAATGAGGCAGCCGAGCATCCTGGATTCCGAGTACAATCGTATCGGTGTGCACCCATGCCCGCAAGACGGCACCTCGTTCTTGCGTTGACGCACATAACGTATCATCGGTCGCAAACGATTGTTCCGCTTGAAACATCGTGCCAAGACTCGACTGATCGATGATGCGATAGCTCGGTTGTCGTAATAATGGATGGATCATATTCATTAATTCCTTTTCACAAAAAATTTTCCTCCTCATTATAGCATGGAGGGAACGATTCGTTTGAAGTCGAATCTAGAACATAACGAAACGTAGGAGGGCATGTCATGTACTCGTCTCGAGGACAACTATCTGGATCGAAAGTATTTAAGGATCCGGTACATCGATATATTTATGTTTACGATCACCTCATTTGGGAGTTGATCAATACGAAAGAATTTCAGCGTTTGCGTCGTATCAAACAACTTGGAACGTCTTTTTTGACATTTCATGGCGCGGAGCACACGCGATTTCATCACTCGCTCGGCGTATATGAAATCGCACGCCAGTTAATCGATCAGTTCCAACAGTATCCGGAATGGGACGACCGCGACCGTGAACTACTGTTGGCAGCAGCGCTCTTGCACGATGTCGGACACGGTCCATTCTCGCACGCGTTCGAGCACGTCTTTTCCGTTCGTCATGAAGTGTGGACGGAGCGCATCATTTTAGGGGAAACCGAAGTAAATAGGGTTTTATCTGAGATGGGTGTCGGGTTTGCCGAAGAAGTGGCCTCCATCATCAATAAGACGCATCCGAATCGCTTGATTGTCAATATGCTCAGCTCACAGCTTGATGTCGACCGGATGGACTATTTGTTACGCGACGCTCACTTTGCGGGTGTCAGTTATGGAAAGTTTGATTTAGAACGCATGTTGCGCGTCTTGCGTCCGGATGAAGACCAAGTCGTGGTCAAGCAGTCTGGGATGCATACGATTGAAGACTATATTATGCGTCGCTATCAAATGTATTGGCAAGTGTACCTTCATCCGGCGACACGGTCGAGCGATCTCCTCTTGAAAGCGATTCTTGAGCGGGCACAGGAGCTCTATGAGAGTGGCTATGAGTTTAACATGACGCCGAAACACTTTTTGCCGATCTTTGAACGCACCGGTATGTCACTCGAACAATATTTGAAATTGGATGAGACGGTCGTCTACTTCTATTTCCAAGAATGGATGGAAGAAGACGACGCGATTCTAGCCGATTTGGCGAGTCGATTCGTGAATCGCCGATTATTAAAATATAAGAACTTCCCGGAAGCGAATCGTGTCCGTTATATGGAGCGCTTGCGACAGACGATGGAGACGATCGGGCTTCCACCAACATACTATCTGCTTGAAGATCAATTGAGTCAATTGCCATACGATTTATATAAAGGACAAGGCAAATACGAGGGGATTTATCTACAGATGAATGACGGGGAGCGAAAAGAGATTTCAGAGGTCTCGATGCTCGTCCAGTCGATTTTGAACTCGAGACAATCGGATGAAAAAATTTATTATCCGGAAGATGTGTTGTTGAATTTAAAAGATTATGCGAATGAAAAATCGTGGATTTTATCGACATTGAAGGACGATTAAACACGCAAAGGGGCGTGACACGATGGAGATTGCGACACTGATTGGTGGAATCGGGATTTTTTTACTCGGGATGACGTTACTGACAGATACGCTCAAAAAATGGGCTGGTACACGATTGCGTCATCGGTTGAATCAATTCACCGACGGCTCTTTGTCAGGGGCGACTCTCGGCGCAATGCTGACGACCCTGTTTCAATCTTCCTCGGTGACGACACTGATGACGATTGGGTTTGTGAGCGCGGGGCTTCTCACGTTCACGCAATCGTTACCTCTCGTAATTGGCGCAAACGTAGGCAGCGCGACGACGGGATGGATCATTGCCATCCTCGGCTATAACTTAGACGTGCGCCAGTTGTTTTTGCCGATCATTGGAATCGGGATGGCGTTTCGTCTATCCAGTCCGCGCCTTCGCCGTGTGGGACTGTTGCTCGTCAGTATCGGGTTGATCTTTGTTGGGATTGGGACACTTCAAGAAGCGATGCGGGATGTCGTCACGTTCTCGTTTGGCTCGGCCGGTGAGATGACCGTTCTGCATCAGGCACTTCTGATTGGAATCGGATTTATGATGACCGCCGTCCTTCAGTCATCGACGATTGGACTCGTGCTAACGATGACGGCTCTCGCGACGGCGGCGATTTCACTCCCGCAAGCCGCTTATTTGGTGCTTGGTCAAAGTGCGGGGACGAGCCTCGTCGTGGCACTCGGTTCAATCGGAGGCTGGAAGTCAGCCCGACGCATTGTATTGGGGCATGCCATCTACCACGTGTCAATCGTCCTCATTGGATGGCTGACGTTCCCTGTTCTCTTCGAGGTCGTCAATCGAGTAGCCGATTGGTTCAACTGGAACGACTTATTACGTCTCGCCTTATTCCATACGACATTCCATCTACTAGGTGTGATCTTATTCCTACCATTTTATCAAACGTTCGCACGGCGATTACTGAAGTGGATTCCGAGTCGCTCCGAAAAATTGACACATCTGCTCGATAAAAACATGTCACAACTCCCTACGGTCGCTCTTGAAGCGGCACGACGCTCTTTACTTGAAATCGAACGATATTTAGGAAATGAGACGGAATTGCTTGTCCGAGAGGGACGTCTTCGTGAAGATGAATTGACGCTCGTCGACAAGACGTTGAGCGATGTCCGTGTCTTTTTGAGCACGATACGTCTTGAAGATGAAGGAAAGCAAAATGATTATGGCCAACATCTATCCCTCTTGCATACGATCGATCATCTGGAACGCTGGTTATATGTCTTGCGAGAAGTCGAACCGGTCCACGCACTTCGGGACACCGACTTTTTAGCGGCACGAGAACTCGTATTGCATGAGCTTGACCTTGTGAATCAACTGAATCATCATACGCCACCAGAGGATTCGAAGCTGTGGAAACAGGCCTCAAAACAACTGGCGGAATATCGAAAAGCACATCGCTCGGAGCTGCTAGAAGAAACGGCGGCGAATCAGTTGGAGATGGACCAGACGATACAAAAAGTACAAGTATTGCTCTGGCTCGACCGTATCGGCTACCACATCTGGCGAGCGACACGTCACTTGATTAAGCCGACCGTACCGAGTGAACGGTTCGACGTGAACCGAGAAGACTAGAACAAAAAACGGACTCCATATCAGGAGTCCGTTCGTCACTTACTTCTTATCTGCGTGCATTACACCGGCTTGTCCGTAATGTGTCGCATCCATCTCTTCGATGAAGACGGTGATGTTTTCTTTTGGCGCATTCGTCGTTTCGGAGACGGCATCCGTCACTTTTTCAATCAACGCGCGTTTTTGTTCCACGGTACGGCCCGGGAGCATTTTTACAGTTACATAAGGCATGGTCATTCCTCCTTTGCTGAAGTCTCTTTCATTGTAGAGAATCCCCTTCCTCTAGAAAAGAAAATTCTCATCTACCTCGAAACATGAGCTCACTTTTACCGGATTTGGGGTAATAAACAAGACAGAGCGAATGTAGGAGGAATCGGGATGAAGTGGAAAGGAAGACAACAGAGCCGGAACGTCGAGGATCGACGTGGGCGTAGCATCGGAGGGAAAGGGATTGCCGGGGTCGGAGGCGGTCTTGGGTTGATACTCGTCATCGTCTTTACATTATTGAACGGGGGAAGCCCGACCGATCTCGTCAACAATATCGGACTCGGGGAACCTCAATCGGAGGGGACGTATACCGGAACGGCTCGTGAAGAGGAGATGGCAGATTTCGTAGCGGTTGTCTTAAAGGATACGGAAGAAGTGTGGACAGACATCTTCGCTGAAAATGGGATGACCTATGAAGAGCCGACGCTCGTCCTATTTTCCGGACAGGTTGAATCCGCTTGTGGTATTGCCGGCTCCGCTGTGGGTCCGTTCTATTGTCCCGGCGACCAAAAACTGTATATCGATTTGAGTTTTTATGATGAATTGAGTCAACGTTTCAATGCACCAGGGGATTTCGCGATGGCTTATGTTGTCGCCCATGAGGTCGGGCATCATGTCCAAACGCTTCTCGGGACGACAGAAGAAATCATGCCGCTTCGTAACGAGATGAGCGAGACCGAATTCAATCGCTATCTCGTACGCTTCGAGTTGCAGGCAGATTACTATGCGGGCGTATGGGCCCATCACGCGCAAGGGTTAGGGTATCTTGAAGCGGGAGACGTGGAAGAAGCGATGAATGCCGCGCATCAGATTGGCGATGACACGCTGCAGCGTCAGGCACGTGGATATGTGACACCAGACTCGTTCACGCATGGGACGTCGGAACAACGCATGCGGTGGTTCGAGAGAGGGTTTGAGAACGGATCGATTCAAGGTGGCGACACGTTCAATACGAACAACTTATAGATCGGGCGCCTGCTCGATCTTTTTAGGTGATTGGAATATGTGGAAGGAATCCGCTATCATAAAAGAACAACAGTTGCAGGAAGGGGATGACCAAATGGAATCCTTACTTACGAAAATTGATTTAGCGAAAGAGGATATGACAGCGGTCGAAAAGAAGATCGCCGACTATATTTTGTCCCATTCAACACTCATTCCAAACATGACGACAAAAGAGCTTGCGCAAAAGACGGATGTATCCGAGGCGAGTATCGTTCGCTTCGCTCGAGTCGTCGGAATTGATAGTTTTAAAGCGTTCAAGCTCGCGCTCGTGAAAGACTTGGCTGTCACGGAGACGACGCTGACGGACTTTAACGTCCTCCAGCAAAAAGACACGCCGTATGACTCGTTCCAAAAAGTCATCCATGTGAACAAGGCGGCAATCGAGGCGTGCGCCGAAGCGATGGATAAACGAGAACTTGAACATGCAGTGGACCTGTTCGCTCGCGCGAACCGCGTCATCTTTTACGGGGTCGGGGGGTCTTCGACTGCGGCAATCGATGCGCAATATAAGTTTACGAAGCTGGGATATGCGGCCACGACCTCTCCCGATTTTCATTATATGTTGTCGCTGATCCCGCATTTAGGAAAGTCTGATGTATTCGTCGCAATCAGCACGTCAGGACGAACGAAAGATGTGCTCGAGCTCGTCCGATTTGCGAAAAAGAAACGTGTTCCGGTCATCGCCATCACTAACCTCGACAAATCACCGCTTTACCGAGAAGCGGACGTTCGACTCTGTACACCGAACGTCGAGAGCGACTTCCGAATCGCGAGCATCGCCTCACGGATGACACAATTGACGATTGTCGATACGTTATATATGGGACTCCTCCACCGGAAGGGAGAAGGGTTGATTGATCGGTACGCAGAAGCCCGTGATGAGATGGTGAAACTACGCCGATGATTCAACCTTATACGGCTGAAGATCGTCAAGAATTGCAACGCTTTTTGATGGACCAGCGCACATTCGCAAGATTGAATGAACAGACAGTCGAGATGTTTCGTGACGAGAACGTGGCAGATTTTGAAGAAGAAGGTACCATTAGCCTGATTTTTCGTGAAGAAGAGCGAATCGTGGCAATCGCCGACCTCTTAAAAAAACATCCGATCGATGGCTCGCTTTGGCTTGGTTTGTTCGTTGTCGAAGAATCTCTCCATGGGACAGGTTTGGCGCAAACGTTGTATGAACAATTGGAAGACCAATATATGCGCCCGTATCAAATGGAGTTTCGGTTAGGCGTGCTTCCTCATAATGTTAGAGCTCGCCGATTTTGGGAGCGAAACGGATACGTGTATGAGAAGGATTCGATCACGAATAAAGGAACACGTGTGCACGTCTTGAAAAAACGACTCATTCGTTCAGAGTGAGTTTTTCTTTAAAGTTTATTTGAAATTAAATTTCATAAAAATTAAATTATAAATTGACTTTAAATTTCAATATAGTACGATGAAATCATAGAGAAGAAAGGATGGTGGCGATGCTAGATAAACTGGCTACAGAAAGACGGAATGAACGAACGATGCACCTGGACGAGATGTCGATTGAGGAACGATTGGCGATTATGAATGCAGAGGATCATAAAGTTCCTCAAGTGATTCAAGAGCAACTTCCGGTCATCACAAAAGTCGTGGAGCGAGTCATCGCATCCTTTCGTAAAGGCGGTCGCCTGATTTATATCGGTGCGGGCACGAGTGGACGTTTAGGGATTTTAGACGCAGCGGAGTGTGTGCCAACTTTTGGAGTATCACCCAATCAAGTCATCGGACTGATTGCCGGCGGCGAACGCGCGCTCATTCAAGCCGTTGAGGGAGCAGAAGACAGTAAGGAATTGGCGGTCACAGATTTGAAAGCGCTTCATTTGACGGCAGAGGATACAGTCGTTGGGATTGCAGCGAGCGGTCGAACGCCATATGTGGTCGGAGGTCTCGATTACGCACGAGAACTCGGTGCCACAACAGCTTCAATTTCATGTAATCGCGATGCAGTCATCAGTCGACATGCGGATTACCCGATTGAAGTGGAAACGGGACCGGAAGTACTGACCGGTTCAACGAGATTGAAGGCGGGAACAGCACAGAAACTTGTCCTCAACATGATTTCGACGACGTCGATGATTGGAGTAGGGAAAGTGTATCAAAACTTGATGGTTGATGTGCAACCGACGAATGAAAAGCTAGAAGTGCGTGCCAAGCGGATGATTGCAGAAGCGACAGGGGTCGACATGGAAATGGCCGCGCGTTATTTTGCTTCATCCAAGGGGCACGTCAAAACGGCGATTGTCATGATTTTAGCGGACGTCTCTTATGAGGAGGCTGTCAAACGATTAGAGCGCGCGAACGGATTCGTCCGCGAGGCGCTATAAGGGGGAAATCGAGATGAAGAAAGAAGAGGTTTTAGCACGGGATATCCTCGCACATGTCGGGGGGAAAGAGAACATCCGTCAACTCGCGCATTGTATGACACGTGTTCGACTGACGCTGAAAGATGGAACGAAGGCAGACATTGACGCATTGAAAAAGATTGACGGGGTCATGGGTGTCATCAATGATGAGACGCTGCAAATCGTCGTCGGCCCAGGTACTGTGAATCGGGTCGCGGATTATATGAGTCATGAGACAGGGCTCGCAATCGGGGAAGAGTCGGTTGATGCGAACCTGACGTTAGAGGAGCGTGCGGCAATCGAACGCAAGAAGGTGAAAGAAAAACAAAAGTCACCGTTCAAACGATTTCTTCGTCGCCTCGGGAATATCTTCATTCCGCTCATTCCGGGACTTGTCGCATCGGGGATCATTAACGGGGCAGCGAACTTTGCCGTCAACGCCGGCGTCGACCGGACGGAGACATGGATGCAGATTCTACTCGTGCTCGGTAGCACGGTCTTCGCGTACTTAGCCATCCTTGTCGGTTGGAACACGGCAAAAGAGTTTGGAGGAACGCCGGTACTCGGGGCGATTGCCGGGGGGATCCTGTTCAACCCGCTTCTCGCGGACATCGTCATTTATGGGGAGCCGCTCGTCGTCGGGCGTGGGGGATTATTCGGTGTTATTTTTGCCGGTTGGCTCATGACGTATATCGAGAAGCACATTCGTCGCTTCATGCCGGTATCCATTGATATTATTTTCACACCACTCTTTACAGTCTTGATCGTTGGATTTACTGCTTTATATGCAATAATGCCGGTCGCTGGCGTATTGTCAGACGGTATCATGCGAGGAATCAATGCGACGCTTGAATTCGGGGGACCTGTCGCAGGGGCACTCTTGGCCGGATTCTTCTTACCGCTTGTCATGGTCGGATTGCATCACGGTTTGACGCCAATCCATTTGGAACTGCTGAACACGGTCGGAACAACGGCCCTTCTCCCAATCTTGGCGATGGCCGGGGCGGGGCAAGTCGGTGCAGCGCTTGCAATCTTTGTGAAGACGCGCAACCCACGCCTTCGCAATATTATCAAAGGGGCCATTCCGGTAGGTTTCCTTGGAATCGGGGAACCGCTCCTGTATGGTGTCACGCTTCCGCTCGGACGGCCTTTCTTGACAGCGTGTCTCGGGGCCGCGGTCGGTGGTGCCTTCCAAGCGACAATGAAGACAGCGGCGCTCGGGGTTGGTGTTTCCGGTCTATCGCTCACACCATTGATTGATAATGGCATGTATTTGACGTACATTGCCGGACTATTGATTTCATATACGGCAGGCTTCCTGTTTACTTATTTCTTCGGTTTCAAAGAAGAGATGGCAGACGGGATTTAATAAAAAAAGATGGCTCCAGTCGAGTCATCTTTTTCTCTACTTTTGGAAAGGTGGATTCATATGAGAGGGATTTCAGTGTACTTAGGCGATGAACTGACACTTGATTCGATGGCTTGGATGGAACGCATGCGAGAGGCAGGGTTTACGAGCATCTTCACGTCGCTCCATATTCCTGAAGACGATCCGACAACTTATACGGAACGACTTCAGCAATTAGGTGCGTTGGCAAGTCGTCTAAAGATGGAACTCGTGGCGGATATCGCTCCATCGTCTCTACAGGCACTCGGTAAGACTTGGGATGATGCTCATGCGCTGTTGGAGTGGGGTGTCACCGGGTTACGTGTTGACTATGGTGTCACACCGAAACAAGTGGCGGATTTATCACGACATATGATGGTCGCCCTCAATGCGAGTACGCTCACGGAAGCAGAGCTTGAAGAGATGCTACGACAAGGGCTACGACGTGAGCATGTCGAAGCGTGGCATAACTTTTATCCCCGTCCGGAAACAGGACTCGAGCGTTCTTGGTTTGATGAAAGAAACGACTGGTTACATGCGCAAGGAATACGGGTACAAGCATTCATCCCTGGAGATGAACGGTTACGTGGCCCCCTTCATGAGACATTACCGACACTCGAGATGCACCGCCACCAATCTCCGTTTTCGTGTTATATCGATTTACAAGCGAGGGTCGATCGAATCTTGATTGGAGATCCATGTATATCCAATCAGACGATGCGACAGTTTCGGGAGTACGACGATGGCGTCATCGTTCTTCGAGCGACCACACGAAATCATGATGATTCGGTTCCAACCAGTCACACGAATCGGATGGACCCAGGCCGGGACGTCATCCGTTCGGTCGAATCGAGAGCGTATGGACGACCTGGGGACCATTTGATTCAACCGCGAGATACAGAAGAACGAGTGCTCGGCAGTATCACGATCGACAATGAACGTTACGGTCGTTATGCAGGGGAACTGCAAATAACGAAGCGGGATTTGCCGGCAGATGAGCGCGTCAATGTCATCGGAAGGATCATTGAAGAAGATCGTTCATTAATCCAACAGATCGGTCCAGGGGGACGCTTTCAAATCGAGTGGGTGTGACTCAGGATTGCCACCATCCTATATCATTGTGTACAGTAGAGAGGGAGGGTGGAACATGAAAGACATTAATTTTAATATTATTTCAGACGATGCGACGGACGGACACGGTGGTTTTGGTGTCGGTTCGCTTAGTTTAAATAACATGTCTCCGGTCATCATCGATGTCGAAGAAGGCGTTGCAACAATCGATATGGGAGCGATGCACGCCAAGTCTGCCATCGAGAAACGGATTAAGTTTTTGACGGACCCGGAAGCGGTACCGAACGGGAAACCGTATTGGATCGTGTGGGTGACGGTCGGTCGAAAACCGGAAGGCTTTTATTATGGCGGTGTCGCGGCATGTGACATGTTAGTTGACGTGGAAGCGAGACGGGGTTATAAATTATTACCGTATCACGTTAATCAAATGGATAAATCGTTAAAGGGTCGGATTTTAATCGACATGATGGACGCTCCGTCCCGCGACGTTTTAGCGAACTTCTTACAAGAACATCGCCCTGAGATTTGGGCAAACTCGACTGAACTTCATGCAGAGCTCGAGCGTGTAGACGCTGAGTAAAAAGATTGGACGAATTTTCGTCTCCAATCTTTTTTGTTTCAAGTTTTTGGGAATTTCAAGAGAATTTGTAACTGAAGAGATATTCAGTTGTAATTGTATGAAAATTCAGTATTATGATATACTGACTACATTGTGAAAAAAAGAAAGGGTGATACGATGAGCGAAACGAAAAAAATCTTAATCGGTCTCGCGCTAGGTGTTGTTGTTGGTCTCGGATTGGCGGGCTTGCCGGATAATGTTTATGAGATTGTGAATCCGTATATTTTATCTCCGGTCGGAACGATCTTTTTGAATTTAATTAAAATGTTAGTCGTACCGATTGTCTTCTTCTCAATTATTTTAGGCGTCATGGGTCTCGGGGACCCGAAAGAACTAGGTCGAGTCGGGTCGAAGTCGATTCTGTTCTTCTTAGCGACTACAGCGCTCGCGATCATGTTAGCGATGGGTGTTGCATCCGTCTTACAGCCAGGGGAGCGTGGGGACTTCCAAACGACAGGTCTTGAATTTGAATCAACAGCGACCGAGGAATCGTCTAATATCGTACAGACATTCGTCAATATGATTCCAACGAATCCGATTACGGCGCTCGCTGAAGGAAACATGCTTCAAATCATCGTCTTTGCTGCATTGATTGGGTTTGCGCTGATTGCCCTCGGGGACAAGGCGAAAACGTGGCGTCAATTCGTCAAACAAGGCGATCGCATTATGATGTACTTGATTCATCTTGTGATGAAGCTCGCTCCATACGGCGCATTCGCATTGATTGCTTCTGCAATCGGAGGCATCGGTCTCGACGCGGTTGTCGCAATGGCGTGGTATATGATTGCCGTCGTCTTGACGCTATTCTTACATGCAACGATTGTCTACGGGGCAGCGGTTTACTTCATCGGGAAGATGAGCCCAGTCTTCTTCTTCAAGAACTTCTATGAGGCGATGACGTTCGCGTTCTCGACTTCTTCGTCAAATGCGACGCTTCCAGTATCGATGGAAGTCGCACAGAAAAAACTCGGTGTGCCGCGTTCGATTTCGTCGTTCGTACAGCCACTTGGGGCAACGGTCAACATGGACGGAACAGCGATCATGCAAGGGGTTGCGACGATTTTCATCGCGCAAGTGTTCGCTTCTGACTTAACAATGACTCAGTTGTTGACGGTCGTCATCACAGCGGTCCTCGCTTCGATCGGGACAGCGGGTGTACCGGGAGTCGGACTTGTCATGCTTGCGCTCGTCCTTCAGTCAGTCAACTTACCGGTAGAGGGAATCGCTCTCATTATCGGAGTAGACCGTATTCTTGATATGCTTCGCACATCAGTCAACATCACGGGGGATGCGGCATGTGCGGTTGTCGTTTCGAAATTGGAAGAAAAACATTTACCACCAGTCGACGAAGACTCGTGGGATGAAGCCGGTGCAACCTCTTCATCATCGCTATGATATAGTAAAGGATCATGACGACATGTCATGGTCCTTATTTTGTGAATAGAAAGAGTGATTGTTATGGAATGGGAACTGCTTCCGCTCCCGCTCCCTTTATTTTTGATGATCAGTATTTTACTGAATAGTGTGATTGCGGTCGCCGGTGTCCTCCCTAGTGCTTTTTTGACAGCCGTCAATGTGAGTGTCCTCGGTCTCGTGCCGGGCATCCTCGTATCGATTGTCGGGGAGGCAGTTGGCGCCGTCGTGAGTTTCATCCTTTATCGGAAAGCCCTACACCGTTATGTTTCTCCGAATGGTAGCCGATTCCAACGGCTTCGGGAGTCCGAAGGAGCCGAGGCTTGGTTTCTCGTCCTCGGGATGCGTCTTATGCCATTCGTTCCTTCTGGTCTCGTCACGTTATCGGCGGCGTTCAGTCGCATGACGCTCGCCTCGTTCGCAGTAGCAAGTACGATTGGAAAGATTCCTGCCTTGATTATGGAAGGACTGGCGGTGACGGCAGCGATGCAGTTAACGATTGGATGGCAATTGTTTTTAGTTGGTGTCGTCGCCATGACGTATCTTGTTTGGCGAATGCGTCAAAGGAGTGGCGAGAAAATGTGACAAAACGCTTCGACGAAACGTTTGCCGGTCGTCTTTTTCCGCAACATGGTCCAATCGATTAAAATGGATTCTTCAAAGTCCTTCAGGAATGCCTCGTGCAGTTCTTGAATGGATGTAGTATCGAATTGGGCAATCATCATCTCGTGGTTTAGAAACATACTACGAAAATCGAAGTTGGCTGACCCGACGAGGGCAACTTTGCCATCAATCAGTAGTGTTTTCGCATGGATAAAATGGCGATTGTATTTATAAATTTTGATATTGCGCTTCAACAATTGTTCAAAATAATACTCGGTCGCATGGAAGCTAAACCATTCGTCTCCTTTGCCCGGTACAACGATTCGGACATCGATGCCACTACGACCTGCGACTTCAAGAATGGCCAATAGTTCAGGTGGGGGGACAAGGTATGGGGTGGTGAGCCAAATCGATTCTTTGGCATCCATCAACAGACGCATGAGTCCATCGCGAATCGTGACGTCTTTACCAGGCGATGTGACGAGTAGTTGTGTCGCACCGTTTTGCCCTTTCGGTTCATTCACAAAGTACTGAGAGAGGTGCTCTTCATCTGCGAACAAATCCCATGTTTCATCACTCGTCCCTTGTCCTGCGTATAGCCAGTTCTCGACAAAGAGCTGTTGCAATTCTCGGACGAGCGGACCTTCAAGACGGAGATGGGTGTCACGCCAAAAACCGAGTTTATCATTCTTCCCAAGATATTCATCCCCGACATTCAACCCGCCTGTTAGCGCGATTCGCCCATCCACGACAATCAGTTTTTGATGATTGCGGAAGTTGGCGTTAAACACCAGGTACGGATGCAAAACGGGGTCGAACGCCTGAACGTGGACACGGGACTCCCGTAACGGTTGGATAAACTCTTCCCCGATTTCTTGGCTACCGAGTCCGTCATACAGAAAGCGGACAATGACATTTTCATTCGATTTTTGAATGAGGGCGTCTCTAACTTTTAACGAAATGTCATCCGTCCGAAAGAGGTAGTATTGGATGTGGATATGATCGGTTGCACTGTTGATGGCGTCTAATAATGCATCAAATTTCTGTTCACCGTTGACGAGCAGTTTAGTCGAAGTATGACCATCGGCACCGGATGCGCCTAATTTTTCGAGTGTCCGTGTCAACGGGTAAGACGACACAATATCAGGTGAAGTTTCAATTTTCTCGCTTTCGATTGCTTGCCGTAGCATCTGGATCTCTGATGACGTTCGTTTGAAGCGTCGATGACGGCGTGGCGTACGGCCAAACATGACCCATGCCAAGACACCGATGAATGGAATGAAGAAGACGGTCAGTAACCAGGCGAGCTTCCCTTGAGGTTGTACTTGGTCAAATAGAATTTGCCATCCGACGACGAGCGGTGCGATGATGGCGATTCCAATTAATATAGGAATAAGGACGTCGAGCCAGAACAAGAGACCGATAAGCAAGATAACACTGATCACCATGATGATCAGTTGAATTACGCGACGTTTCAAAGGAAACACCACCTTTCTATATTTCGATGAACGATGAAAACGAGGGGGAATTCCCCCTCGTTTTTTAGTACACGCTGTTCAAAACAGCATTGATTTCATCCGCATAGCGAACGAAGAAGTACACATTCACTGCGAGAGAGAACAAGACGAGGAAGAGACCAAACTGTGCTTTGACCCGATTCCGATTCCAATAGTAGAAGACGGACAAGAGCACTGCCAGTCCTACGAATAGAGCGATGACTTCAACGATTCCCCAGACGATATCCTTGGACAAAAACATGTCGACGATTGTCATGACGACATAAATGAAGACGACAATCCCCATAATCACGACTAAAATAGCTAAAATGATGCTAATCCAATCCGAACTAACTGCGTCAATTAGGTTTTCAATGGCCATTTCATATTCGCTCACAACCGTTCCTCCTTTCGAGAGAGTGCATAACTATTCATCTCTTACCCTTTTTTCAATATCTAAAATCAAGCTTTCGCTGGTGAATGGATGAACGATGGAAGTGGAATTTTTGAAACGATTGCAACGACTGCGAATACATAGAGCCAACTATTCGGAGGGAAAAAGAGAACGAGTAGTACGATAATAGCCAGCGGTTGTCGCATCGCCGTCGCCAGTAAGGCGCTCGTTGTCAAGACGACGGAAAATGTCATATCGATGTCAAACAGTAAACTGAAGAAGTAACCGAGCGTGAATGAAGAAAAAAGAAGAGGATAGATGTGCCCACCACGCCAACCAGTCGCTAAACAGAATGCGGTAAAAAGCAGTTTCAGTACACTAAATAAGAGAAGGGTATAGAGAGGAATCAGTCGCCACTCGTCGATATACTCAAGAATAGTTTCTTCTCCGGAGAAGAGGAGGTCCGGATAAAGAAGAGCCATGATCCCGATTCCGACTCCACCGAGCGTTGTAAGCAATAAGATTGGTATGTTTGAAAAAAGTCGCATCAATGCATGTTCACTCACCAAATAAAGCCAGCCGAGAACCATGCCGCCAAGAACAATCAATAACATCGTCCAATCGATTTGGACACTTTCAATCGCAGGGAACTTAATGATGAACGGGGGACGCTCATCCAATTGGTTCAATAAATAAAACGTCCCAATCCCGGCGAGTGTCGCCAGAAGGTTTAGCATCGGTTGTTTCTTCTGCTCGTTCTCCTCAGCCGCAATCGCACCAAATAGTGGCGCGTTGAAGACAATCCCGAGCACGACGGCATGACCGACTTCTTGTAATTCACCTAACTCTTGACGAACATAGCGGATTCGCTCGGAGAACCATGTCGTGAGTCCGCCGACGATGCCGACGAGCGCGGCCTCAGGACCGAGGCTTGCACCTCCGATGAGAACGAGGAGGGCGGTCAACGTTGTGAATCCAATCAAGCGATAGTCGATACGACCGGTATCTTTTCGTTCTTCCATCACTTCTGGCATGAGACGAGGCATTTGCCCATACCGACGTTGCAACAGACCGATGCTTACACCAGCGATGACCGGTACGAGAAACAGATAAAACGGAATATCAAATTGCTCAGGTACCGTATGCCATACAACGTGAATCCCTTTATAAACGACGGACAAGAAAAGCCAACTTACTAAACCGATGATGATTCCTAGTACGATTGCATAGCCACTGACAATCCATGATTTCATCTACATATCCACCTCTTTCGCTCCCGTCAACCTTCTATAATATGCTATCTCCTGAACATCTCTGAACGAAACCTAAAAGTAGATGAAACAATAAGGAAGTGATCATAAGGGACCGGTAAATGAAAAAACACAGGATGACGACGAAGTCGATTCCTGTGCTTTTGAAAGTGATGACTTATGCGATTTCAATCTTGTATTGATTGGCAGGGGCCGGTTTTCCGAAGAAATATCCTTGCGCTAAATCGAATCCGAGCTCACGACAGACATCTGCCTCTTCCATACGTTCTATTCCTTCAGCAAGAAGGGTGATGCCCATCGAATGGGTTAACGCACGCACTTGTTTGAGGAAAGCGCGTTTTTCAGCGTCTTCATCACAAAACGAGATATAGGAACGGTCAATTTTGACATAGTCCGGTTCGAGCCGCTTCAACATATCGATTGTCGAGAAGCCTGCCCCGACATCGTCTAATGCTACTTTCATCCCTCGCTTTTTATATGTCGAAAACACGTGTTGGAGATGATCCACGTCATGTACCTTCTCCGTCTCCACGACTTCAAAGATAAAGCGGTCCGGGCTGAGGTCATATCGGTCAATGATGTCAAACGTGTGCTGGAGACAATAGTCCGGGTTATAAATGGTCGAAGGTAAGAAGTTGATGAACGTCTTTTGCTGAGGAGCAACGGCTTCAAACGTTGCTTTGATTGCTTCCGCGCGGGCACGTTGATCGAGTTTCGAATGGAGACCGAAACGGTTTGCCGTCCGGAATAGGTCACCAGGTGAAATGTTGGCGCTACTGCGGAGGAGCGCTTCATATCCGAACGTTTCCGTTGAATCGAGGAAGATGATCGGTTGGAGGTGACTCTCGAACGTGCCGTGCTGAATCTGTTCAATGATGTGCCGATGCGCAAGCTGATCTTTTAGTGCTTCGACCTCGAGCGGAGGCGTCTGACTTTTCGAGTTATAATCGACACAGTAAACCGTTCCTTCCGCATGCAGAAGGAGCGTATCGAGTTCTTCAAACGTTTTGTAAGAGTATTCCTTGAATTTCGTGACGAGTGTTCCTTGAGCAATCAAAGGAATGGTTGTGTTACAAGAAGCACAGGGTGACCACATACTATTCCACCTTTCGATTCAGAATTGGTTCAATCAGTATATCGGCAACGTCTCACAAAAAACTCACATTCAAGACCGATTCCGCAAAAAAATCGTGCAAAATGGGTACAGGTTTTGTATACTTCCTATCGTATGATTAAGAAGCGCCTCAAAACGCCACTCGCATACGAACAACTTTTTGAACAGAAAGGGGTTCTATCGATGGACCAAAAATTAAAGTTATGGTTTACGGAGCACCAAACAGAAGATTACGGGATTACGTTCCGTGTAAACCACGTTTATGAGAGCGAACAAACGGAGTTTCAACGACTAGAGATGGTCGAAACGGACGAGTTCGGAACGATGTTGTTACTTGACGGGATGGTCATGACGACGGATAAGGACGAATTCGTCTATCACGAGATGGTCGCACACGTCCCACTCTTTACACACCCGAATCCGAAGCATGTGCTCGTAGTCGGTGGGGGAGATGGCGGTGTCATCCGTGAAATTATGAAACACCCATCAGTAGAAAAAGCAGTTCTCGTGGATATCGACGGGAAAGTTATTGAATATTCGAAGAAATACTTACCAAATATTGCGGGTGAGCTCGATAACCCGCGTGTTGAAGTCATCGTCGGTGACGGATTCATGCATATCGCGAAGTCAGAAAACGAGTACGACGTCATCATGGTCGACTCGACTGAACCGGTCGGACCAGCAGCCAACCTCTTCACAAAAGGTTTCTATGCAGGGATTTCAAAAGCGCTCAAAGAGGATGGCATCTTTGTGGCTCAAACGGATAACCCATGGTTCACACCAGAACTCATCCAAACGGTTCAACGTGACGTGAAGGAAATCTTCCCAATCACGAAGTTGTACACAGCAAACGTACCAACGTACCCGAGTGGCATGTGGACGTTCACGATCGGTTCGAAGAAATACGACCCGGAACAAGTATCAGCTGAGCGGTTCCATGACATCGAAACGAAGTACTATACGCCGAAGCTTCACAATGCAGCGTTCGTTCTTCCGAAATTCGTGGAGGACTTAACAAAATGATTAAGCGTTTCGATGAAGCCTACTCAGGTAAAGTGTTTATCGCCAGCCTCCCAGAGGTGACAGAGGCGAAGACGGTTCTTTACGGGATGCCGATGGACTGGACAGTCAGCTTCCGTCCAGGCTCGCGTTTCGGTCCGAACCGGATTCGTGAAGTATCGATTGGACTCGAGGAATATAGCCCGTATTTAGACGGTGACTTGGCTGATGCCGCGGTGTACGATGCAGGAGATATCCCGCTTCCATTCGGGAACGCACCGAAGTCGCTCGATATGATCGAGGCGTTCGTCAAAGATGTCGTCAAAGCAGGCAAGTTCCCACTCGGCATGGGCGGTGAGCACCTTGTCACATGGCCGATCATCAAAGCGATGCATGACGTTTACGGCAACGACTTTGTCATCCTCCACTTGGATGCGCATACGGACCTTCGAGATGAGTATGAAGGCGAGCCGCTCTCACACTCGACTCCGCTCAAAAAAGCGGCAAACTTGATTGGACCATCGAACTGCTATTCGTTCGGAATCCGTTCAGGGATGAAAGAAGAGTTTGAGTGGGCTCGTGAAGTCGGCTACAACATGCATCAATTTGAAGTGATCGAACCACTCAAACGCGTCTTACCGACACTCGCTGGCAAAAAAGTATACGTCACGATCGACATCGACGTCCTCGACCCGTCAGCGGCACCAGGGACAGGGACGCAAGAAATCGGTGGCATCTCAACGAAAGAATTGCTCGAAGCGGTACATGCCATTGCAAACGCAGACCTCGACATCATCGGTGCAGACCTTGTCGAAGTGTCACCGGCATACGATCAGTCAGATATGACTGCCATCGCAGCAGCTAAGATTCTTCGTGAGATGATGATTGGATTCGTGAAGTAAATGCGGAAAAAGGGTCAGCTGGAAATGGAACTGAGCGCTCGGATTACCCAATGGGAGAAAGAATATTTGGGTCGCGGGTCATTGACGTGTAAGGCAGACCTGCTTCGAGATCTCGCCATCGTCACACTCCAAGGCGTGTTGACGCCGGCCGAGTATGATTTGGCTACCAAGTCTTCAGGTCGCGAGCAATTGAAGAAATATCGCAACAATCTCGTCGAATCAGGGCGGAGTCAACTCGAAACGATTGTCGGACAAGTACTCGGTCGTTCGATTGTCTCGCTCCATACGGACATCAGTACGAAAACAGGGGAGCGTCTCATCGTGTTTCGTCTAGATGCCCCTTGGGATCAAACCGATTGACAATGAAACGCCACCTTCTTAAAATGAAAGGCAGAGACGTATAGAGAATCGACTGGACGAGTCAAGATGAAGCGTGCTTTCGAAATCTTGTTACGGAGCTACTGACCAATTCAATAAACCGACAGTTGTCGGCCTGACGGAGCGATTATTCGAGCCGTCGGCATACAGCGCACGCCTTCTTTAGGTGTGCGCTTTTTTGTCGCCAGGGAGGAAGATGTATGGAATTGTTTTTATTTTTATTGACGAGCGCCCCGGTACTACTGTTTGTGACGGGCGTTATCGCCGCAGTCGGAAAATCAAACTTAAAGATCCCGGATTCATTGAGTACGACGCTCAATATTTACTTACTGCTTGCTATCGGACTGAAGGGAGGTATGGGACTCGCCTCGGTATCTTTTGAAGACATCGCATTACCGCTGACCGTGACGCTGTTGATTGGGATTTTGCTACCGCTTCTCGCATTCTATGTCGGAGGAATGTTCAAATTCTCATTCCCTGAGCGAATTGCCATGGCTGCGACGTTCGGCTCGGTGTCACTCGTCACCTATGTAGCAGCATCGACACAGCTCGAGCGTCTCGGGATTGCGTACGAGCCGTTCATGACAACACTAGTCGTCGTCCTTGAAATTCCCGGCCTGATTGTGGCGTTACTGCTGTATAATCAGACACACGTGATGGGAATCACGGCTACGTCAGGGAAGGCGAACTCTCTATCGGTGTTGCGGGAGAGTTTGTTCTCGAAAAGTATCCTCTTGATGTTTGCAGGTCTGATTGTTGGACTGGTGACACCAGACGCCACACCGCTCAAACCATTTTTCGTCGACTTGTTCCCGGGCGTTTTACTCTTATTCTTACTAGGTCTAGGAATGAAAGTCGGACAGCAGTTGAAAACGGTCCCGTCATATGGACTAAAATTTATGATGATGGGGATGGTGTTTCCGTTAGTCGGAGCACTTGTCGGCTTTATTGCAGCGGGGATTGCCAATTTATCTGACGGCGGAACGATCCTCTTGATGACACTCGCAGCGAGTGGGTCGTATATCGCCGCTCCCGCCATGTTACAAGCCTCGGTCCCAGAAGCGAAACCATCATTTTATTTGACCCTTTCGCTAGCTGTCACGTTCCCGTTCAACCTGTTAGTTGGAATCCCGCTATACATTGCGATCGTCACATGAAAAAAGCGTCGACTCGAAAAGAGTCGGCGCTTTTTGTATGAGTTCATCTGTATGGATTACTGTTTTACTTTTTGTTCCTCCATACATTTTAAAGCAGCCGTCCAGCTTCCGAATAAGGCATTGATTGTCGATGTACTCGGAACATTTCGACCTTCGGCCCATTTCCGGTAGTGGAGGATACTAAAATGTGGTAGCTCTGTTTTGGCTAACTGCAAGGCATCAATGACATCTTCCTCATCCCATTTACGTTTCGGAGGAGCGATATCCAAGACAAATAGCGCATAGCTCCATGATCCGTATTTGCGAGCGATTGTCGCTACCGTCGGATAGCCTTTTTCCTGTGCCCAAACGGCGTAATGTTGGGACGTGAGACGCTCTAACTTTTCGGAGGCTTCAATCAAGGCTTGAATGATCCGTTCTTCATTGTTCCGTACCGTTGTCGTTTGAAGCTTGGCTTCACGTAACGCATTCGACCACGAACCGAACCGGCTGCTGATCAGCGTCAAAGAAGGGGCTTGCGAGATTTTTGCCCAGGCACGATACGTTTGGCTCGTGAAGAGTTCAAGTTCTTCTGAGGCCTCAATCAGTGCGGTCAAAATATCTTCATCTGAATAATAACGATACAACATCTTAATCTCCGCCGCTTGAACGGCTTCCCGCCAAGAACCAAATTTGTAAATCACGGTCGATAGGGAGGGGACGTCTTTGTTTCGGGCCCATAGTGTGTACTGTTTTGTGTCAAATTCTTCAAGTTCATTCGCTGCTTGTCTTAGGCATGAGAGGATCTGTTGCTCTGTCCATCGTTTCATCGTGATGTCTCTCCTTTTCAGAAGCAAGTCGTGGCTTCAAAGGTCATGGTGTGGTTAAACAATGGTGGTCCTGAAGGAAAGCTAGAATATGTGTCCGGTGACGAGATATGAAAAGGGAGGAACCTGAATCGATTGACTACTTTGGGAGAATGCGACATTCGCAAAATCTCAAAGTGAAAATAATCCAAATGTCCTACCTTCTACTTCCCATAATACCCATATAAATTAAAAATATTCACAAAAGAAAGTAAAAACTCATTACACATTTGTTAAACCGTTTCATGACGAAATGTCATTCGTATCAAAAAGCTATTCTTTTCTTTTGGATTGTGAATCTTGAACGGGTACTTATCTAGCATCAACTCGAAGCTGATTGGGATGGAAGGTGGTGAAAGGATGAGTACTCCAACTGTTCGGTCTCCCATTGATCGAAAAAATGCGCTCTTGATGTTACTCGATATCACGATTGCAGGGCTCGCGATTTTCGTGACGTTTGACCTATTCTTTGCAAATGATCCGACGGTAACATCTGACCCGCTAGATTTGATCACGATCCTCGGATTGAAGACGCTCGTTCTTCTCATTTTAGGATGGGTGACTCGGGTATACCGAATCGACTGGCGATACGGATCGATGCGTGAATTGCAATTACTGGCGATTGTGTTGGTCATGAGTGACACGTTCGTCTTATTCGCATCATACGTATTATTGGATGGCTTTTCCTATCAAGCAATTTTTATTCAAAGCTTACTCGCATTTAACGGAATGTTATTTATCCGACTCGTCGCTAGGACACGATCGTTTTTCCGATTTCACGCACCGGTGTCGAATGGAAAAGCTACCTTGGTTATCGGTGGTGGGGAATCGGGTCAAAAAATCATTAAAGAACTGAAAGAGCATCGAACGAATGTGCTGCATGTGGTCGGGGTGTTGGATGATAATCCATTGCTTCACCGTCTCTACATTCACGGGACACCGGTCATCGGTTCAATCGATTTATTAGAACGCAAAATTGAAGAGCTGAATATCGAAGTAGTTGTGTTGGCCATTCCTTCTCTTCCATACGGAAATCGAGTACAACTTTTGAAACGAATTGAGAAGACAGGCGTCGAATCCCATGCACTGCCAATGCTTGCGGAACTCGCATCCGGAAAAGTCTCATTAAATGAGATTCGAGAAGTGGCCATCGAAGATTTGCTCGGCCGTGAACCGGTTCAGCTCGATGTTTCGGAGATTTCTCAAACGTTGAGTGGATTAACCATTTTCATCTCCGGTGCAGGAGGCTCGATTGGTTCAGAGCTTTGCCGTCAATTGATGAAATTCAATCCTGGCAAACTCATCCTGTTTGGACATGGCGAGAATAGCATATATGCAATCGATCGCGAACTCCGCTTACTCGGGTCTGATACAGAGATTTGTCCCGTCATCGGTGACGTCCAAGACCGGGCGCGGGTGATGGAAGTGTTTGATCAGTATCGACCGGACGTTGTCTATCATGCGGCAGCTCACAAGCACGTTCCGCTCATGGAAGACAATCCGAGAGAGGCAGTGAAAAACAATATTTACGGAACGAAGAATATGGTCGAAGCCGCCGATTTCTTTGAAGTGAAGCGGTTCGTCATGATCTCTACGGATAAGGCGGTCAATCCGACGAACGTGATGGGTGCCACGAAACGAGTAGCAGAAATGATTGTCCAACAGCAGGCTCGCCACAGCAAAACGACATTCTCGGTCGTTCGTTTCGGCAACGTCTTAGGAAGTCGTGGCTCCGTCGTTCCGCTCTTTAAAGAACAAATTCAACGGGGCGGACCCATTACGGTGACGCATCCAGAGATGACCCGATACTTTATGACCATCCCGGAAGCGAGTCGCCTCGTCATTCAAGCAAGCGTGCGCGCAAATGGGGGCGAAGTGTTCGTACTAGATATGGGGAATCCCGTCAAAATTGTGGACTTGGCGAAACGGATGATTACACTGAGCGGTTTCACCCTCGAACAAATCCCGATTCATTTCAGTGGCATTCGTCCTGGTGAAAAGCTGTTCGAAGAACTGCTCGCAACGAGCGAACATACGAATCAAGTATATGAAAAGATTTTCGTCGGTTGTACAAGACCCTTTAAATCGGTTGATCCGATTTTGAAAACGATTGAATATCTACTCGATCAATCGAATGGACTCACTTCTTTCTTGTTGTTTGTCGCAAACAACGAACTGCCAGAAGAAGTGATGGAAAGTATTTTTGCGCCACAAATCGAACCGGTACGCATGCGAGTCAACGAGTCAACGCAAAGGAGGAAGTCGTTATGAAAAAAACAGTTCTCGTGACCGGAGTGGCCGGGTTCATTGGTTTTCATCTAGCTCGACGGTTGCTAAAAGAAGGACATCATGTCATCGGGATCGATGTGGTCAATGATTATTACGATCCGAGATTAAAAGAATCAAGACTTCATGTGTTGACGCATCCTCGTTTCAAACTCTATCGTGATGCCCTCGAAAATAAGATGGCAATCACGCGTGTCTTCGAAAAAAACCAACCCCAAGTCGTGGTCAATTTGGCGGCTCAGGCCGGTGTGCGCTACAGTCTAGAAAATCCAGATGCTTATATTCAATCCAATATCGTTGGTTTCTTGAACATCTTGGAGGCTTGTCGCTTCTATCCAGTAGAGCAATTGATTTATGCCTCATCTAGCTCGGTTTACGGATCAAATCAGGCGATGCCATTTTCCGAACAACACCCGGTCGATCATCCGCTATCCTTGTATGCGGCTTCGAAGAAGGCGAATGAGTTGATGGCTCATACGTACAGCCATTTGTTCGGTCTAAAAACGACGGGGTTGCGATTCTTTAGCGTCTATGGGCCATGGGGGCGTCCCGATATGGCACTTTACAAATTTACGGAGGCGATTTTAAAAGGCGAACCAATCGATGTATACAACTATGGTGAGATGGAACGAGATTTCACATACATCGACGACATCATCGAGTCGATTGTCCGACTTATGGATATCGCACCGTTGGCAGATGAGGAGTTTGACTATGAACATCCTCTACCTGACCGGAGTGACGTTCCGTTTCGTGTCTATAACATTGGAAATCAGCAACCGGTATCCTTGATGGACTTTATTCGGACGATCGAAGAGCGAGTCGGGAAAAAGGCCATCCTCCGCTTGTTACCACTTCAGGCGGGAGATGTACCCGCGAGTTTTGCCGATTCCTCCTCTTTGTATGAATCGATTGACTTTCAACCACAGACGTCGATTCGCGATGGCGTAAACGCGTTTATCGACTGGTACATCGCCTATCATCAAGTGTTGAAGGAGGGCATCGAGTAATGGGGATTTTACAGGATCGGATTTATGCACACTCACCGATTCGCCTCCAAAATTGGCTGGTTTCCTTATATGGAATCAAGTTATATCGGGAGCGATACGGTCAGTATTATGAGCAGGAATTGGAGCGACTGAGACGTGCTCCAAATGAAGCGTCACCTGATGCAAAACTCAATCATTTGAATCAATTCCTACAGTTTTGTAATCAACACAACGTGTACTATCAGCGACTCTTCAAAAAACACGGGGTTACCTTACCCTTAAAGAGCTTAGAAGACTTTAAGCGGATTCCCCCTTTGGAGAAAGAGACGCTTCGAACGGATGAGACCATCTTTTCTAACCTTCATGCCCCGATCATCGGCATGACGGGCGGGACGACGGGTAAATCGATTCAGGTTCGTTTCACCGAATACGATTATCAAATGCGAATGGCGCATCTCGATTTTTTTAAAGAACAACATGGTTTTCGCCGTGGGATGAAGCGAGCTAGTTTTACAGGACGGATGATTTGTCCAGGTAATCAAAAGAATGCGGTGTATTGGCGGTATAATGCCCCGATGAAGCAAATGCTCTACTCGGTCGTGCATTCGAATCCGACGACGATTCCACACTACATCGATTCGTTGAACGAATTTCAACCGGCCGCACTCGACGGTTCACCTTCCGATATGATTGAAATCGCAAAATATTTGAAAACCCATCAAAAGACATTATCGTTCCGACCGGTGGCTTTATTTCCGACCTCGGAGACGCTCACACCATCCGGACGCTTGTTGTTAGAAGAGATGTTCCAAGCGCCGGTTTACGATCAATATGCTTCTTCGGAAGGGGCTCCTATCGTTACGGAGTGTGAGTGCGGGAAGATGCACTTACGCCCTGAGATGGGAATCATCGAGACGGATGCATTTGGAGAGGCGCTCGTCACCAGTTTCACGACGCACGGAACACCGCTGATTCGCTACCGCATTGGCGATCGGATGACCCTCAGTGAAGCGATGTGTCCATGTGGTCGACAGGACACCATTATCGAGTCAATCGATGGTCGTCAAATGAACTATGTTGAGACGCCGGAAGGCTATAAGGTGTTTGAAGGAGATTTGACCGCAGCGGTCGGCGTACTACCGAACTCTATTATTCAAATTCAAGTGTTGCAACACAAAATAGACGAAATTGAGATGCTGTACGTGAAGGATGAAGCACGATTTGAGCCTGAACATGAAATCGCGCTCCAAAAAGAAGTCGAGCGTCTGTTTACTTCACGAATGAAAGTTCTTTTACGAGATGTGAAAAGCATCAAGAAAGAAAAGAACGGAAAAGTCCGAGTCGTGAAACGACTCTACACTTAGCGAGAGGAGACTACACCATGGCAGGGTTTGCGCTTCGTGATTTATACATGAAATCACCGATTCGATTACAACAATGGATGACGACATTGTATGGAATGAAACTATGGCAAGAACGGTATGGACGCACATATGAGCGTGAGTTAGTCGTTTTAGCCAATCGTCCCAAAGATGGGGCAGTCGTTGCAGCCGATCAATTGAAGCGACTCAATGCGTTTCTCGAATTTTGTGCGACGCACAATGCATATTATCAAAAACTGTTTGAAGAAAACGAGATTGTTCTTCCCCTTCAATCGATGGAAGAGTTGAAGCGCATCCCGATCCTCGAAAAAGAAACAGTTAGGAAAAATCCGGACATCCATTCTAACATCAAAACAGATATTCTTGGTCGAACCGGTGGAACGACAGGGACGTCCTTGCAAGTCCATTTCACGAAAGAAGACTATCAAAGACGTATGGCCCACGTTGACTTTTTCAAAGCGCAACACGGGTTTATCAGAGGAATGAAACGAGCGAGTTTCACAGGACGGAAAATTTGTAATCCGAATCAAGAAAAACCTGTATTTTGGCGCTACAATCGACCGCTCAATCAGATGCTGTTCTCGCTCTATCATGTCAATCCTCAGACCATCCCTCATTACATCGACGCATTAAATCGATTCAAGCCAATTGTATTAGACAGTGCACCGTCTGCCATGATTGAAATCGCAAAATACATCAAAGAGAATCAGATCCCACTTGAATTTCAATTAATGGCTATTTTTCCGACAGCCGAAACGATTACGCCTCAAGGAAGAGCCATCTTAGAAGAGGCGTTTAATGCCCCGGTCTTTGATCAGTACGCATCTTCTGAGGGGGCACCGATTTTAACGGAATGTACCCATGGGAATATGCATCTCCACCACGAAACAGGCGTGATCGAGTCGTATGGGGATCACGAAGAAATTTTAGTGACGAGTTTTACGACCCATGGGACACCGCTCGTTCGTTACCGGATTGGCGATCGGATGAAAATTGGAGAAGGGACATGTGCTTGTGGACAGGGAGGAACGTTCGTCACTTCCATTGAGGGACGCGAAAGCAATTATGTACTCACTCCAAACAAACAAAAAATCTATGAAGGGGATTTGACGACCGTTGTCCGAGTATTACCCAACTCGGTTATCCAAACGCAGTATCGGCAACATGATTTGTATCATATCGAACTAAAATACGTCCCGGATCTGGAACGCTTCAAGCCAGAACATGAAGAGATTATGAGGAGCGAGTTGGAACTACTGTTCGGTAAAGAGGTCATGATTACGTTGACCCCCGTGCAATCAATTCCTCGGGGACCGAATGGAAAAGTCATTGTGATTGATAAAACCGCATAATTCCGAATCTCAGGAGGCAGATGGACATGGATAAACTCATCTCAGAATCACGTACAACACGAAAAACCATTGCCAATCGTCACGTAGCTGTAGTCGGATTAGGATATGTCGGACTCCCTGTCGCTGTTGCGCTAGGTGGCGTAGGAGACGTCATCGGAGTAGACATCAATGAAACGCGTATCAATGAGCTTACCCTTCATCTCGACAGCACGCGAGAAGTTGAATCAGTAGACCTTGAGCAAGCAGCGGTCTTATATACGACGGATGTCGCCAAACTTGAAGAGGCGGATTTCATTATCGTGGCTGTGCCGACACCCATCAATGATCAAAATCAACCAGATCTAGGACCGATTTGTAGCGCGACTCGTGCTGTTGGAGCGCATTTGCGACCGGGCACGATTGTCGTATACGAATCTACGGTCTATCCGGGACTGACAGAGGAAGAGTGTATCCCATTACTTGAAAAAACATCGGGTCTCCGGGCCGGGATTGATTTTAAAGTCGGCTACTCTCCAGAACGAATTAATCCAGGCGACCGTGAGCATACATTCCGCACAATCAAAAAAGTCGTAGCTGCCGAGGATGAAGAAACACTCGATGTGGTAGCGGCTGTTTATGAGACGGTAGTCGATGCCGGCGTTCATCGTGCTTCCTCGATTAAAGTGGCTGAGGCGGCCAAAGTGATCGAGAATACACAGCGAGATTTGAACATCGCGTTGATGAATGAATTGGCCATCATCTTCGATCGCATGAACATCGATACGCTCGAGGTGTTAGAGGCTGCCGGGACGAAATGGAACTTCCTAAACTTCCGACCAGGTCTAGTCGGTGGACATTGTATCGGCGTCGACCCATTCTATTTGACGATGAAGTCTGAAATGCTCGGTTATCATCCGGAAGTGATTTTAGCAGGTCGTCGAATCAACGAGACGATGGGACGTTTCGTCGCCACATCATTGATAAAAACGATGATTAGTCAAAACATGGCCATTCTCGGATCGCGCGTAACGGTCCTCGGGATGTCCTTCAAAGAGAACGTCAGTGATATCCGAAATTCGAAAGTGGCTTCCTTGATTCGAGAGGTCGAGGAGTTCGGCTTAGAAGTGCAAGTGTGTGACCCGCTCGTCGATCCGGAAGAGGTACGACGAGAGTATGGAATCGATGTCAAATCATACTGTGACTTAAAACCAGCGGATGTCGTCATCTATGCCGTGTCTCACGATGAATTCGTTCAAGAGGGTTGGACGATTGCGAAACGCCAGCTGAAGTTAGGTCGTGGCATCGTCATTGACTTGAAAGGCATGCTCGATCGCGCGATGAAGCCGGAGGAGGTGCACTTATGGCGCCTTTAAAGATTCTCCAGTTCTGCGCTGTCGATATGACAGCGGATGTGTTGCTACGTCCTCTCATTGAGTCGCTGAAGGCGGAAGGACACGAAGTCGACGTCGCGTGTGCTTACGGTGATCGGACGGATCGTCTTCGGGACGAAGGATGGGTCATTCATACGTTGCCAATCGATCGAAAGTTTAGCCCGAAGCGTAATCTACAGACCATTCAAGAGTTGGTGAGGTTATTGCGCCGCGAAAAATATGATGCCATTCACGTCCACACCCCGGTGGCCGCAGCGTTAGGAAGAGTTGCGGCCCGCATTGCCAGGACACCACATATTCTCTATACCGCACATGGATTTTACTTCCACGAACGAATGGGTCGAATCGCATACGAACTCGTCTTCTGGTTAGAGAAATCACTCGCGGCATTAGCGACCGATTGGTTGTTGCTCCAAAGCGAGGAAGATTACTCACTCGCTAAAACAAGACATTTCAAAGAGGACGAACGATTGATGCATCTCGGAAACGGGATTGATTTAAATCGATTTTATCCGACAGAGAAACACATTTCCCCAGAACATTTAAAGTTCTTGTTTGTCGGAAGGCTCGTTCAAGAAAAAGGAATCCTAGATTTACTTCAGGCGTTCGATGAACTGACGAAACGCTATCCGAACGCGACGTTGACGATTGCTGGAGAGTTGATGACGAGTGAACGTGATCAAGAGACAGCGAAACAAGTCGAGGCGCATTTAGCCCAAAATCCACAGATTCATTACGCCGGATTCGTTCGGGATACCCCCTCTTTATTTGCAGCACACGACGTCTTTTTACTTCCCTCTTATCGTGAAGGATTGCCACGCTCTATTCTTGAAGCCATGGCGTCCGGATTACCTGTCATCGCTACCGATATCCGTGGCTGTCGAGAAGAAGTCACGGATGGGGAAAGCGGCTTTCTCGTTCCGGTCGGTCGACCTGAGGCACTGACCTTGGCGATGCGCTGGTTCATTGAACATCCTGAACAGTGTTATTCATTCGGGCAACGTGGTCGCGAAGTGGTCGAAGAAAAATTTGACGAAACGAAAATTTTAAGTCGTCAACTTCACCTGTTCGCACAAATTAGTAGCCGTGAAGTGGGATGAACCGATACGTCAATCACGTAAGGGGGAGGCGACATGGGAAAGCAACAACTGATTGATCACTTACAAGAGGCTTCTTCGGACGGTCGCCTCACCATCTACATGTATCAGAAATGGCAAAAGATTCACGGCGGGGCAACCGTGGTGGAATTATTGGAAATGTACGGATCATGGTCGAATGTACTGCGTTTGGCTGGGTTGGAACAGCAAACGCCACGGTTCACAAAAAAGGAAATGATTCAAATGCTTCGTGAAGCGGCGAAAGAGCATGATTCATTCAATAGTGCCGATTATCGAAAGTGGGCCATGACCAATGATGCACCGACGTTGACAGAGGTCGTCATTCAGTTCGGATCGTGGAAAGTGGCACTGATTGAGGCGAATTTGAAGAGTATCATCTCGTTCGATCAAAAATGTGAAATCATCCAATCGTTACTTGATGCCAATGAAGAGCTTCATCCATTAACGTCGACCGCTTATGCCAAATGGGCCAAGCAGAACCAACGTCCGAGTATCACGAAAGTGGTGAGGCGTTTCGGGTCTTGGTCCCAAGCGTTAGACGAGATTGGCATCTCAACGCGAGAGCTGTTCACGGAGAAGCAAATGATGGACGCGCTACACGAGGCAGATGAACATTTGACCGCTCTCTCACCATGGGGTTATGAAGTGTGGCAAAAAGAAAAGGGCAATCGTCCGACATTAAAAGACATTCAACAAATGTTTGGTTCATTTGATGTGGCGGTCCGAGAGATGCGTCAAACCGCAAACCAAAGTGGAGGGAGATGAGAAAATGCGAGTTGTACTCTGCACGGGCGACCACTGGAGTTCAACACTTGTCTATCAAGCGATACGGGATTTAGGCGTCACACATGTGATCATGGAAGATGGTCCGACACCGACTCATGTCAACACGTGGAAAGAACTTCTGACACAATCGTACATTTCCTTCCTGACTCCCATAATGCGGCGGTTCAGTCGAGAACGAATCGCGGAGTTGCAGTCGCGGTATGCTTTCTGTGACGATTCGATTCCGGAACAGCGTATGACGCGTGTCGTTTCCTTACAAGATAAAAAAGCGGAACATACGATTCGACACCTGCAACCGGACGTCATCATCATGTACGAAGTTGCGGAAATGAACGAACGATTGTTACAAGAAATGAACTGTCCCATCTTAACCATCACCCCATCGATGGCAGTGGGACAACGAGAAGCATATTGGGGATTCCATAACCACACATCGAGAAAAGAAGTTCGACTTTGCCAGTGGACGAAGAAAGGATGGACCCCACTAACGAGTGAAGTAATCTATACAGGTGGAACGGACAACTTCTCGACCTTCCCTTATATTTATTTGGCGACGAGTCTCCCGATGTTACAAAAACATCTTCAAATAGGACCGCAAGAAGACACCGAGCGACGAAAAAAAGTCCAAGCCTGAGGCTTGGACTTAACTGTTAGCGATACAATAGTATTGGATGGCCTCGTTATAATACGCAGCGAGCCCCGGCTCGAAGCGATCATAAAATGCGGTGAATCGTTCATCCGTCACATACATCTGTCCGAGTCCACTGAACATATCGAGTGAACAGTCGTAAAAGTGTGTGTCGATGAACAGATGATTGTCTTTCACAATCGATTGAACTCGGTCGTCATCGATTGCGATTTGTGAACGAAATAAATCAACGAGTGGCGCAATCAAATCGAGTTGCATTTGATTGATACGTTCCCAGTCCGCTTTCGATCGCTTCTGCGCACGTTCATGTGCTGTCTTGTAAGCTGAAGTCTCTCCCCAACGTTCCTGCACTTCCTCTTGATGTTTCGCCTCGTGAGCTTGAATCTCCTCATAAGATAATCCATCAAATAATGACTTGTCATCCATTGGAATCCCTCCTTTGAGTGAGGTGAGGGTCGCTTCTGCCGTCTCGGCAAGCTGAGCGAAATAGGCTGCTTTCTGTCGCAACGCCTCGATATGTCCACTCAACACATCAATCCGGTTGAACGTCGTTGAATCAAGCAATTCTCCGATTTGATCGAGAGGAACATCGAGCGTGCGATAGAGTAAGATGAGTTGCAACCGTTCCGCATCGCGCGAAGAATAACGCCGATAGCCGTTGGCGTCACGGTTCGCAATGAGAAGACCGATTGCGTCATAATGTCGAAGCGTTCGCGTTGTCGTTCCAGCGAGTGACGCAAGTTGTTGAATCGAATACATCCCTTCACCTCCTTAGTCAAAGCGTAAAGGTTGACGTCACGTCAAGGTCAAGCCTTTTTTTCAAACAGTGAGAATCCATTTCGTTCGCCGATATAGTAGAAACCGAACCGAGGATAGTAGTTATTTAAGAAGGCGTTATCGGCAACACAGTCCAATCGAATGGTCGAAGACGTGTTTGCTAAGGCATGCTGCATCAAACGTTCCCCGATGCGTTCACCTTTTGCATTCGAGTCCGTGACGAGTCGATGCAAGTAGACGGCACCGTCCGGGTCGTCCCATAGATTATGGTCCCAGTCAGTCGGAGGAATCAGGCTGACGGCACCGACGATTTGCTGATCTCGTTCGTAGACAAACACCGTCCCGTTTGTCAAATCGTGACGGACATAGTCGGAACGACTCGGCTCTAAATATTTGACCCATTGCGACTTTCCGGCTACTTGGAACTCTTTTGCTTTCTTTAAAATCAATTGATCGACTGCTGAAAAATCCTCCATTGTGGCAAATCGAAACATGATGAAGCACCTCGCTTTCATTTCTTTTCAAAATCGTGTAGGGTACACGTTGAGTATGCTGATGAAACATCTTTGTATCATCGAATGTTTTTTGGTAAGATAAATTTATTGCATCGTGCAAACGATTGCGCTAATGATATAAAGTTCACAGCACGAATAAGATAAGTATAAATGATGAGCAGTGAGTTTTGGGATAAGGAGTATCTAGATCACATGCAACTTTTACAACGAGAACAACAAACACAAACGCTTAAACGCAACTGGTGGAAAGAAGCCGTCGCCTATCAAATTTATCCGCGTAGCTTTTATGACGCGAACGGGGACGGAATTGGAGACATTCAAGGAATCATTGATAAGCTCGACTATTTGAAAGACCTCGGTATTGATGTTATCTGGATTTGCCCGATGTATAAATCGCCAAACGATGATAACGGTTATGACATTAGTGACTATCAAGATATCATGGACGAGTTCGGTACGATGGAAGACTTCGACCGCTTATTGGACGAAGTGCATCAGCGCGGTATGAAGCTGTTGCTCGACCTCGTCGTCAACCATACGTCGGATGAGCACCCTTGGTTCATTGAATCGAAGAGCTCAAAAGACAATCCGAAGCGCGACTGGTATATCTGGCGCGACGGAAAACCGGACGGGTCGAAGCCGAATAACTGGGAATCGATCTTTGGTGGCTCGGCTTGGGAATTCGATGAAACGACGGAGCAATACTACTTGCATGTCTTCTCGAAGAAACAGCCGGACCTCAATTGGGAAAATCCTGAGATGCGTACAGCGGTATACGATATGATCAACTGGTGGCTCGAAAAAGGGATCGACGGATTCCGTGTCGATGCAATCAGCCATATTCGCAAGAATCCGACGTTCGCCGACTTGCCAAACCCGAACGACCTCGACTTTGTACCGTCGTTCGAGATGCACATGAACGTGGACGGAATTCACGACTATTTAGAAGAGCTTCGTGACGAGACGTTCAATAAACATGACATCATGACGGTCGGTGAAGCGAACGGCGTCTCACCTGACGATGCCCATCTATGGGTCGGTGAAAAGGAAGGGAAGATGAACATGGTCTTCCAATTCGAACACATGGACCTTTGGAGTGAAGATGCCGATTCGAAACTCGATGTCGTTCACTTGAAGAACGTGTTGACGAAATGGCAAAAAGGACTTGAGGCCGATGGATGGAACGCCCTTTACGTCGAAAACCATGACCAGACGCGTACGGTCTCGAAATGGGGAGACGATGAGCGTTACTGGAAAGAAAGCGCGAAGTCGATTGCGATGATGTACTTCCTCATGCAAGGGACGCCGTTTATCTATCAAGGTCAAGAGATCGGGATGACGAACGTCAAATTCGATTCGATCGATCAATATGATGACATCGCGACACGCAACCGCTACTATATCGGTGTCGAGCAAGGGAAGAGTCATGACGAGATGATGCGCATCACGTGGAACTCGTCACGCGACAACACGCGTACACCGATGCAGTGGAGTGATGCCCCGAACGCCGGATTCACGTTCGCAGAGCAGCCATGGGTCGGCATCAACCCGAACTATACGGATATCAACGTCGAATCACAGCTTGAAGATGAGGACTCAATCTTTAACTTCTATAAAGAGATGATTCAACTTCGTAAAGATAATGAGACGTTTGTTTACGGGGCGTATGATGTCGTCTTGCCGGAACACCCGGAAGTCTATGCGTATACGCGTACGCTCGGTGACACGCAGTACCTCGTCGTCACGAACTTGACGGCGAAAGAGACGATGTTTGATATGGATCAGACACTTCGTGCGCAAGATGTCGTCTTGAGCAACATGCCGGTTGAAGGCGATGCGGAATCATCGCTCCTTCACTTGAAACCGTTCGAAGGTCGCGTGTATAAAATTAGCTAATTTTTCAGAACTTCAAGGTCGTGGACGAAAATTCGTCTACGGCCTTTTTTGTTGGAAAAAGGGGATAACGGCGACTCATGCGAACTCCTTATAGGGAGATGAGAAGGAGGAAACGTAAATGAAACTGTTATTAACGTCAGCAGGTATTAAGAACGAAAGCATCAAACGAGCACTTCTCGAGTTATTAGACAAGCCGATTGAAGAGTGTAATGCACTCTGTATCCCAACAGCCATTTATGCGTTGAACGGGGGAACGAAACACGCATGGAACTTTTTCAACGGAGATTTCTCGACGCCGATGTGTGAGTTGGGCTGGAAGTCGGTTGGGGTGCTCGAACTGAGCGCACTCCCGAGTATCGATGAGTCGGTGTGGAGACCGGCGTTTGATAAGGCAGACGTATTATTGGTGAATGGGGGCGATCCGCTCTTTCTCTACCATTGGATGAAACAGTCCGAGGTAGCCTCGCTGCTCCCGTCCTGGAAAGGTGTCTACGTCGGATTGAGTGCAGGTAGCATGGTGATGACACCACGAATTGGAGAAGCGTTTGTCGGATGGCGCGCATCCGACGAGCAGAGTGATGATACATTAGGGTTTGTCGACTTCTCGATTTTTCCTCATCTCGACCACGAAATGTTACCGGAGAACACGTCACGAGATGCTGCAGAATGGGCGGAGACATTACAGTCGCCGGCCTATGCGATTGACGACGAGACCGCGATTCGTGTAAACGAAGGGAAGATCGATGTGATTTCGGAAGGAAAGTGGAAGAAGTTTTTCTGACCGTATAAAAGTAATAGGGAGGAGACAGGAGAGATTGAATCCATTTACGTATCATCGAAAAACAAATCGAATCATCGTACGACCGTTAGAGAAACGAGATTATGACACATGGTTAAGCGGCTTTACAAATCGTCTCGTTTCACAACATGTATATGACCCGGGAAAATTAGATATGAGCGACTGTACGTCCGTTTGGTTCGGTCAGCTAGTCGACACACACCAATCACTCGCACATGAAGACCGTGCGCATGTCTTTGGGATTTTCCGGCTTGAAGATGGGATACATCTCGGCATGGTGGATTTCTCGACATTGGCGCGAGATGGATTTCATTGGGGTCGGGTCGGGTATACCATCCATAACCAACATTGGCAAAACGGATATGGCACAGAGGCGGTCGATTTAGCGATGCGCATCGCCTTTGACGACTTAAATTTTCAACGGATCGAGGCACACATCAATCTCGACAATGAGGCATCCGTTCGTCTCGCAGAGCGTGTCGGCATGTCGTACGAGTGCACGAGAGAAGGATTTATTTTTGAGAATGATGAGTGGGTAGACCATCTCGTCTATGTGAAAACGAAGCACCGTCGATAGAACGACTCCTACCACATATGGTACGATGAGTTGACGGAAAGGGGGATGAGCATGGCGATTGAACCACTTCGCGTGCGTGTCCAGCAAACAACTCGGATGAGTGACATTCCGGAGCCGATCGAACTATCGGCTGACGGCGTATACTATCCATTGAAGACTGGCTTTATTTTAATGTTTGACCAACAACAAGAGGACGGAACGGTCCCGACGACAATCAAGTACACGCCGGAACGATTGGCGCTCATCTGCAAAGGACCGATCGAGATGAACCATTCCTTCATCGAAGGTCGCTTCACGCAAAGCTTATATAAGAATGCCTATATGTCGATGACGATGGCGACGACGACATCGCGACTCGATGTGTCTGAAGAGTCATGTACGTTCGTATATGAATTATCCATGAATGAAGAAAACGTGGGTATATACGAAGTACATGTCACATGGACATTTGAAGGAGGAGAGAGCGTATGAACTTCACAGAACGCGTAAATAAGATTGAAGAGATGTTGAACGAAGACTGGTTCGAGATGCTCGAAACGAATGAAGAAGAGTATGAAGAGTGGCGCGGTCGCCTTGAAGACCATGCTGAACAAGTCATCATGCATTATGACCAAGAAAACGGAGTCGATATCGATTCAATCGATAAATTGCTTCAACTGAACGATGAGTTCCCGCTCCTTTACGGGGAAGACACCGTTCGCCTGTACATCGCACTTATTGAGGCGCGGTCAGAAGACAAAGCGGTCTACGATCGGTACGTCGATTATTTGGCAGCCATCAGTGATGCATCGCATGAACAGTTTTTACATTTCCATACGCTCGTCGAAGCAGGTCGGTTGGAAGAAGCGAGACAACTCGCGCCACATATGCCACAACGGCTCGGACTCGAAGAGTAAGCATGTCAAAAGTGTCATCTGAACAGGATGGCACTTTTTTTCATGCCTGAAAGGGGACACACTTCGACAAGAACGTCCATTTTATTTCGAAGGTATCTTCTCTAAGATGAAGGAACAAGGAAATCAAACAGAGAACGCGAATGGAAATGGTTAAAGGGGGAAATGTGATGTTAAGACTAATCAAAACATCTGTCGAACAAAAAGAACAGATTCTCGCATTTTTACAAGAATGGTACGAACGTGATGAGCGAATCGTCCCGACTTCAGTGGACCGTGAAACGACCGACTTCGAGGCATATGTCAACACGTTACGTCAGAAGGAGTTATGTGAACATATAGAGAAAGGTTGGGTCCCGAGCACAACGTATTGGCTCACGGACGGGGAGGAGCTTCTTGGCGCGACGAACATTCGTCATGAGCTGAACGAATCGCTCTTGAAGATTGGCGGGCATGTCGGGTATGGGGTGAAACCGAGCGCACGCGGGCGTGGACTCGCCACAATCCAACTGCAACTTGCGCTTGAGAAAGTGAAAGAACTTGGAATCGAGCGGGCACTCATCACGTGTAACCGGACAAATATCGCTTCCCGTCAAGTCATTTTAAACAATGGTGGCATTGCGGACACACCGTATACGGAAGAAGACGGGACAGTCGTCGAGCGGTTTTGGATTGACTTGAAAGGGTGAGGACGAGATGGCGAACTGGATCATCATCTATTTGGCGCTGATTAACTTCTTCGGCATCTATTTGTTCCGGGAAGAGACCGTTCCTTCGAAAAAATGGTTCTCTTTCTCGAGCGGCATCGCCATCACGTACTTCTTCATGTATCTTTTGCCGTCCCTGAACAAACGCCAGGACACGCTTCGTGTCGATTGGTTGAATTTGGCGTTACCTTCAGAAATCTACATCGTCAGTCTCATCGGTTTCACGTTGTTTTACGGCACCATGCGGTTCGTTCGTACCCCTCACTTTCAAGATGAGGCGGTCGACCGGGCCGTTTCGTATTGGTTACAGGTGACACTCCTCACGGCCTATATGACCTTCTCGGCGTACGTGGTGACAGCCGACTCGGTGACGTTCGTTGCGAGAAGTTTCTATGCGACAGCGCTCGGTGTCCACTTTTTAGCGCTCGGGCATGACTTAAATCGTCATTATGGTGAACGTTACATGCGACAAGGACGCTATTTGTTGAGTGGTGGGATTTTACTTGGTGGGTTCTTTTCACGCTGGATTGACTTGGCGGCGCACGTCGAAGCGCTCTGTTTTGCCTTTGTGGCCGGGGCGATGATTCTCAATATCGTGAAGTTTGAACTGCCATCCGACCGAAATTTGCACTTCCGCACGTTCGTATTGGCCGTGTGCAGCTATGGGGGATTATTGCTCATATTGAAACATCTTCTAAACTTCTGATGAGAACTTCACAAAAATGAATGACTGTTCATTCATCATTTGATATACTGAATTCAAGATTGAATCCGTTTTCAAAAGGGGGAGTTTTGGGGATGTCTACATTTTTAATCGTCAACTGGATTCTATTCTTGCTCGTCCTCGGCTATGGTGTATATTTATTTGCTACGCTAGTTCATCAGCGTTATACGTTCATCAAGCTCGGGAAGAAGGCAGAATGGAGCCAAACGAACAAAGAACGACTCGAACAGGTCATGATCAACGTGTTCGGTCAAAAGAAATTGTTGAAAGATAAGAAGAGTGGCGCAATTCACGTCATGATGTTTTATGGCTTCATCCTCGTCCAATTCGGGGCGATTGATTTTATTTGGAAAGGACTAGCGGTGGGAACACGTTTCCCGCATATCCCGCTCGGTCCGCTTTATCCAATCTTTACGTTCATGCAAGAAATCGTCATGCTCATGATTCTCGTTGCGGTCGTTTGGGGATTCTACCGTCGTTACGTCGAGAAGCTCGTGCGCTTGAAACGAAACTTTTTAGCAGGTCTTGCCCTCATCTTCATCGGCGGGTTGATGGTTTCCGTATTGTTCGGGAACGGTTTTTACCTCGTCTATAAAGAAGAGCTTCCAATGTGGGGCGAACCGGTCGCGACGCTCATCGGCTCAGCATTTGCTTGGGTACCGGGCTCTGTCGCTTTCGCTTTATTCGTCGTCTTTTGGTGGATGCACCTTTTATTCTTGCTCAGCTTCATGGTCTACATCCCACAAGGAAAACACGCACACTTGATTGCCGGAACGCTCAACGTATGGCTCGGTCGCACGCACAAAGTCGGTCGCTTGGCACCTGTTGATTTTTCAGCGATGGAAGAAGCGGAAGAGTCGGATGAAGAGATTGTCTTCGGGGTCAACAAGATTGAAGACTTCAACCAGAAGCAGCTCGTCGACTTGTATGCCTGTGTCGAGTGCGGGCGTTGTACGAATGTTTGTCCGGCAACAGGAACTGGGAAGATGTTGTCGCCGATGGACTTAATCGTCAAACTTCGTGACCATATGAATATGAAAGGCGCGGCGGTCACGAGAAAATCACCGTGGGCACCTGCACTCATGTTCCAAAACACGCAAGGTGCTGAAATCGCAGCAGCTGCGCAAGACGGTCATATGCTCGTCGCAGACGAGTTGATCGGCAACGTCATCACGGAAGAAGAAATTTGGGCTTGTACGACTTGCCGTAACTGTGAAGACCAGTGTCCGGTCATGAACGAACACGTCGATAAAATCATTGACCTTCGTCGTTACCTCGTCATGATGGAAGGGAAGATGGACCCTGAGGCACAGCGTACGGTCGCCAATATCGAGCGTCAAGGAAACCCGTGGGGAATGAACCGGAAAGAACGCGAGAACTGGCGTAAGGATACAGAGCTCGTCATCCCGACGGCGAAAGAGAAGAAAAAAGCAGGCGAGGAATTCGAGTATCTCTTCTGGGTCGGCGCGATGGGGTCTTACGATAGCCGTAGCCAAAAAGTCGCGCAGAGCTTTGCGAGCGTCTTGAACAAGGCAGGCGTCTCATTCGCCATTCTCGGAAATGAAGAGAAAAACTCAGGGGATACACCACGTCGAATCGGAAACGAGTTGCTGTTCCAAGAACTCGCCGAAGCGAACATTAAACTATTTGAGAAGTATGGGGTGACGAAAATCGTCACGGTCGACCCGCACGCGTACAATACGTTCAAAAATGAGTATCCGGACTTCGGTTTGACTGATGTGAAGGTGTATCATCATACGGAGTTGCTCGCGGAGTTACTTGACACAGGTCGGATTCAGCCAGACCTTCACGTGAACGAACGTGTCGTCTATCACGACTCTTGTTACCTTGGTCGTTATAACGGCATTTACGATGCACCACGATTCGTCCTAGAACGCATACCGGGTGTCGAACTCGTCGAAGCGACACGTAACCGTGAAAACGGTATGTGTTGTGGAGCCGGTGGTGGTCTCATGTGGCAGGAAGAAAAAGTCGGGACACGTGTCAACGTGGCTCGGACAGAACAGTTACTTGAGACGAAACCGACTGTTATCGGTTCGGCATGTCCGTACTGTTTGACGATGTTATCTGATGGAACAAAAGCGAAGGAAGTCGATGAGACCGTCGGCACGTTCGATGTCGTCGAATTGCTCGATCGCTCGCTGAAGGCCATCGAGATACCAGAACCAGTTGTCCAATAATACATGAAGGCACGGTCCGCGGACCGTGCCTTGTTTGTTTACTGCATCTCAGAGGTGGATAGAAGGGAAGAGGTCAAGTGAGATAACCCTTGCGTCGTCTCGTTGATCGATGAAATGGTCTCGACCATCTGTCCGAGATCTTGTTTGTTTCGTTCGAAAGAAAGAACGTATTGGCCCATTTCTTCTTGAACGGTCGAAAAACCAGCTTTGACGGTGCTTAGTTGGCGCATCGCTTCATCGTTCGTCCGATGCATTTGCCCCATTTGCTCGAGGAGGGCCGCGATGTTCGTCTCATTTTCATGAATGAGCGCGTTGATTTGACTGCTCAGTTGTTTTGCGTTCTCCGCAAGTGTGCGTACCTCGGTGGCGACGACGGCGAACCCTTTTCCGTGTTCTCCTGCGCGAGCCGCTTCAATCGAAGCGTTTAAGGCGAGTAAGTTCGTTTGGTTAGCAATTTGTTCGATGCTCTTGGTCATGCTGACAATATCCTGTGAACCTTCTTTTAGGGCGGTAATTCGATCGAGCGAAGTATCGACGTAGGTGGCCGACTGTTTGAACTCTACTTCCATCTGTTCGATTTGATTTCCGTTCGTGTGCGTCAATTTCATCAAATGACGACTCATTTTTTCCGTTTGCTCCGTTTCCGCAAGGACTTGGTGAGCACGATTGCTCGTTTCAGACATGGCGTGTCCGGTTTGTTCCATCGTAGTCGCCACTTCTGTGCTGACGCGTGTCACGTCACTCAACAGGGACGCACGAGCTTGGTTCGCAGACTCGATTTCATCGAGGCGGGCGTTGACGTATTGTTCGGTGACGATTTGTGCGTCTAAATTCATCGCGTGTGACAACGCTAAGAGGGACTCACTTAAGAGGGCAGGATCGTGTTGATACGTTTCAACCACTTTTGGGATGAGCAACGTATTAAATGCCGAGTACGTCGCCAAGAACCAGACGACAGGCACGGCGAAGTGGTGGTGCGTCTGTCCCATTCGTTTCCGCATTGCCAAGAATTTATCATCGATGTTCCCTGTTAGTAGGCTGCGGAAATAATCGGCGAATACCTTTTTTAATCGTTCTCTTGTGGATGATGCGTTCGCAATCTGTACCATTTCCGGTTGCAGCATTAAGTGGTCGAGTACGTTTTCAAGTACATCGTCAAGTACTGACTCGACGAGTGGAGCCATACCTTGCAGTCGTTTTACTTGAGAGGTCGTGTATCCCATGTAGTGAGTGCGACCATTCAAGCTTGAGTCGGCTGGTTTAGCGATTGTCTGGATTTCAGGAAAGCCGGTAGTGGCGACGAAGTGATTGGATGGTGTTTTACGAAAAAGTGCCATATATTTTTCTCCTTCTCTTTCATATCTAAAATGTCATTCTCTTCTATATCGGCAAAAGAGTGAAGAAACTGAGAAGTAAATGTGTTATGAAAGAGGTTCGCAGACGAATGGATCTGGGAAAGGATGATTGAGGAACAGAATATTCAATCTCAATGTAAGGAGTGTGTCCCATGAAAAACATGGTTGTCCTATTGACGATTGTCAGTGCTCTTAGTAGTCAAATTCTTCCGCAGATCTTATTTTTATCTATTATGGCAGTCGAAGAAGGTGTCGGGCGTCTCATTCCATTCTTGATTTTTTATGTAGCCAGTATGTCCGGTCTATTATTGTGGGTTTATGTCATTGGACGCCGTGGTTCTAAAGATACCTTTTTAATCGCCTTGGTCGTACTCGTTGTCGGTCTCGTTTGTTTCGTTCTCCCGTTTGAGCGTGCGATTGAATGGAGCGCCTTTTTAGTCGGGGTTGGATCAATTGGAGTCGGGTCGATTATGACGACGATTTTATCGCAATTAAACGAACTGAAACCAGCTGCTGATCCAGATTCAAAAGAAGATAAAGGGAGCTCCTGGCCGTTGGTTCTGATGTTAGTCGGTTGGATTGCGATATTCTCTTATGCATTGACACAGTCATACAATCTGGCCATCGCTCTCTTTTTGGTCAGTTTGATTCTACCATGGCTTTTTGTTCGGAAATTACCGCTTCAAAAATCGGCGACTTGGCAGTTTGAAACTCGTTCTTTTCTCCGTGCCTTCATCGCGGTCACCGTTTTTACATTGATTAGTCGTCTGCTCAGTCTTTTAGAAGGGGCGCGTGGCTATATCGAAGTATTTGGCTTAATGATTATTTTGCTCGTTTATGTTGGATGGTTATTGTACCAAAAGCGCGTCCGAGACTTTATTGGAGCGAGTCGCACCCGTCAGGTTCAATTGCTGTCGTTTGTGATTGGATTGTTCGGTGGTTGGACGTTAATTGGTGCCGTCTTTGTCAGTCTTGCCTTGTACTCGTTTCAAGTTCTCATTTTTTATGTATTTGTCCCATTTTTAGTAGGCGTCATCGGCTGGATTTTATTTAGTCGTATATTTGATTTCGCACGTCACCCATACCTCGTGTTACTCGTGTCCTCCCTCATCTTTTTCCTAGGATTTATCGAGCCACTTGCGTTCATCCCTGTCTTATTTGTCAGTGGGTATACGCAGACGATGTACTCGAGTGTAAGCCATACGTATCTGTTTGATCAATATGGGGAAAATAAGGAGTTTGCTTCCTTGCTCTTGCAGCTGTGGAAGCGGTTTGGGATGGTCGTTGCGTACTCCTTCTTAATGATTGGATTGTTAGGGTACGGTTTGTACGTTGGGCAGACGGTCAACGAGGAATTATCGTTTCAAATTCCAAAAGCATGGATGTTCGGTGTTCTAGGACTTACGTGGATTTTCAATATTGGATTGATCAGCCTGTACTGGTTCCGAGTTCGTCCGAGTAGAATACATGAATCATAATTTTCCCTAGCTTTTTCATATCGCTTTTGTTTATAATGAGGAGTGATGTTTAACTAGTGACGGAAAAGGAGTGTCCTTTAATGAATAAATCGTTGATTGATTTCGTTTATGAACTTCTCCAAGAAACTGGCGAACAGCCTGTTTCTTTTGATGAGATTCGCGAAAAAATCAAGCAAAACTATACGTTTGCGAGTGAAGAGGAAGAGCTCGAAAAAATCGCACAACTTTACACCGATTTGAACATCGACGGGTTGTTCGTCAACTTAGGAGCAAACCGTTGGGCGCTTCGTGTTTGGTACCCATTCGATAAGTCGGATGAGGATCTCGTCATCGAAGCACGTCAACGTGGTGAACTTGACGAATTCGAAGAAGAGTTCGAAGAAGCAGACGAAGGCATCGTCGATATCGAGGATGACTTGGATGTATTCGCAAAAGTTGAAGACTATGATTCATCTGAATTTGATGATGAGGACGAAGAAGAAAAAGTAGAAGGCCTTGACGATTTCAAGGACGATGACTTGGACGACGACCTCGATATCGAAGACGAGGATGATTTATAAGAGACCGCAAAAAAGCCGGGCATCGCGCCCGGCTAGGCGTGTCTCTTTTTCTTTTTTAGTCGTGTTCATCGACTTGAAAAAAAGAAAAAATAATATCTTGACGACTGCATCGTCTCTGGCGTAAATTAGTCATGGGCTAGTTTAGCACGTAACGATGCAGCAAAAGTGTCCTCCATTTTCGGGGGCACTTTTGCTTTTTTTGTTTTTTCGTTTCCCGATGGTTGGTATTCAAGAGAGGAGAAAGAAACATGACAAAGTACATTTTCGTAACAGGCGGGGTAGTATCTTCGCTCGGTAAAGGGATCACGGCAGCTTCGCTCGCGCGTCTACTCAAAAATCGAGGACTCAACGTCACGATTCAGAAGTTTGACCCATACATCAACATTGACCCAGGTACGATGAGCCCGTATCAACACGGAGAAGTATTCGTCACAGATGATGGCGCTGAGACTGACCTTGACCTCGGACACTATGAGCGCTTTATCGACATCAACTTGTCGCAAAACGCGAACGTCACATCAGGGCGCATTTATTCAACTGTCTTGAAGAAAGAGCGTCGTGGAGACTATAACGGTGGGACGGTTCAGGTCATTCCGCATATCACGAACGAAATCAAAGACCGTGTCTTCCGTGCAGGACGCGAGACGAACGCCGATGTCGTCATCACAGAGATTGGTGGAACAGTTGGGGATATCGAGTCCCTTCCGTTCATCGAAGCGATTCGCCAAGTGAAGAATGACATCGGGAAAGAGAACGTCATGTACGTCCACTGTACACTCGTCCCTTACCTTCGTGCCGCAGGTGAGATGAAGACAAAACCGACACAACACAGTGTCAAAGAGCTTCGCAGCTACGGAATTCAACCGGATATCATTGTCCTTCGTACGGAGCATGACATCCCAGAAGACATGCGTGAAAAAATCGCCCTCTTCTGTGATACGCGCAAAGAAGCGGTCATCGAGGCGCAAGACGCATCGACACTTTATGAAGTACCGCTCAACCTTCAAAAACAAGGAATGGACCAACTCGTCAACGACTACTTCGGTTTCAATTCACCGGCTGCTGACATGACGGCTTGGAAAGAACTCGTCCACACGGTCACACACCTTGAGAAGAAAGTGAAAATCGCACTCGTCGGGAAATATGTCGAATTGCGTGATGCGTATATCTCGGTCGCGGAAGCACTCAAACATGCGGGTTATGCGTTCAACGCGGATATCGACATCGACTGGGTCAACGCGGAAGACGTGACGGCTGAAAACGTCTCAGACATCCTCGGCGATGCGGACGGAATCCTCGTTCCAGGTGGATTCGGTGAGCGTGGAATCGAAGGGAAGATTGAAGCGACACGTTTTGCTCGTGAAAACAACGTCCCATTCTTCGGAATCTGTCTCGGGATGCAACTTGCGACGGTCGAGTTTGCCCGTAACGTCTTGAAGTTGGACGGCGCACATACTGCAGAAATCGATCCGTCGACACCGTATCCGATCATCGACCTTCTTCCAGAGCAAAAAGATATCGAAGATCTTGGGGGCACACTTCGTCTTGGACTTTATCCATGTAAACTCGAAAAAGGGACGAAAGCGCATGCGGCATACGATCAAGAACTCGTATACGAGCGTCATCGTCACCGTTATGAGTTCAACAACGAATACCGTGAAGCGTTTGAAGCAGAAGGCTTCAAGTTCTCAGGTACGAGCCCAGACGGTCGTCTCGTAGAAATCATTGAGATTCCAGAACACAAATGGTTCGTGGCATCACAGTTCCACCCAGAATTGATTTCGCGTCCAGAACGTCCACAACGTCTATTCCATGACTTCATCCAAGCATCACTTGGAGAATAAGTGATTGAAAGCCACGGTCCATTGCGGACCGTGGTTTTTCTACGTCAAAAGCATGAGAGGGAAAGCGCCTTCGGCAGGATACATCCCTATCACTTTGTGGGTACACTAGAAGTAGAACGGGGAGAGGGTGAGGGCACATGAAAGAACGACATTCGATTTATCTTGGATATGGATTAGGGCTTGTCGCGCTCAGTCTGTTGCCGTTCGTCGTCTTGCCTTCCCTTTTATTGCCGTATCAACTTGGCTGGACAGGTGTTGTTTTACTCGCCCTCTCGGTCGGGTTACTTCGGGCGATTCGGGACGGCTCGAACGTCATCCTAAAGCAGATGTGGAAGATCACGTTCTCTCTCTTCTTGATTTTCGTTCTCGTCTATTATGTTTCATTCGGACTCATCCTTTATGACACATACGGATTGGATCGTTTACTAGAACAATATGAACGACAGGCGGTCTGGGTGTTTGCAGCATTTAGCTTTTTACAACCTATTGCGTTACCCGTTCCGGAAGCGGTCAGCGTGCCGATTGGGAGTGTCGCGCTCGGACCGTTTCGTGCCGCTTTGGTCGGAAGCGTTGCGACGACACTTGGAATCTTTGTCATGTATGGACTGGCCCGATTTGGTCGAGGGCGCATGATTCGTTGGGTCGATGAAGAAAAACTGAAGACGTACGATCGATATGTCGATCGATACGGTCTTGGTGTCTTGCTCGTCTTATTTATCATTCCGATTTTACCTGACGAGGTCATCTGTCTCGCTGCGGGGTTTAGTCGTGTACCGTTTCTGCGCTTTGCGGGTATCGCGTTCGGGGCAAAACTCGTCACGTCGTTCGGACTTGCTTATTCTGTCTCGATTGGACAATTGTTTATGACCGATTCGAGTCCAATCGCGATCGCTTCTGTCATGGCAAGTGTGATTGTCTTGATTCTTGCGTTCATTTGGCGCAAACGAAAAAAAGGAGATTCGAACGGGACACAAGAATAAGGTAAGGACGATTTATAGAGAGGAAGACAACATGCGACAAGATCAAGAAGTGGTCATTCGACCGATTGAAGAACAGGATCTATCACGACTCTGGGAATTGATTTATCGAGATGCGGTACCGGAATGGAAACAGTGGGACGCGCCTTACTTCGAACACAAGTCAATGTCTTACGAAGAGTTTCAGCAAATCGAGCGATCGTTCATCAAAAAAGAAGACATGTGGGTCATTGAGGTCAGTGGAACGGTATATGGCACGGTTTCCTATTATTTCGAAGATGCCGGACGAGAGTGGCTCGAGATGGGCATCATCTTGCATCAATCCGACCGCTGGAATCGAGGTGTCGGGACGCGTGCCCTTCGTCTATGGACGAAACATTTGTTTGAAACGTTACCGGTCGTCCGCGTGGGATTGACGACATGGTCAGGGAACGAGCGAATGATGCGGGTCGCTGAAAAAGTAGGGATGCAGCTTGAAGGTCGAATTCGTCAAGTGCGTGTCGTGAACGCGAAACGCTACGATTCGATTCGGATGGGCATGTTACGCGAAGAATGGATGAAAACAGGTACGCCGTCTATTTAAAGACGACGTACCTGTTTTGTATGATTTTGTATATATTTGTCGCCATATTGACGATTTCATTCGTGAAGAGTTTGCTACAATCGAATCGATTGAATTAAATAGGAGAGAATAAGAATGAAACGACACATGTTAGTTATTGTGATGTTATTGATTGGGATGGGCACATGGTATTACATCGCGGGAGCCGCCCCGACGATTAAAAAAGTTCCGACACCATCCTTTACCGGACAATACCCCGGGTTACACTTAACGGTAGAGAGTGAACAAGCGAAAAGATATACGACATCAATCTCTGTTCCGAGAACGGATTATGAAATGCTAAACGAGGAGCTGGATGCATTCATTTTAGAAAAGAAAGAAGCATTTCAACACAACCTCACCCCTAGTCACGGTCAAACGGGTCACTTAAATATTCAGACCGATACATATCAAACGAATCAGACTGAATACACGCTAGTCGTTCATACTTATGCATTCACTGGTGGTGCGAATGGTCAAACCACTGTCGACGTATTTCGGATGAACCTTTCGGACGGAACGTTCGTTGAATGGGATGATGTCTTACGTGATGACCAACATGCATTAGAATGGTTCAAGCATAGCGTCATCACACAATTACAACATCAAGAATACGTATTTGAGGATCAGTTACGTGAAGCGATTAAACACCCTAAATCGACGAAGTGGATACTGACGTCCTCTGGTCTAGATGTCATATTTGACGAGTATGAAGTGGCGGCGGGAGCGGCAGGTGTGGTAGAAGTTCATATTCCGATGAAGGAAGTTGAGCCGTTTTTGTTATCCGAATTAGATACGCCCACTGCACAAGAAGATTCTCCAATCATGAGTCCCTCAAATAAGCCGCTTGAACCCAATGGGAAATATGTTGCACTGACGTTCGATGATGGACCCCATCCGATTGTGACACCTCACATTCTTGAGACACTTGAGAAATACCAAGCGCGTGCTACGTTCTTTATGTTAGGGAGTCAGATGGAATTCTATCCTGATGTAGCGAGACAAGTAGCGTTGTCAGGTCATGAGCTAGCAAATCATACTGAACATCACCCGGATTTGACACAATTGTCTGAGAAGGGAGTCAAAGAGGAACTCGAACAGGTTGATGAACGAATTGAGAGGCTTACGGGACAACGCCCATCATTGGTTCGTCCACCATACGGGGCTAAAAATGAAATGATTGAGCAGATCATTCAGACAAAGGAGCAGACCCTTGCACTATGGACGGTCGATTCTCTTGATTGGAGTCACCGTAATGCCGATCAAATGTATCGCTTGATTATGGACAATGTCCATCCAAGTGCTGTTGTCTTGATGCATGATATTCATGAGTCCACAGCTGAAGGGTTGCCGAAAGTTCTCGATGCGCTGAAACGTGAAGGGTACACGTTTGTGACGATGAGTGAGCTCTTGACGTTGAAATAGTAAATGAACCCGCCGTGATAAACGGCAGGTTCATTTTTTTATTTCACTTCTTGATCTTTAATTGGGAACCAACCGGCACGTGTCGTGATGGCGTTCCATAGCGGAGCTGGGACAGCGAGTTCGGCTTGTTTGTTCAAGTCGAGTTCTGTCTCGATCTCGTCTTCGCGGTCCGATTCCACTTTTTCCAGCCATTGTGGATCGATGATCAGTTCGCGACCGAGTGCGGCAAAATCGACGACGTCGAGTGCGTCTTCCACTTGGGCCGGACGTTGGAGTTGCCCGACTCCGATGAGTGGGATGGCACCATTGATTCGATTGGCGATGCGGTCTATCGAACGCTCCGTGACATTCTCGTCACGCATGGAAGCTGTATTGAAGTTCCAGAGAGAAGCGTGAATATAATCGACGCCCTCTTCTAAAATCATATCGAGTAACACATCCGTGTCGTCGAGTGTGATTCCTGGCTCTTCGATTTCTTCCGGTGAGAAACGATAGCCGACTAAGAAGTCTTCTGCATCTGCAGCTGCTTCTTTCACACGACGAATGACTTCGCGTGGGAACGTCAAACGTCCATGAACATCACCGCCGAAGCGATCTTCACGGCGATTTGAGTGCGGTGAGAAGAATTGTTGAATCAAGTAGGTGTTCGCTCCGTGAATCTCGACGCCATCAAACCCGGCTTCGATGGCCCGACGCGTCGCTTCACCGAACGCCTCGATAATGGCTTCGACCTCTGATGTCTCGAGGGCACGTGGTGTGACGGCGCCTTCTCGGACAGGCGCGACAGCACTTGCACTGACAGGTTGTTCGTTCGGGACGAGTTCAGGTGGTGACATCCGTCCAGCGTGGAAAATTTGAAGGATGGCTTTTGCACCTTCCGCTTTTAAACTTTCCGCCAATTGACGGAGACCCGGGATGAATTTGTCGTCATTGACCCCGAATGCGTTCGGGAAACCTTTCCCGTCTTCTGTCACGTACGCGCATGCTGTAATCGCAAGCCCGACGTTTTGCGCCCGTTTCCGATAGTAGGCGAGCTCATGCTCGGATACTTCGCCCGTTGGTTCTGATGAGTAATGTGTCATCGGAGCCAAGACGAGTCGGTTCGGTACTTCGACGCCATTTTTGAATTGAAAAGGTTGTAACATACGTTTCATCTGAAATCCTCCTTCAACATGATACCTTGAAGTCTAAGCTTCTCGACTCAAAAATGCGAGTCGGATGCTTGTGAATGAACACATTACAGATTGCGCAAGCGTAAGAGATGATTGAACTGAAAAGAATAGGGTATAATACAGGAGAAAAGTTGATATTCGGTTCGAGACAATAGAGAGACCACAACAGAAGGGGGAAGCCTTGTTTTTGTTGTGGTCTCTTTTTCTATTCATTGAACCGTACTTACTATAGGAGGGAATAAGATGGAAATCAGAAATTTCTCAGCGAAAGAACGAGCGAAACGATACGAACAACTGACAAGCGAACGTCATGACGTTCTTGTTGTCGGTGGAGGGATAACCGGAGCAGGGATTGCGCTCGATGCGTCGTCACGTGGGATGAAGACAGCGGTTCTTGAAATGCAAGACTTTGCGGCCGGGACGTCAAGCCGTTCGACGAAACTTGTTCACGGGGGACTCCGCTATTTGAAACAATTTGAAGTGGCGCTCGTCGCAGAAGTCGGGAAAGAGCGTGCCATCGTGTATGAGAACGGTCCACATGTCACGACACCGGAACAGATGCTATTACCGATGCACAAGGGAGGCACGTTTGGTCCTTTCTCAACTTCAATCGGACTCATGGTGTATGACTTCCTTGCAGGCGTCAAACGGGCAGAACGTCGCATGATGCTCAAACCGAATGAAGTCATCAAAAAAGCACCGCTCGTGAAAAAAGATGACTTAGTCGGTGGTGGATACTACGTCGAGTATCGGACGGATGATGCACGATTGACAATCGAAGTGGCGAAAGAGGCAGCGAATCACGGCGCGCTTCTTATGAACTATGCCAAAGTGACCGGGTTGATTTACGAGAACGGCAAAGTGGCGGGGGTACACGTCGAAGACCAAATCGATGGGTCGACATATGACGTCTATGCGAAAAAAATCATTAATGCGACTGGTCCATGGGTCGATGAGTTACGGGAAGAAGACAACTCGAAAAAAGGCAAACAGCTTCGTTTGACGAAGGGAATTCACCTTGTCATCGATCAATCGAAATTCCCACTCAAACAGGCAATTTATTTCGACACACCAGATGGGCGCATGGTCTTTGCCATTCCACGCGGAAACAAAGCGTACGTTGGAACGACGGATACGTTCTTTGATAAAAACAAAGCGCATCCACGCATGACGACAGAGGACCGCGATTATATTTTGGATGCAATCCATTATATGTTCCCAGACGTTCATGTCACAGCAGATGATGTGGAATCAAGCTGGGCGGGTATTCGTCCGTTGATTTATGAGGAAGGAAAAGACCCTTCTGAAATTTCACGTAAGGACGAAATTTGGCAGTCAGACAGCGGCTTGATCACGATTGCCGGCGGTAAATTGACAGGGTATCGGAAGATGTCAGAAACGGTCGTCGACCTTGTCGCGAAATTATTAAAAGAAGAAGAGGGTGTCGTCTACTTGGCAAGCCGGACGAAGCATATGCCGATGTCAGGTGGTCACGTCGGCGGATCGAAAGGGTTTAAAGACTTCCTCGAGAAGAAAACGAAAGAACTTCAAAATCACGGTCTCGACGCGGGGCACGCGGAAGAACTCGTCCGTCTATACGGATCGAATATCGATCGCGTCATCGAGCGGATGGACTCGAACGCGTATGACTTGCCAGAGGTCGTCTATGCACAATTGATTTATGGCATTGAAGAAGAATCGGTCGTACGCGCCATCGACTTCTTGATTCGTCGGACCGGAGCGATGTTCTTTGATATCGATTTCGTCCGTCAACACAAAGAAGGTGTCCTTCGTTGCATGGCCGACGTCTTCAAATGGTCGGATGAGCGTTTGAAAGAAGAACGTGAAGAAGTAGAGAAGGAGATTGAAATCGCAGTTGTGCCTGTGACTGTCGAATCGTAATGCACTGCATTGCAGGAAAGGTTCATTCTAAATAGGATGAACCTTTTTTGTGTCATGGTTTCATCGATTCGGAATAACGGTATACCTCATAAGTAGTGATTCTTAGATTGAGGGAGAATTTTTTATGAAACGAAATCTCGTTGCCATCCTATTGATTGGCATTCTATTAGTAATAGGTTGGCGTTATGTCGATCCCAATCGATTGTTAGCCGATGTCTATTATGTCAAAGTCCCAAGTGCAGAAGTGGCGACGCAAACCTCGGGGGGTTATCGCTATGATCTCATCGGGTACGACGAGGATGGAAAAAAACGTCCTCTGTCTATTGCCACCACTGGGTTGTTACCGGAAGGGAACTATCTGCGAGTATTTGTGAAAGAAGAAGATGCGGAAGTGACCGACTACGAGCAGGTGAATGTGCTAGACGTACCTGAACAGTTGAAGGAAGAACAGGAAGAAGAGAATTCCGAGCCATCGTTCCCTTGATTTCAAAAGATAGACGTCGCGAAAAAGAGATGAGTTTGGTAAGGTTAAATTGTTTGAATATGGTAAACGATGAATGAAAGAAGGGACATGCATGTCACGGATGTTAATAGCAGATGACCAGGACGGAATTCGTACGATGCTCGCGCAAGTGTTCACGAACATGGGTGTAGACGTGGACACGGCGCAAGACGGCATCAGCGCCTGGGAATTTTTAGAGCGGGAGCAATATGATTTGGTATTGCTCGATATGAATATGCCTCGTATGTTTGGACACGAAGTATTACGTCGCATGCGCGAGAAACAGTTAGACACACCCGTCATGATCATGACGGCATTTGGGGAAGAAACGGTGATTGAAGAAGTGCGTCGTCTCGGGATCACGGCACAATTTGAGAAGCCGTTTGATATTTATGGGATGATTGGAAAAGTGAAAGAAGTCTTGAAAATTTGACGTTTCGTCACCAAGATGACATATGTAAACGCTTGCGCTAAGCCATTTCTATGCCCGAATAGCATAGGCACATGTTTTACGGTGTGTTATAATGGGAACGAATTGCACGGGGGAACTTTTCCCAAACGTGTATAATAGCGAACAGACAGGAGGATGTCATTATGCCATTAGTATCAATGACAGAAATGCTTAACAAAGCATTCGAAGGCAAGTATGCAGTCGGCCAATTCAACATCAACAACCTCGAGTGGACGCAAGCGATTCTTCGCGCTGCGGAAGACGAGAAATCACCAGTAATCCTCGGTGTATCAGAAGGTGCAGCGAAGTACATGGGTGGCTTCACGACAGTTGTCAAAATGGTTGAAGGTCTTATGCACGACTACAACATCACTGTTCCAGTTGCAATCCACCTTGACCACGGTTCTTCATTCGATAAGTGTAAAGCAGCGATCGACGCTGGTTTCACGTCAGTCATGATTGACGGTTCACACCACCCAATCGATGAAAACATCGAAATGACGAAACAAGTTGTCGAGTACGCGCACGCTAAAGGTGCTTCTGTTGAGGCAGAAGTCGGTACAGTTGGCGGCGAAGAAGACGGCGTTGTTGGTGGCGTACAATACGCTGACCTCGATGAGTGTGTACGTGTTGTAAAAGAAGCGAAAGTGGATGCACTTGCTGCAGCACTCGGTTCTGTACACGGTGAATACCAAGGCGAGCCAAAACTTGGATTCAAAGAGATGGAAGAAATCGCGGAAGCGACTAAAACACCACTCGTTCTTCACGGCGGATCAGGAATTCCTGAGCACCAAATCAAAAAAGCAATCGAGCTCGGCCACAGCAAAATCAACGTCAACACTGAGTGCCAACAAGAATGGACTCGTGCAGTACGTGAGAAAGTTGCTGCTGATGCAAAAGTATATGACCCACGTAAAATTATCGGACCTGGTATCGAAGCGATTTATAACGTCGTTACTGGCAAGATGCGTGAGTTTGGTTCAAGCAACCAAGCTTAATCCTGTCCTGAAAGGCTGACTCTACAAAAGAGTCAGCCTTTTTTTGATGATTTAGGGAACGTATACATATATGGTGAAAAAAAGGGGGGAGTCTTTGTGATTTATAACGAGCGACCGACAGAATTGTTTTGGCGAATCTTTTATGTATATGGAGCAGTCGTGTTGATTGGTCTTTCTTTAGCATTAGCCGCCGCCCCACTCATTTTAATTTATTATTATCTGGTACCTTGGCTTATTCCATTGTTAGTCTTAGTCGCCATCGGTGGGTTTGGGGTGTATTGGTTTACGAACACGTTCCGTCGTTTATTTTGGAAAGAACGGAATCACTCTAGATACGAAATGACCGCAACGAGCATCGAGGGTGTGACGTATCGGCATGAACCGGGCGAGTCGGTCGAGCAATCATTTCCAATCTCAGCGATTCGACAAATCGTCTTCTTCCCGGCGATTGTCCGAAAGACACAGCCGTCTCCGACGGTTCGGATTGGTCGGCCTACGGTAGAGTACACTCCGATGCTATCGATTATGACAAAAGATGATGCCATGGAAATCTTGTTCGATCAACGTGATCTGGTTGCCTTTGATCAATGGATAAAATCTTTCCATGAGCAGGGAATTCCGCTATTTTACACACCAAAAGAATTGTATTGGATTGGTGCGAATATCTCGACACGACGTGAGCGATTTGAACGGTTGAGTCGTCCGGAAGAAATCGTTCCATTTGTCTACACCGGCGACCTTGTGGCAGATGAGCAGACGGCAGCAACGAATTGGATTGAAACCCACGGATTGGAACGTTTGAAAGAAGGACCACACCAAGCATACTATGTGAAGCAAAGTAAAATTATGAAATGGTCATTTTTCGGGACGCTCGCTGGGATTGGCCTTGTCGTAGGATCGATGCTTGCAATCGCATCGTTGACGTAAAGGGTATAGCAATTCGACATGACTTTCCTCATAATAGAGATTGTAAGCGATCACAAATTAAGGAGGAGACACATATGCGTTTTTTCATTGACACAGCAAATGTGGAAGACATTAAAAAAGCTCATCAAATGGGCGTCATTGGAGGCGTGACGACGAATCCATCGCTCGTCGCCAAAGAAGGTGTCGATTTCCATACAAGACTTCGTGAAATCTGTGAGATCGTCGGGGATCTCTCGGTCAGCGCCGAAGTTATTGCACTCGATGCGTCGGGTATGGTGGAAGAAGGAAAGGAACTTGCCGCCATCGCGCCGAATATTACGGTAAAGGTACCGATGACACCAGCGGGGATGCAAGCGGTAAAACAGTTCAAGGAGCTTGGAATCAAGACAAACGTCACGCTCATCTTTAACGCTAACCAAGCGTTACTTGCGGCACGTGCCGGGGCATCATACGTTTCTCCATTCATCGGACGCTTGGATGACATCGGACAAGATGGGCTTGATTTAGTTGAGACTATTGCGAACATCTTCGCAATCCATGGCATCGAGACAGAAATTATCGCAGCATCTGTGCGTCATCCGGTTCACGTGACAAAAGCTGCACTCCTTGGGGCTGACATTGCCACAGTCCCTTACAAAGTTATCGAACAAATGATGAAACATCCGCTCACAGACAAAGGCATTGAGCAGTTTTTAGCGGATTGGAACAACGCTCAATCCAAATAAGTCCGTCGTAGAAAGGTTTTGATCAGCGTGGAAATTCTCCATATCGTTGGGCAGCAAAAACTAGAAGGAACCGTCGAGATTAGCGGAGCGAAACAGAGCGCTCTCCCTTGCCTTGTGGCTGCACTTCTCACGGAAGAGTCGGTGACGATTGAAAACGTTCCGATGATTGAAGATGTGGAAGTGATGGTCAATTTGTTAAAAGAGTTAGGGGTTCGGGTAGAGCGGGATGGCGAACGAATGACGATTCATTCGAATGAAGCAGTCGCAATGCCTCTCCTCGGTTCTGAGACGCGCAAAGTCCGTGCCGCTGTCTATTTACTCGGGGTCTTCGCGGCTCGCTTTGGAAAAGGGGCGGTTGGGTTACCTGGAGGATATGCGATTGGTCCACGGCCGATTGACTTACATTTGAAAGCGTTGGAACGTCTCGGCATTCATGTTGAGAATGAATCAGGTCTCTATCATGTCCGGGTCGATGAACTTGTTGGGAATCGAATTTACTTGGACTTGCGGTCGTTTGGGGCAACCGTGAGTGCAATGCTTGCGGCTGTTCTAGCGACAGGGACGACGGTCATCGAAAACGCGGCTTGCGATCCGGAAGTCGTCGATGTGGCGACCATGCTCACATCGATGGGTGCACATGTGAGTGGGGCAGGAACGGATGAGATTCGAATTAAAGGGGTGGAACGCCTCCACGGTTGTACGCACACACTCATTCCAGATCGTCTCGAAGCCGGAACGTTCATGATGTTCGGTGCAGTGTCCGGTCGTGTGACCGTCCAACCGGTCATTCCGACACATCTCGAAGGGGTCATTCAAAAACTGTTGGATTTCGGAGCGGACGTCGAGGTCGGTGAGGAGTCAATTACCGTGACGGCGAACCAATTCATGCCAACAGATATTCGGGTGTTCCATTACTCGGGGTATCCGAGCGACTTGCAACCGGTGATGACGGCAGCCTTATTAAAAGCTGACGGAACGAGTGTTGTCACCGATAAATTGTATGCGCAACGATTCCGCCACATCGCCGAGATGCGACGGATGAATGCGCAAATTACACTGGAGGATGCATCGGCTGTGATTCGTGGCGGTAATAAGCTGGCGAACGCAGAGATGGAATGCACCGATGCACGGAGTGCTGCGGCCCTGGTACTGTCAGCGCTCCAAGCTTCTGGTGAATCGACGCTACTACATGCGGAACGACTGAATGATTCGTATGTCGACTTTGTCGGCAAATTAAAACAACTCGGTGCGCTCGTTTGGGTGGAGGAACAAACCGAGGTATAAAGGGGAGATTTCGGGTGGAACGAAGTTTATCGATGGAACTGGTTCGGGTGACAGAAGCGGCGGCACTTGCTTCAGCCCGTTGGATGGGACGAGGATTGAAAGTCGAAGCGGATGATGCGGCAACGACGGCCATGCGCGACGTATTTGACACGATTCCGATGAAAGGGATTGTCGTCATCGGTGAAGGGGAGATGGATGAGGCCCCGATGCTATACATCGGAGAAAAAGTCGGAAATGGCTACGGTTCTCGTCTCGATGTCGCCGTCGATCCGTTAGAAGGGACAAACATCGTAGCGACCGGAACGTGGGGAGCACTTGCGGTTCTCGCGGTCGCGGATGCAGGCGATCTCCTTCATGCTCCAGACATGTACATGGATAAAATTGCCGTCGGACCGGAAGCGGCAGGTCTCGTCAGTCTCGACAACTCGATTGAAGAGAACATTGAAATCGTGGCGAAAGCGAAGAAGAAAAACGTGGAAGATGTCGTCGTCACGATTTTACATCGGGACCGTCACGAAGAAACCATTCAACGTGTCCGCGCGACCGGTGCGCGAATCAAATTGATTCCGGACGGGGACGTCGCCGCGGCCATCAACACCGCTTTCCCGAAAACGGGTGTCGATTTGTTGCTCGGTTCAGGCGGGGCGCCAGAAGGTGTCATCGCTGCAGTCGCAATGAAGTGTTTAGGTGGAGACTTCCAAGGGCGTTTGCTCCCGGAAGATGAAGCGCAGAAACAACGTTGCCATGACATGGGAATCGAAGATACGGATCGAATCCTCCTCCTCAATGATTTGGTGAAAGGTGAAGATTGTATCTTTGCGGCGACCGGCGTCACAGATGGTGAGCTGTTACGTGGAGTCCAATTCACGTCACAAGGCGGACAGACCCATTCGGTCGTCATGCGTGCCAAGTCCGGTACCGTTCGTTTCGTCGAAGGGAACCACTCACTTAAGAAAAAACCAAAAATGGTCATGAAACCAGAATAATCAGAAGTCGTGGATGTGAAAACGTCCACGACTTTTTTGTGGTGAAAGCGTCAGAAAACGGGAATGGATAGTCAGGAGGTGGGTGTGATGATTCAGGTTGAAGGACTCGTCAAAACATTCAAGGATGTTCCAGCTGTCGATGACGTGTCATTTTTCGTGAAAGAAGGAGAAATCTTTGCGTTTTTAGGTCCGAACGGTGCGGGTAAATCGACGACGGTGCAAATGTTGACGACACTCGTGAGACCGACATCTGGAGCGGCACGAGTCAATGGATTCGATGTCGTTAAACAAGAAAAAGATGTCCGATTATCGATTGGAGTTGCCTTACAAGAAACAGGAATCGATAAAGTGTTGACGGGACGAGAGCTCCTTGTCTTACAAGGGCGTTTGTTTAAGATGTCGAATGAAGAGGCGCAACGTCGAGCCGATGAGTTACTCGAAGTCGTTTCACTGACGGATGCGGCCGATCGCCGGAGTGGTACCTATTCCGGTGGGATGCGACGACGTCTCGACTTGGCTCTCACACTCGTCCATCGTCCGACGGTCTTGTTTTTAGACGAACCGACGACCGGACTCGATCCGGCGAGCCGAATCGAAATTTGGAATGAAGTACGCCGATTGAACGAGGAATTCGGGACGACGATTTTTTTAACGACCCAATACTTAGAGGAGGCAGATGAGTTGGCTGACCGGATTGCAATCATCAATCACGGGAAGATTGTGAGTGAAGGAACGGCCGAGGAATTGAAACAGCTCGTCGGTGGAGAGACGATTTCGATGGACTTCGCTACAGAATCTGAAGCGACCCTTGCCGCGACGCGATTTCATACATCTTCGAATGGCACACATGTATCGTTTGAGTTACGTGACATGACGTTGACTGAGATTGTTCGTTCCTTGGATGAACAAGGGTTGCAGCCTGAACGATTGACTGTCAAGCAACCATCGCTCGATGATGTATTCTTGAAAGTGACAGGCGAATCGTATGAAGGAGGCGAGATCCGTGTGGACTGAGACATGGCTATTCACGAAACGGAGTTTGCTGACGACTATTCGAAATCCGTTTTCATTCATCCCGAACTTGATCATTTCTGTATTCTTTTTACTCGTGTATACGAGCGGCTTGTCGAGCGTGGCCTCGTTGCCTCAGTTCGAAGGGAGCGACTATTTGAATTTCATCTTACCCGTATCCATTGTTTCAGGTGCAGTCGGGGGAGCGGGAGGCACGGGTCAGGCGCTTGTCCGAGATATTGAGAGTGGCTATTTCGCACGGCTCTTGTTGACACCGGCGACCCGTACGGCGATTGTGCTCGGACCGATGATTGCGGGGATGTTGCAATTACTCGTCCAAACGCTACTTATTTTTGCTGTCGCGTTTCTCCTCGGTCTCACGATTCCTGTCGGTGCCGCTGGATTCTTTTTCACAGTATTACTCGCAATCGGATTTGGACTTGGTTTCGCAGGATATTCAGTGGGCGTCGCCTTGAAAACACGAAATGCACAAGCGGCACAGGCAGGGACGTTGTTGTTCTTTCCTTTAATTTTCCTGTCGACGACGTTCGTTCCGAAAGAATTGATTGAAGCCGAATGGTTGAAAGTGGCGGCGACGTTCAATCCAACCACGTATATTTTCGAAGGGATGCGAGCGGTTCTGACTCAGCCGGAGATTGACTGGGGTGCCTTATCTGCAGGGCTCGCAGTCGCGGGTACGATGAGTGTACTCATGATCGTCTTTGCGGCAACGAACGCGAGAGGGGCATTGAAGCAAAAATAAGGGAGGAGTTTGATGCAGGAACTATCAACGATGATTCGGATTATTTTAACAGGGATTGGAGCATATATTTCTATCATTCTCATGTTGCGTGTTTCTGGTAAGCGTACATTGGCAAAAATGAATGCATTTGATTTTATTGTGACGGTTGCACTTGGTTCTATTTTGGCAACGACCTTGACTAGTCAACAAACCTCTTTATTGGCTGGACTGACTGCGTTCGGTACACTAATTGTCTTACAATATATATTAGCGAAACTATCTAAGCGATTCTCCATTGTGAATCAAATAATTAAATCAGAACCAACTCTACTGTTTTATAAAGGAGATTATTTGAGAGAACATCTACAAAAAGAACGAATTTTAGAGATCGAGGTCATTCAAGCGATTCGATCAAGTGGCACTCCTCTAGGACAAGTCGAAGCAGTAATCATAGAAACGGATGGAACGTTTTCTGTTTTGAAAGACTCTCGTCATGTAATGGAACATGTGAACAAATAAAAACGACTCGGTTCCGATGAACCGAGTCGTGATATTGTATTAGAGATATGATCCAGCGCCTACATAGCGTGGTGCCCAGTATCCAGAAGTGAAGCTCGCGTATTTCACGCCGCCTGTTTCTGAGTTGATCATTTGTGTTTTGCTAAGTGCCATTCCGACGTGTTGAATCGTTCCGCCTGAATGTGAGAAGAAGACGAGATCGCCTGCTTGGATCGATGACTTCGAGATTTTCTTCGCGCTTGAGTATTGCTGACGTGAAGAACGTGGTAGTGTTTTTCCGATTGCTTTCTTGTACACGTGTCCAGTATATCCTGAGCAGTCAAACCCTGAAGTTGTTGTTCCACCATAGCGATACGGTGTTCCGAGATATTTCTTCGATTCAGCGACAAGTTTCGAACGTTTGCTAGAAGATGACGTTGAAACCGTTGTTGATGTCGACGTGTTCGCTTTCAAGTATGTGTACGTTGAAGAAGCTGAGATATAACGGTGTGTGCCTTTGTAGTTGATTTTATAGAACGAACCGGATTTACCAAGGTATGTATAGCGTTGACCTTTATCCATTTTCGCGACGACTTTCGATGATGTAAGTGACGGGGCAGTACGGATGTTCAAACCGTTTACTTTCGAGTAAGCAAATGTACCGGTAGCGGCTTCTGCTTGTTCACCTGTTGAGAACATAAGACCCGAGAAAGCGACAGTGGCAGCGACGACGATTGATGCGATACGCTTTAACATTGTATAAATCCCTCCGTTTTTAAAATCAAGACATTCGTATATGACAAATCGAGTAATTTTTAATGGTAGAGCACAAGTTGCGGGATATACCCGGTTTCCTGTGCAAATAAACTATATCATGCGCAAGACCGATAGCATTTTTCAATCGCAAGTCAAAAAAGCGTTTTCTTGTAACAAAAATGAAACAATATGTGGATATAGCACTTATTTTGTTACAAAACTATCTTTTACTGTGTAAGGATTTGTACAAGAGGGAAACGATTGAACAAAAGGTGATTTTTGCACGGTGACGGCACGGGCAAAATATGGTTAGATGATGGCAGAACAAATGAATCAAGTTGAATGCTTCTTGTAATGAAATGTAGAAAGATAGGTGACTTGAATGAGTCAACAGACAGAACCGACAAAGAACTATACACTTCGTGAGCTTGAAACGAAGACGTTGAAAGAATTATATGAAATTGCCAAAGAAGTCAAAGTACCGAACTTTCGAGAAGCGCGTAAGCGTGAGCTCATGTTCCGTATTTTGAAATCACAGGCTGAATCAAAAGATTTATATTTCCTCGAAGGTATTTTAGAGATCATCCCACCGAATCCTCAGTCTCAAAATGATGGCGGATTTGGATTCCTCCGACCAATCAACTATTCTCAATCTTCCGAAGACATCTATATCGCTGCATCGCAAATTCGTCGCTTTAATCTTCGAAACGGGGACCTTGTCACAGGAAAGGTCCGTAAACCGAAAGAGAATGAACGGTTCCAAGGTTTGTTGAGTGTTGAAGCGGTCAACGGAGAGTCGACGGACTCGACGCGTTCGCGTGATTATTTCCCGGCATTGACACCGATTTATCCAGAACAACAGATGGTGCTCGAGACAGAGCCGACCCATCTTTCGGTTCGTGTCATGGATATGATCGCACCAGTCGGGTTTGGCCAACGCGGGTTGATTGTGGCACCACCAAAAGCGGGGAAAACGTCGCTTTTAAAAGAAATTGCCAACTCGATCACGACGAATCATCCGAACGTCGAATTAATCATTCTTCTAATCGATGAACGACCAGAGGAAGTGACGGATATTCAACGCTCTGTACCGGATGCGGACGTGGCGTTCTCGACTTTTGATGAGACACCGGAAAACCATGCGCGTATTTCAGAACTCGTTCTCGAACGCGCGATGCGTCTCGTGGAACATAAGAAAGACGTGGTCATCCTACTCGATTCCATCACACGCTTGACGCGTGCGTACAACCTGTCTGTTCCACCAAGCGGACGGACACTCTCGGGGGGGATTGACCCGGCGGCGTTCCACAAACCGAAAAAGTTCTTCGGAGCGGCACGGAATATCGAGGATGGAGGTAGCTTGACTATCCTCGCGACAGCGCTCGTCGATACCGGATCGCGAATGGACGACGTCATCTATGAAGAGTTCAAAGGAACAGGGAACATGGAACTGCATCTGGACCGGAAATTGGCAGAGCGCCGGATCTTCCCTGCAATCGACATTCGTCGCTCGGGAACACGGAAAGAAGAGTTGTTACTCGGGAAGGACGAACTCGATTCGCTCTGGACGATTCGTCGTACGATGAACGAGTCTCCAGACTTCGTCGAACAGTTCTTACGCCGTGTCCGTGAGACGAAAACAAACCTCGACTTTTTTGCTGCGCTAGAGGCAGATAAGAAAAAAAGACGACCGGTGAAAAAAACGAAAACAGACTTGTAAAACCTATAGTAGGGTGATATTATATTCTAGTGAACTTTCTCTAGGTTGAAAGAATACTTAGGGCCGAAGGAGTTGAAAAGCAATGAAACAAGGAATCCACCCAGAATACCGTAAAGTCGTATTCATGGACTCGACGACAGAATTCAAATTCATCACTGGTTCAACTCGTTACTCTAACGAGACAATCACGATGGAAGATGGAAACGAGTACCCACTCATCCGTGTCGATGTATCTTCTGATTCGCACCCGTTCTACACAGGTCGCCAGAAATTCGCATCTGCAGATGGTCGTATCGAGCGCTTCAACAAGAAATACCAACGTTAATCGTAAAGTTGTATGCTCACCGCCTAGGGATTGCCCTTGGCGGTTTTTTGTTGCATCGACACGGGTAAAGAGACGAAAGTATGTCGTGAGGGGGCCGTTATGGAATTTATACTCATTAGTATTAGCTTGTTGATCGGGGTCGGCATCATGTCTCAATGGTTGGCATGGCGTTATCAAATCCCGGCAATCATCATTATGACGCTCGCTGGAGTATTGGCGGGTCCGATCCTCGGGCTGTTCGATCCGCGTGAATTATTAGGGGATTTATATAGTCCGATCATTTCGTTTGCGGTCGCCATCATCTTATTCGAAGGAAGTCTTGGGCTTCACTTTAGCGAAATCAATCAGTTCCGGAGGTCGATCGTCCGGATTGTAACGATTGGAGTCGCGCTCTCATTTGTCGGGATGTCGCTACTCATTCAATATGTAGGAGGGTTACATTGGGTCGTCGCCTGGACGATGGGGGCGCTCTTCGTCGTGACGGGTCCGACTGTCGTCATTCCGTTGTTGCGTCAGGCACATTTGAAAGATCGGGTCGGAGCGATTTTGAAGTGGGAAGGCATCATTGTCGATCCTGTCGGAGCATTACTCGGACTCTTCGTCGTTCGACTCGGATATATCGTTTATGAAGGTATGGATTTATGGATGCAACTCCTCTTCGCAGGTGCTTGTATCGTAGGAATCGGACTCGGTTACTTGTTCGGCCATCTCTTGATGGGATGGTTTGTGGCAGAAAAAGTACCTCGCTATCTCCGTGCTTCGGTCACGTTGACGGCCGTCCTCATTTTATTCTCACTCAGCGAGCTCATGATGCATGAAGTCGGGCTGCTCGCCGTGACGGCGATGGGGATGACGATGGCCAATACGAAGCATCGGGATGAAGAAATCATCGAAGAACTGCAGTCATTCAAAGAGGATATTTCAATCTTGCTCATCTCGTCTGTCTTCATCTTGTTGACGGCTTCCCTGTCTCGGGCAGAGCTGTTGAATATTTTCCAATGGCCGCTTCTCTTGACGATTGCGGGCATCCTGTTCTTGGTTCGCCCAGTTGCGATTTACTTGTCGACCATCGGTGGAGGTTTGCCGCTAGCGGAACGAGGGTTCATTGGTTGGATTGCCCCACGCGGGATTGTCGCGATGACGGTCGCGGGATTCTTTGCTGAAGAAGTCGCGCATCTTGGGATTGACGATGCGAAGCAAATGTTGCCGCTCACACTCGGTCTCGTCTTCATTTCCGTTACACTGCACGGTCTCACGATTCGACCGCTCGCGCGAAAATTGAAATTAATCGATGAACAAAAAGAGGCGAACGCTGATGAATAAAGGACGGAGTTCTTTCAATCAGTATTTAGGAGAAGTCAACCCTTTTCCTCAACTCGAAAGATAGGTATAATCGGAAAGCGATTATCGATGGAGAGGGCGAAGAACAATGATGCATGTGACGAACCGATATGGTTGGATTGAAGTGATTTGTGGGAGTATGTTTTCGGGGAAGTCGGAGGAATTGATTCGCCGAGTCCGCCGTGCTCATTATGGAAAGATTCCGGTCCAAGTGTTCAAACCAGCAATCGACGACCGGTATCATGAAGAGAACGTCGTCTCACACACAGGGAACTCGGTCGTGGCCGTGCCAATCGCATCAAGCCAAGACTTGTATGATGCCGTTCGTGAAGAAACACAGGTTATCGCGATTGACGAGGTGCAATTTTTTGATGAAGGAATTGTAGACGTCATCGAACAACTTGCGAACGAAGACAAACGCGTCATCTGCGCTGGGCTCGATATGGACTTTCGAGGCGAACCGTTCACGATGATGCCTGAACTGTTGTCACGCGCGGAGTTCGTGACGAAACTACAGGCCATCTGTTTGTCATGCGGCGCGCCTGCTTCGCGGACACAACGTCTGATCGATGGGCAACCTGCTCGGTATGAGGACCCGGTCATCTTGGTCGGGGCTTCCGAGTCTTACGAACCACGATGCCGACATTGTCATGATGTACCGAACAAACCACATCCGGTCCGCCATACGGTGGTAGACTGATGAATCGACGGACCGCCCTCGGCGGTCCGTTTTTTTGCTATAATAGATAGAGTTTGATTTGACGGAGAAAGGACGGATCATCATGTTTGACCGTTTAAGTGTATTAGAAGATCGTTACATGCAATTGAATGAAATGCTCGCCGATCCTGAGGTGCTCAGTGACTCGACGAAGTTGAGACAATATTCGAAAGAGCAGGCACAACTAGAAGAGACGGTACAGATGTATCGTCAGTATAAAGAAACAAGTACAGCTTTCAAGGAAGCTAAGACGATGCTTGAAGACCGGACGCTCGACGCCGACATGCGTGAATTGGCAAAAGAAGAGATGAACCTCCTCGAGCCAGAAGTCAAAGAGCTAGAAGCGAAACTGCGGATTTTATTGCTTCCAAAAGACCCGAACGATGACAAGAACGTTATCGTCGAAGTCCGAGGAGCAGCAGGCGGAGACGAAGCGGCACTCTTTGCAGGAGATTTATATAAGATGTATACGCGATTCGCTGAACGTCAAAATTGGAAAGTGGAACTCATTGACGCGAACTATACCGAACTCGGTGGATTTAAAGAAGTCACGTTCATGATCAACGGGGCAGGTGCCTATTCAAAGCTCAAGTTTGAGAACGGAGCCCATCGTGTGCAGCGAGTCCCGTCGACTGAATCGGGCGGACGAATTCATACGTCCACAGCAACGGTTGCCGTTCTTCCGGAAGCAGAGGATGTCGAAGTGCATATCGATATGAAAGATGTACGAGTTGATACGTTCACTTCATCTGGTCCAGGGGGACAATCGGTCAACACGACGCAATCAGCTGTCCGTTTGACACACATTCCTTCAGGGCTCGTCGTATCATGTCAAGATGAGAAGTCGCAGCATAAAAACAAGGATAAGGCGATGAAGGTCCTTCGAGCACGCCTGTATGACAAAATGCAAAGCGAACATATGGAAGAGTTGTCTGCGCAACGAAAATCGGCTGTCGGAACAGGTGACCGTTCCGAGCGGATCCGCACATACAACTTCCCACAAAGTCGTGTCACAGATCATCGGATTGGATTGACCCTTCAGAAGTTGGACCGTGTCCTAGCAGGTGAACTCGAAGACATTATCGACGCACTCATCATGGACGAACAGGCACGTCTCATGGAGGAAGCGGAATGATGCGGATTGCCGCGCTACTTAAGCAGACGGAAGAACGACTAGTTGAAGCTGGGCGCGACCGTGCGGCTGCCGAATGGTGGCTCATGCATGTGTTGCAAGTCGATCGCACCGGTCTCCTCGTTCGTTTGTCGGATGAATTGTCTTCAGATGAAGCGACACGGTTCGAGACGGGAATCGAGCGTTTATTGATCGGAGAACCGGTACAACACGTGATTGGACATGCTCCGTTTTACGGGCGCTCGTTTGAAGTGAACCGGGATGTGTTGATTCCGAGACCAGAAACGGAAGAGTTGATCGACTGGGTACTTGGGCAACTTCGTCACATCAAGGATGATGAGATTGTCGATGTCGGGACAGGAAGCGGGGCCATTGCGATTACCTTGAGCCTCGAGCTCGGCGTACGTGTACAGACGGTCGATATTTCGCGTGAGGCGATTGAAGTCGCTAAACGAAATGCAGCCACACTTGGCGCAACTGTACGGTTTTATGAAGGAGACGGGCTCGCACCGATTGCGGACCACTCGATTCGCGTTCTCGTCTCAAATCCGCCTTACATCGAGGCCGATGAGCTGTTAGATGAGACGGTCGTCGGCTACGAACCGCACCTTGCGCTCTTCGGAGGGAAGGATGGGCTCGACATGTATCGGCAATTAATATTGGAATCGGTGCGCGTCTTACGTGCCGATTGGCATTTGATTGCGTTTGAAATCGGGTATAACCAAGGACAAGATGTGAAATCATTACTGTCTGAACGTTATCCTGAAGCAGAAACGGGTATTTTAAAAGATATAAACGGCAAGGACCGTATCGTCTATGCCGTAAGGGAAGGGATTGCGTATGGAAACGAAATGGATTAATTCGAATGAGATTGAAGAGGGGGTACGTCTTCTTCAAGCGGGTGAAATCATCGCCATGCCGACAGAAACCGTCTATGGTCTCGCTGGAGATGCCATGAACGATGTGGCAATTCGAAAGATTTTTGAGGCAAAAGGTCGTCCGTCGGATAACCCGCTCATCGTCCATATCGCTTCAATCGACCAAACGAGTTTGTTTGTCGATTCGATTCCTCCTGTTGCCAAACGCTTAATGGATGCGTTTTGGCCAGGCGCTTTGACGATCATCTTGCCTTCAAACGGACGAGCCTCTTCGCTCGTGACCGCAGGCCTCGATTCCATCGGACTCCGGATGCCGAATCATCCGGCAGCACTCGAGTTAATTCGTAAGTCAGGGTTAGGGCTTGCGGCTCCGAGTGCGAATCGTTCCGGACGACCTTCGCCGACAACTGCTCAACATGTCGCGGATGATTTGAACGGACGAATCGCAGGAATCGTGGATGGGGGTCCTACCGGAATCGGAGTCGAGTCAACCGTTGTGGATTGTACGGGGGACACGGTAACGATTTTACGACCAGGTGGTGTGACGCGAGAAGAAATGGAAGCTGTCATTGGACCGGTCGCCTTAGATGCCAATTTGAGTAACGATGAAGCCACACCACGATCGCCGGGAATGAAGTACACGCACTATGCCCCAACGGCACCTGTTTTTTTAGTCGATGGCACACGCAAAGATTTAGAACGTGTCATCGAGGAGCGGAAGCAAGCGGGGTTGCGAATCGGTGCACTCGTCTTCGACGAGAACCCGACACCGGCTGAGGTCACGTATTCACTTGGGACCTCGATGGAAGTGGCGGCGCAACGTTTATACGACGCGCTTCGTCGATTTGATGAAACAGACGTGGATGAGATTTATGTGAACACGATTGAACCGGTCGGAGTCGCACTTGCCGTCTATAACCGTTTATACAAAGCAGCGGGCGGAAAGATTGTGCACCCGACGAAAGATGCCTAAAGACATAGAGGAGGACACGCGATGTCAATGAAACGCGTATTATTCATATGTAGTGGCAACACGTGCCGAAGCCCGATGGCGATGGCCTTGCTCCGTTCGAAGATGACCGGGGATGAGTTTGATATTCGCTCAGCTGGTCTACGGACGATGCAAGGATTCGATGCTTCAGAAAACGCACTGCAAGTTCTCAGAGAACGTGGGATTGAGCTCGATCATGTCACCCAGACGTTCGATGAAGTGTTAGGGAATTGGGCGGATATCATCTTGACGATGACACGCGCACACCGTGAACAAATTCGGGATACATACCCGGATTTGTCTGAGCGGACGTACACGCTCTATGAATTCGTGACGGGACTCGAACGGGACATCAACGATCCGTTCGGCGGTTCGATGAATGTGTATCGCCAGGTGCGAAACGAGCTCGAACCACTCGTGAATCGACTTGTGTTAAAATTAACGAATGATGGGTCAAAGGTGACGAAACCACCGAGACGCCTACCAAAGAAGACGGGGGAATGAACGAATGAAAATTGCAATTGGCGCTGATCATGGCGGCTTCAACTTGAAGAAAGAAATCGTAGCCTTGCTTGAGGAACTCGGACATGAGTATAAAGATTTCGGGACGAACTCAGCGGACTCGATTGACTACCCGGATGTGGCCATCCCGGTCGCAGAAGCGGTAGCGGCAGGTGAATTCGATCGTGGGATTTTGATTTGCGGTACGGGAATCGGAATCGGGATTGCGGCGAACAAAGTCAAAGGGATTCGTGCGGCACTCGTCCATGATTCATTCAGTGCAAAAGCGACACGTCAGCATAACGATTCGAACATCATGACGATGGGCGAGCGTGTCATCGGACCTGGTCTTGCACTCGACTTGGTGACGACGTGGCTCGATACTGACTTTGAAGGCGGACGCCATTCAAACCGTGTCGACAAGATGAGTGCTTACGAATCGAAGTGAGTCAAATGAAGACGGAACTTCTCAGATTTTTGACGGAGCTTCACGAACGGTTCCCTTTGAATGATGAGCGCATTCTCGTCATCGGATGCTCGACGAGTGAAGTGCTCGGGAAAACGATTGGGAAGGCAGGTTCCATTGATGTCGCAAGCGAATTGATGGAAGTGTTCCTTGAATTTAGAAAGAAGACAGGTGTCCATTTGGCGTTTCAAGGGTGTGAGCATATCAACCGTGCCCTCACCGTTGAGCGCCGGACACTCAAACAGTTCGGTCTCACAGAAGTGACGGTCGTCCCGATCCGGTCCGCGGGCGGAGCGATGTCGGAGAAGGCGTATGCGAACTTCGAGGAGCCATGTGTCGTCGAATCGATTCAAGCAGATGCCGGGATTGATATCGGCTCGACATTGATTGGGATGCATTTGAAACCGGTCGCGCTACCGGTTCGGTTATCATCGAAGCATCTCGGAGAGGCGTACGTCACGTTCGCAGTCACGAGACCGAAACTGATTGGTGGGCCACGGGCTCAGTATCCAAATAAATGAAGAAAGCATCGCATTTAGGTTTTTCGACCGAATGCGATGCTTTTTTGTTCAAATTATAAATCTTCTCCAAAAAGATAGGAGATGACCATCGGGAAACGCTCACGCCAGGCGAGCTCGTTGTGAACTCCTTCTTCAATCACTTCGAATCGGATGTGTTCGACCTTGTCTTTTAACAAGTTGTACACGCGTTCGCTCGACTCACGATACATCTCGTTCGTCGGTCCATTTTCGATCGGTTCCTCGACTTCTTTTGCGCCGACGTCCAAGTAAAGACGCTCGACGCCCTTCAAATCGCTCGCTTCAATCAATTGTTCCAGCTCGGTTTGGTTGAACCAAAATGCAGAGGACAGGGAAGCGACACGCTTGAAGACGTCTGGATATACACAGGCTGCATATATCGAGATGAGCCCACCCATCGAACTTCCCATCATCGCTGTTTCTTCCGGAATCGTCCGATAGTCAGCATCGATTTGAGGTTTCAATTCCTGCGCGATGTATTCGATATACGCCGAACCCTGCCCGCCGAGCACGATGTCACTTCCGAGCAAACTTTCACCGATATAAGGGTTTTCCCACGGTCCATACTCATCGAGTCGTTGTTCGCCTGGTGCACTATCGAGGGCGACGACAATCAAGTCACGCTTCGAGGCGTCTAAATATTCACCGACGCGCCAGCTCATGTTGTAGCTCGCATCCTCGTCAGCAAAACAGTTTTGTCCGTCGTGCATGTAGAGGACCGGATATCGTTTTTCGGACGTCTCATAGTCGGCAGGTGTGTAGATCCGGACCGTTCGTGTCCGTTCGAACGGTGTGATCGTCAGTTCTTTTGTCTCAATCATAAGTGGCCTCCTCACAGTTACATTCTTATTAATGATACCCAACTTTTCATCAGATTATTGCGATACCCAAAAAAACAAGCGTGTGGTACGATGGGGGTGTTGATTTTTAGACATTTAGAGGGGGTCTTCACATGGTAAACACGACGAAGTTGAAAGTGCAGGATGCGGAATTATTTGAGGCAATGCAACACGAGCTCGGTCGTCAGCGCGACAACATCGAACTCATCGCTTCAGAAAACTTTGTTTCAGAAGCGGTCATGGAAGCGCAAGGAGGCGTATTGACGAACAAATATGCCGAAGGATATCCGGGACGCCGTTATTACGGTGGCTGTGAGTTTGTCGACGTCGCTGAGAACTTGGCGCGTGACCGTGCGAAAGAATTGTTCGGTGCAGAACATGCAAACGTACAACCACACTCGGGTGCACAAGCGAACATGGCGGTCTACTTCACGGTGCTTGAAGCAGGAGATACGGTTCTCGGAATGAACTTGTCTCATGGTGGTCACTTGACGCACGGTAGCCCGGTCAACTTCTCAGGTGTGCAATATAACTTCGTCGAATATGGTGTAGACAAAGAGACAGAACACATCGATTACGACGTCGTCGCTGCACTTGCGAAGGAACATAAGCCAAAATTGATCGTTGCGGGAGCGTCGGCATACCCACGTACAATCGACTTCGCGAAGTTCCGTGAGATCGCGGACAGTGTCGATGCTTATCTTATGGTCGATATGGCGCACATTGCTGGACTCGTGGCAGCAGGTCTGCATCCGAACCCGGTCGAACATGCGCATTTCGTCACGACGACGACGCACAAGACGCTCCGTGGACCACGTGGAGGGATGATTCTTTGTAAAGAAGAGTTCGCCAAAGCGATCGATAAGTCGATTTTCCCAGGGATTCAAGGAGGACCGCTCATGCACGTCATCGCGGCAAAAGCGGTCGCGTTCGGTGAGGCACTCCAACCGGAATTCAAAGATTACCAACGTCAAGTCATTGCGAATGCACAAGCACTTGCGGCAGGCCTTGAAGAAGAGGGGCTCCGAATCGTATCGGGCGGAACGGACAATCACCTCTTGCTTGTCGATCTTCGAGGAATCGACATCACAGGTAAAGCAGCTGAGCATGCATTGGATGCAGCAGGAATCACGGTCAATAAAAACACGATTCCTTTCGACCCGGCATCACCGTTTGTCACAAGCGGAATCCGTCTTGGAACGGCTGCGATGACGACTCGTGGCTTCAAAGAAGCGGATATGAAAGAAGTGGCACGTCTCATCGGGCGTGTGCTGAAACAACATGAAGACGAGGCGGTAATCGCGGAAGCACTTCAAGACGTGCGATCGTTAACAGCGAAGTTCCCGCTTTACCCTGAACGAGGCTGAGTCAATGGATATTCGGACACTAGCAGAACGAGAGCTATCCGAACTTCCATTGTTCGATATGACAGAATGGTTGGCTCGTAAAGGGGAATACGATCCTTCTTTCCGTCTTGTCGCCAGTGAGTTTGGTGTCATCACGACGCTCCTCGACCATGGCTATTATGAAGAAGCGAGCGAACGAATCGTGCCGCTCCTCGGGATGAAAGTGCCTGCTGCTTTCCATCGACTAGGTCTTGCGCTAGAAGTGAAGGCGAACGGAAGAAAAGCGGCCAAGCGCCGCTTTCGTTCGTTCTCGTCGGCTGTCATCCAACATTCTGATTTAGCCGAGTGGCGACAGGCGTTCAAGCTCGATAAGAAATGGCTTGGACTTCCGCTCGTCGTTGGTCTTGCGGCTGGAGCGCTCATATTTTGGCCGGATGCCGAACCGCCCGGCGTCACGCCGGACGAGCCGGATGAAGTCGTTGTCGAGACCGTAACGGAAGAAGAAGCACTCGCAGAACGCCTTGAAGAGCTCGAGGCAGAAGTCGCCCGACTCGAAGAAGAGAATGAGAAACTTCAAGATTCGGACGAACAGAAGCCAAAGAAATCAACCGAAGAGGCACCGGACACATCAACGGATGTTGTACCGCTGGCTGAGGTAGAAGCACTTGTTCAAGATAAACAGTATGAAAAAGCCGACCGCCTATTAGGTGGAAAAGCGAAAGTCGGACAAGAACAAGCAGTTGGGTTTTATCGACTTCTTGTCGACAATAAATTGGGACAAGCGGACATTGCGGACTATGCGGCTTATCTCGAGTCGTATCCAGAATCCGGTTACAAGGCAGATGTCCTTTGGATGAAAGGGATTGCCGAGAAAAAAGCGAATGACCCGGCGTACCGTGAAACGTTGACGACCGTTTCTGAGATGGAAGGGACGTATTGGGCACCGATTGCGAAGTCCGTGCTCGAAGAATAAGGTGCTACATGAGTAGCGCCTTTTCTCATGAAATTCTAATGAAGTACACCACGATTTCTCGTTTTCCTGTCGTATGATTTGAGGTAGGAGGGATGCGTGTATGAAACGTGTAATGAAAACCATTGGAACAACTTTATTGGCGATCGGACTTATGGGAATCGGGCTTGCCGGATTTTTGTTCTTCACTTCACCTGGACAATCCAGCCTGTCGCAACTATCGCTAGCGGCGCTGGAAGTCGAACAGCAGATGGAACAAGTCGATACGAAGTGGGATGAATGGGAAGATGATTTAGAAAGACGAATCGAGCAAGCCGTTCCAGAAGGCGTTCGTCTGTTTTTTGCGGATTGAATTCGGGAAATGAATAACAATACGTCGAGCGAACTGCTCGGCGTTTTTTCAAAGGAGTGAGCAGGATGCAGACGATTCTCGTCGTAGAAGATGATTCGAAGATTGCGCGATTACTGGAGTTGGAATTGAAGCATGCGGGGTATGCGGTCATGGTGGCGACAGATGGTCGTACCGGTTTGGAACGAGCTCTCGCTGATGATGTCGACCTCGTGTTGCTGGACGTGATGTTACCTCAAATGAGTGGACTCGAGGTGGTCCGTCGTCTGAAAGAAGAGCGACCTTTGTTACCGGTTCTGATGGTGACGGCCCGTGGCGATCGATACGACAAAGTGAGTGGTCTTGATCTTGGCGCAGATGATTACATCACGAAACCATTTGAAATAGAAGAGGTGCTCGCACGAATTCGGGCATTTTTACGAATGCGCCAGCTTGTTCGTCAGGACCATTCCGAACAGGTGTTGACGTACGAAACATTGACTGTCGACGTGAATCGTCATGAAGTATATTGTGACGGAAAGAAAGTAGATTTGACTCGACGTGAGTTTGACTTGTTGGTTTTCTTTTTAGAGAATCCGGAGCGTGTTTTGACGCGTGACCAACTCGTCGAACACGTGTGGGGATTCGACTACTATGGGGATACGAATGTCGTGGACGTGTATGTCCGATACGTAAGGAAAAAACTGACCGGCTCTTGGATTCAAACGGTTCGCGGTGTCGGCTATATGTTGAAGCGTGGTGAGTGACCGATGCTACGAACAAAGATTGCGTGGGCGATGACAGGGTTCATGTTGTTGCTTCTTCTCGTCTCCTTTGGCGTGACCTGGTTCGTCGCCAGGCAGGAAATTGTCGATTCGCGTTTTGACGTGTTACTGCAGGCGTTGAATCTCTTGGAAGAAGATGTCCGGAATAGCGATGCGGTATTGTCGCTTCATGAGGACAGTGTCGTGTTAGAACGTCAAGAAAACGGCGAATGGGGAATCATCGGGGGAGAAGTGCCAGACGGAACGACGTTTCCCATCAATTACGGGGAACCGGCCCTCATCGATGATTGGTTTGTGGTCGCGACGACGGATGGACTAGCGTTCGGCTTTCAGGATCGAGATGTGAGCAATACGATTCAAGCGCTCGCAACCATTTTTCTCGTCATGTTCTTCTTTGCTGTTCTCTTGACGTTCCTCGGGACGTGGTGGATTTTACGTCAAGGTCTGTCACCGTTACGCCGATTGACAGAAACGATGGAACGGATCACGGAGTCCGGTAAGTTAGAGACAATCGAAGTGGCTGACCGAAAAGATGAAGTGACGACTCTTTCGGACGGATTTAATCATATGATTGAGCGAGTCGAAGGGACGATGGAGCAACAACGTCGTTTCGTCGCCGATGTTTCACATGAACTCAAGACACCGTTGACCGTCATCGAGGGCTATGCGAAGTTATTACAACGATGGGGACAAGAAGATGAGAGTGTACGTGCCGAAGCGATTGACCATATTTTAACGGAGTCGCGTCAAATGCGAAATGATTTGATTGAACCTATGCTCGAATTGAATCGATTTGCTGCACTCGAACAGGTAGAGCGAGAAGAAATCGATTTAGCTGAACTTGGGGAATCAATAGGAGAACGTTTTTTGCGGTCGCACGGCGTCCATTTACCTATTGAAGCTACAGGAAGCTGGTTTGGTCATCGTGAGTCGTTACAGCGGATTCTTGTCATCCTATTAGACAATAGTTTGAAGTATGCGGAAGAGACGAGCCTTCATTTGAAGAGTGATCGAATTGAGGTACGCGATCGAGGACCGATTCTTTCGGATGATGTGAGGAATCGGCTGTTCGATCGATTCTACCGATTAGATGAAGCGCGCGATCGCAGTGGGAGCGGTCTTGGTCTCGCGATTGCGAAAGAAGTGGCGGACTTGAATGAGTGGACGATCGGGAGTAGATCGAATCATCCGGATGGCAGTATATTTTTTCTGACTCGATGATGAATATTTCGCATTTTCTCATCAACTTCTAATGAAGCCTTAAATATGCTCTCACGGAAGAGGCTTATGATGAAAATAAGAAGAACACATCATGAGGAGGAAACAAACATGAAACGCATCGGTTGGATTATCGGCGCATTATTAGCTGTCATGGCAATTGTTGGAATTGGATTTTACGTAAACGGGAATCAGACGGATACGGTCATTGTTCCACAAGCAATCAATCAAGCGAGTGACGATCGATCAACGGACAACCCAGATGACCCTGCTACATCGGATGGCTCAAGTAGCGCATCAGATGATTCGTCAGCAGCGCGAGTGGGGGATGGAGACGACTATGAACTATACGGGACGCTCGTGAAGTTATCGAAAGAAGATGTCACTATCAGCTTCAATGGAAAAGAGTCGACATACCCTTTAGCGACGACACATGAAATCGATGACGATACACCGCAAGTGGGTGACCGGGTAAAACTCGAATTGAACCGAGATGATGAAGTGAAGGAAGTGGACCGTGAGAGTGGTGATGATGATGCGTATATTTACGGCACGCTCGTCAAACTCACAAATCAAGAAGTCACGATTAAGATCGATGGGAAAGACAACGTATATCCACTTGCCGCACGTTCTGAAATCGATGATGACACTCCGCGTGTCGGCGACCCTGTCAAACTTGAACTAAATCAAGATGGGGCGGTCATTGAAGTCGATCGTGAATCAGAGGACGACCAGAATGAACAAGATGATTCTTCGCAGGACGACTCATCTCAAGATGACTCATCCGAGGATGAGCGAGAAGATGACTAATGAAGTGATAAAAAGGACTAATCTCTTAATGGATTAGTTCTTTTTTTGTTGCTAGACGTTGAAGCATAAAATGAGTTGGACCGCTTTCGTCAAATCATCAGAAACGTAATAATTCTGAAATCATCACAAAAATAGGTTCTATGTTATGATGTACAAGAAAAATTTAGGTGGTTTCCACCTAATTGGGAATGAGGAGGAACATCAATGCGTACGTATTGGGGAATCTTGCTCAGTTGTATCTTGTTGAGTGGATGTGGTGCCGAGACGTTGAACGCGATTGAATTACGTCCTTTGTCTTCCTATCGAGTCGAGCAAGATCCTGAGATACCGTTAATGAAACAAACACAAGAGAAGCTACTTACATACTGTGAGCGTCGTCCGACAGATGTCTTACCAGAGCGACGAGCCAAGGTGGCAGAAGTGACATTTCATCATCCGCTCTATGAAGTACTCGGTTCCAAAACGGTGAAATATTTTGCGGCGGGTGATGAACGTTACGTGACCTGCGCGAACAGCAATGAGTTGATGGAGCGAACGTTTGCCGTGGAGCCGATTCAAGCGTTTGAAGCGCTCGAACAAGAGCGCTTTCAAGAGTCGAAAGTGGTCTCGACAATTGAGTTTGAGCGCATCGATGACCTTGAATCGATTACAAGTACGTTCACATTGAACGAGACGCATGAAGAAGTAATGCCCGACTCGGCTTTCCGTTATACGACACCGGATACGGGAGCGATCTATGTGACGTTCGAGACGATTCGAAATGGGCGTACACTTGACCCGATCATTGAACCAAAACTATTCCCGTTTCAAAGCGGAGAGAATGAAGGGTATGTTTTCTTGACGAGGCGTGCCGATGATCGCCTCACCCTACAAATCGGAGAGGCGTCCTCGCTCAAACAACTCATCCTACCGAATATATATGAGGCTCCTTATATGAAAGTCGATCCGAAAGAAGAGCTCTCGCTAAAGGGAAATCATCGCGAACTCATGAAACGCATCATCTTATCTGATCGACCGATTGAAGGGGATGTGGCTGAAGAGACGTCGTTATCGTTATCGAAAACATATGGAACGGTCCTTGAAATTTGGGGGCATGTCCGTCGTCCAGTGACAAACAAGATGTCCACGCGCCCCGCCGAAAGGGAAACGCGCCTGGCAGTTTTTGAATCGGATCAAGATACAATCTGGCTAGACGGACCGAAAACGCAAGAGTTGTTTGACGCCTTGTCTCATATTCAGCCGCATGAAAAACCGTCTACAGCTATCAAAATCGGAGACTTGCATCTGTATGAAGAATTGACTGAGCAATCCTTTGACGTATGGAAAACGGAAACAGAACTCTATTTAGTCGATCAACACACATCTCAATCGTATGAACTTCCGGGCAATGATTATTTCCAGGTCATTCAACCATAAGTGGCGTCTGACCTTTGATAAAATAGAAGTTGGCTCTACCCATCTCAACAGAGTTAGGGTACAATGCTCGAGAGAGAATGAGAGAGGAGTGAAGCAAGATGGGAAAAGTACATGTTTATGACCATCCTTTGATTCAGCACAAAATGACGATTATGCGTAAAGTAGAGACGGGGACGAAGCAGTTCCGTGAACTCGTCGACGAAGTTTCTTCACTTATGGCATACGAAATCACGCGCAGCCTACCCCTAACAGACGTAGAAATCGAGACACCGGTCTCTGTTTCCACTCAAAAGATGATTGCCGGCAAGAAATTGGGAATCGTCCCTATTTTACGTGCAGGACTTGGTATGGTGGATGGGTTCCTCAAAATGATGCCGAACGTAAAAGTCGGTCATATCGGTCTTTACCGCGATCCGGAAACACTTGAGCCACACGAATACTACTTGAAACTTCCGACAGACGTCACAGAACGTGACTTTATCGTTGTTGACCCGATGCTCGCGACAGGTGGTTCGGCTGTTGATGCGATTGCATCACTCAAGAAACACGGAGCGAAGTCAATCAAGTTGGCATGCCTTTGCGCAGCACCAGAAGGCGTAGAGCGTGTACAAGCAGAACATCCGGATGTAGAGATCTATCTTGCTGCACTCGATGAAAAATTAAATGACCACGGTTATATCGTTCCTGGACTTGGGGATGCGGGTGACCGTTTGTTTGGTACGAAGTAATGACTTAAAAGCGAGAATCGCCTATGCGATTCTCGCTTTTTTTACGATTGACACTGAATAATATTTATCATTTACGGATGTCACAAAATAGACACAAAACTAGAGCGAGAAGAATGGCGAACTGGGATGGAATTTATCTATTCTTTCTTATTTAAATAGAATCCCTCGATTTCGAATATAAAACCAGGATTGAGAAAGGGATTTTGAACAGTATGAGATTCCTCACAAAAAAATGGGCGAAATCGCTCGACATGGTAAAAACATCCTCGGTATACTGATACAGGACGTTGAAAACGATTTCAAAATGAAGTCAACAGACGTTTCGTAACTCTTTGTGAACGTAAGCGTTTACCGATTGAATTTTCCAAAACGTGGGGGTATAACTGAACTATTCTTCATCTGATTCCGTTTGTGAAATGTTATAAAGTCAACATTTTTATTTCAACGTTTCTTCACACTTTCTTAAAAAAGTGCTTTGATCGTTTAGTTTATGAAGTGCGTAAAACTATTGATACGACTTGATTTAAAGCGCTTTTATAATTGTGAAATTCATTGACTTCTTATGCCATTTCTATTACTCTGAACTTGTGTGACTTTTGATGGTCACGCGAGTGTGAATTCGTGAAGAACAAGGGAGCACGTGAGACTCGAAAGGGGGATTTGGATGGCGAAAAAAGACAATCGTTATCTATCCTATGCCTCGCTCGCTTCACAAATCTCGACAGCACTTGCTGGACCGATTGTCATCGGTTATCTCGTCGGACAGTACGGCGAAAGACGTGAATTTTGGGGCACGTTTGGTTGGAATGTGTCGATTATCCTTGGACTCGTGTTCGGGGTTACGGCGCTAGTTCTCACCCTTCGGAGTTTATTGACAGGAGAGGACGAATGAATACGATTCAAGCAGACAGAAAAGCACAAAAAGAGTTGATGAAGCGTTATACGAAATGGTTTACCATTTGGTTTGCAATTTTGTTAGTTGGCGCCTTCATCGTCCCGATGTACAAAGCCGTTTTTCTCGGATTGTTCATCGGCGGGGTCGGGAGTCTCATCATTCTACATATGCAGAATCGAAGTGTCATACGTATGTATGACGTCATCGAGCATGGACGACGACCAAAGTCGCACGGGACCGTTTCAAGAATGGCGGTCGGTGCGTTAGCAGTGATAGTCGGTCTTCTCTACGAGGATCGAGTGTCCGTCATCGCGGTGGTAACTGGTCTAATCGCCGGCCACATCATACAATTTGGCGAGTTTACACTTGCCCAGCTCAGCAGGAAAAGAGGTGAATATTAATGGGTCATGAGTTTCCCACATATTCTCTGCACTTTGGGGACTATACGTTATACGGGAGCTGGACGAACGTCATTACAGTGCTAGTTGCAGCGTTACTCGTCTTCGTATTCGCCATTTGGGGGACAAGACGTTTGGCAATGAAGCCGACTGGCAAACAAAACTTCATGGAATTCTTCGCGGAGTTCGTACGTGGAATCATCGCAAGTGCGATGGACTGGAAGACAGGAGGACGCTTTATTGGATTTGGGATGACGTTGATTTTGTTCATTCTCTTCTCAAACTTGATGGGTCTACCGTTTAACGTCATTTCCGGACACTATTTGTGGTTCAACTCACCGACAGCCGATCCTTACGTAACCTTGGCGTTGTCGACACTCGTCGTTGCAATGTCGCACTATTACGGGGTGAAACTGCACGGATTGAAACACTATTCGGCGGAATTCGTAAAACCAGTCTGGTTCTTGCTTCCGATCAAATTGATCGAGGAGTTTGCGAACACGTTGACGCTCGGTTTGCGTCTATACGGTAACATCTTTGCCGGTGAAATCATGATTACCATCATCTTGGGACTCGCGATTACAGCCGAAGGCGCACTCAACCCGCTCGGTGCAATCTTTGCGGTCTTCCCAATGATTCTATGGCAAGGTTTCTCAATCTTTATCGGGGTTATCCAATCCTACATTTTCCTGACGCTTGCAATGGTGTACATCGGGCACAAAGCTTCGGCCGAACATTGATTCGGACATCTCGCCAAAGCGTTACAATCAAATTATTTACTTAACTTTTAGGAGGAATATACACAATGGAACAACTTAATCTTCTCGCAACAGCACTTGTTATCGGACTTGGAGCACTCGCAGCTGGTATCGGTAACGGTTTGATCGTATACGGAACAGTACAAGGACAAGCACGTCAACCAGAACTCAAAAACGAACTTCGTCAAACAATGTTCATCGGTATCGGTTTGGTTGAGGCCCTCCCGATCATCGGTGTGGCTGTCGGTTTCCTTCTCCTCAACTCTTGATTCCGAGTTAACGAGAATAGCATGAGAGGGAGCACGTCTCCCTCACTTATTTAGTCAAGAGGAGGGTATGCATGGATACGATGATGATTGCAGCTGGTGCTGGCGGCGAAGGCCTCCGCATTCTGGATATGATCTTTACAATTTTCACATTCCTCGTACTCTTGGCCCTGTTGAAGAAATTTGCTTGGGGACCACTCCTTGGAATGATGAGACAGCGTGAAGAGTATGTAGCGAACGAAATTGAACTCGCTGAAAAGAGCCGCAAAGATGCGGAACATTATGTCGTTGAACAACGTGATGCACTCAGTGCAGCACGTACTGAGTCAAAAGAAATGCTCGACGCCAGCCGTCGACAAGCAGAAGCAGAACAAGCACGCTTGGTGGAGCAGGCGCGTTTGGAAGCCGAACAAATTAAAATCGAGGCAGAGAAAGCGATTGAGCGCGAGCGTGAGCTTGCGAAACAATCTCTTCAAACGGAAGTCGTCACACAGGCACTTTCGGCAGCACGCCACGTCCTTCAAACAGACCTTAAAGGTGATGAAGCGAAACAGCGTGCCCTCGTCACAGACTTCCTGTCTAAAGCGAAAGGTGCGAACTGATGAACGCATCATTAGCAAAACGCTATGCCAAAGCGCTCTTCGACTTAGCGCGGGAACAAGGCACGCTCGACCAAGTCGAAGCGGAAGTGCGTCTGCTCGATGAAGTGCTCCACGCGACTCCTGAACTCATGGATCTCTTAACGAATCCGGCAGTCAGTGACAGCGAGCTTGCACAGCTTTTAAAAGACAGCTTTGGTGATATGACGGCGATTGTCGTGAACACACTTCTCGTCATGGTCGAAAATGACCGTGCGGCAGAGGTTCGCGCATTGCCACGTTACGTCCGCGAATTTATCAACGACTATCGTGGAATTGCAGAGGGTATTGTCACAAGCGCCTACCCATTGTCGGCAACAGACTTGAAAGACGTCGAACTCGTCTTCGGACAGAAGCTCGGGAAGACGCTCCAATTGAATAACGTCGTCGATGAAGAAGTCATCGGTGGACTCCGTGTCCAAGTCGGATACACGACGTACGATGATACGATCGAAACGAAACTTACACGCCTTGAGCGTGAATTGTTGAATGCGTAAGAAATAGGGGTGAATTCAATGACAATCAAAGCTGAAGAAATCAGCGCCCTGCTAAAAGAACGAATCGCTTCGTACGGTTCTGAAATCGAAGTCAGCGAGACAGGTACAGTCATTCAAGTAGGTGACGGTATCGCTCGTGCACACGGACTCGATAACGTTATGGCGGGGGAACTCGTAGAGTTCTCTAACGGCGTAATGGGCTTGGCGCAAAACTTAGAAGAAGGTAACGTCGGGATTATCATCCTTGGCGATTACAAAGGCATCAAAGAAGGCGATTCTGTCAAACGTACAGGTCGCATCATGGAAGTTCCAGTTGGTGAGGCACTCCTCGGACGTGTCGTCAACCCACTCGGACAACCAATCGATGGTCTTGGACCAATCGTGACTGACAACTATAACCCGATCGAGCGTAAAGCTTACGGCGTTATGGCACGTAAATCGGTTCACGAACCACTTCAAACAGGAATTAAGGCGATTGACGCCCTCGTTCCAATCGGTCGTGGTCAGCGTGAGCTCATCATCGGTGACCGTCAGACAGGTAAAACATCTGTTGCCATCGATACGATTATCAACCAAAAAGAAGAGAACATGATTTGTATCTACGTTGCTATCGGTCAGAAAGAATCGACTGTACGTGGCGTAGTAGAGACGCTTCGTCAAAACGGAGCGCTCGACTATACAATCGTCGTTTCGGCATCGGCATCACAGCCGGCACCACTTCTTTACCTCGCACCATTCGCAGGGGTATCGATGGGTGAGTACTTCATGGATCGCGGACAACACGTCCTCGTCGTTTATGATGACCTTTCGAAACAAGCGGCAGCTTACCGTGAGCTCTCGCTCCTTCTCCGTCGTCCTCCAGGCCGCGAAGCCTACCCAGGGGATGTCTTCTACCTCCACTCACGCCTTCTTGAGCGTGCAGCGAAGTTGAACGACGAACTCGGCGGTGGTTCATTGACAGCACTTCCGTTCATCGAGACACAAGCATCGGATATCTCAGCATATATCCCGACAAACGTTATCTCGATCACAGACGGTCAGATCTTCCTTCAGTCGGACCTCTTCTTCTCTGGGGTACGCCCAGCGATCAACGCCGGTCTCTCAGTATCACGTGTTGGTGGTTCGGCACAGGTGAAAGCGATGAAGAAAGTTGCTGGTACACTTCGTCTTGACCTCGCGTCTTACCGTGAGCTCGAAGCGTTCGCTCAGTTCGGATCAGATCTCGACAAAGCGACACAATCGAAGTTGAACCGTGGTCAGCGTACGGTTGAAGTCTTGAAACAAGACTTGAACGCACCGCTTTCTGTAGACAAGCAAGTTATCATCATCTACGCACTCACGAAAGGTCATCTCGATGACATCCCAGTCACAGACATCCGTCGTTTCGAAACAGAAATGAACGCATGGCTCGACCAAAACCGTAAAGACCTCTGCCGTGAAATCCGTCAGACAGGAAACCTTCCTTCAGACGAGGCAATGGTCGACGCAATTACGGAATTCAAAAAGACGTTCTCGCCATCGGTTTAATCCGGTGACGAGCGTCTATTAAGGTGGTGAATCGAAATGGCATCATTACGTGAGATCCAGATGCGGATCACCTCGACCCAAAGCACGAAGCAAATCACGAAAGCGATGAACATGGTGTCGGCATCAAAGTTGAACCGGGCCCAAGGGAACAACGCCAACTTCAAGCCGTACATGGACAAGTTGCAAGAAGTCATCTCGTCGATCGCCGGTGGTACATCAGGCGCGACACACCCGATGCTTCAAGTACGTCCCGTCAAACGGACTGGTTATATCGTCATCACGTCAGACCGCGGACTCGCAGGTGGATACAACGCCAGCGTCTTGCGTGACGTGTACCGTGAACTCAAAGACAAGCACACATCAACAGATGAGTATCGTCTTTACGTAATCGGGAAAGTCGGTGTCCAGTTCTTCAAGTCACGCAACATTCCGGTGTATAGCGCGATGACAGGGCTAAACGACCAACCAACTTTTGTTGAAGTCGCAGAAATCGTCAAACAGACGGTAGGTGCCTTCAGCGAGGGCGAGATTGATGAATTGAAGCTTTGCTACAACTCGTTCATCTCGGTCATCAGCCAAGAAGTGAAGATTCAACAATTGCTCCCGCTCGGGGATATCGAACAGTCCGCATCCAATGTGATGTATGAATACGAACCAGAAGAAGAAACGATCTTAGCGGCGCTCCTCCCACGTTATGCGGAAGGACTCATCTACGGCGCATTGCTCGATGCGAAAGTGTCAGAGCACGCAGCCCGGATGACGGCGATGTCGAGTGCGACAGACAATGCGGATGAACTCATTCGCGGACTCAAACTCAAATTCAACCGCGCGCGTCAAGCAGCGATCACACAAGAAATCACAGAGATTGTCGGAGGTGCGTCGGCGCTTGAATAAGCGCACGCCCTCTAGATTGTAGGAGGCTAACACGATGAACGAATACGGCATGAAAGGCCGCGTAGTCGCAGTCATGGGCCCAGTTATCGACGTAAAGTTCGACAACCACTTACCGAACATCTACAACGCTCTCAAAGTCACACACGTGGCAGCGACAGCGGACGATGTTAGTGTCGACTTGACGCTCGAAGTAGCTGTTCACCTTGGTGACGACACGGTCCGTACGATTGCGATGGACTCAACTGACGGCGTTCGCCGCGGTATGGAAGTACTTGACTTAGGATCACCGATTTCGGTACCAGTTGGAGAAGCGACACTTGGACGTGTCTTCAACGTTCTCGGTAACCCGATCGATGATAAAGAAGTGGCAGCTGACGTGCTTCGTGCACCGATTCACCGTCAAGCGCCAACATTTGACGAATTGTCAACGAAAGTTGAAATCCTTGAAACAGGGATTAAAGTCGTCGACCTTCTCGCACCATACATCAAAGGTGGTAAAATCGGCCTCTTCGGTGGTGCCGGTGTAGGGAAAACCGTCCTCATCCAGGAACTCATCAACAACATCGCGCAAGAGCACAGCGGGATTTCTGTATTCGCAGGAGTCGGTGAGCGTACGCGTGAAGGGAATGACTTGTTCCACGAGATGACGGACTCAGGCGTTATCAAGCAAACAGCGATGGTCTTCGGTCAGATGAACGAACCACCTGGTGCACGTCTCCGTGTTGCCTTGACTGGTTTGACAATGGCAGAGTACTTCCGTGACGAGCAAGGACAAGACGTTCTTCTCTTCGTTGATAACATCTTCCGTTTCACACAAGCAGGTTCTGAGGTTTCAGCCCTTCTCGGACGTATGCCATCGGCGGTAGGTTACCAGCCGACACTTGCGACTGAAATGGGTATGCTTCAAGAGCGAATCACATCGACTGCAAAAGGATCGGTAACTTCGATTCAAGCCGTTTATGTACCAGCCGATGACTACACGGACCCGGCTCCGGCAACAACGTTCGCCCACCTTGATGCAACAACAAACCTTGAGCGTCGTCTTTCGGAGATGGGGATTTACCCAGCCGTTGACCCGCTCGCATCGACTTCACGTGCCCTCTCTCCTGAAATCGTAGGGAAAGAGCACTATGAGGTTGCACGTAACGTTCAACAGACGCTTCAGCGTTACAAAGAACTTCAAGACATCATCGCTATCCTCGGGATGGACGAGTTGTCTGAAGACGACAAACTCACGGTTCACCGTGCACGTCGTATTCAGTTCTTCTTATCACAAAACTTCCACGTGGCTGAGCAGTTCACGGGCCAAAAAGGTTCGTACGTGCCAGTCAAAGAGACAGTACGCGGCTTCAAAGAGATCCTCGAAGGTAAACACGACGATCTTCCTGAAGATGCATTCCGTCTCGTCGGTCCAATCGAAGACGTCATCGAAAAAGCGAAGACGTTGGTCTAAGACCTACGCGGAAGGGGGAAACTAGACGATGAATACTGTTCACGTCAACGTCGTCACCCCGGATGGTGCAGCCTTTGAAGGAGACGCACGAATGGTCATCGCCAAATCGGTCACTGGTGAGCTTGGTATTTTGCCAAAGCACATCCCGATGGTGACGCCACTCGACGTCTCAGTCCTCAAGCTGCGCCACGAAGATGGTGGACGCACGCTGATCGCAATCAGCGGCGGTTTCATGGAAGTTCGTCCCGACACGGTGACGATCTTAGCTGAAACAGCCGAAATGGCGGATAAGATCGACTATGATCGCGCTTCTGCGGCGAAAGTTCGTGCCGAGCGTCGTCTTCAAGACACGAAGCTCTCGGAACTCGAATTCCGTCGTGCGGAACTTGCGCTCAAAAAAGCGATCAACCGCTTAAGCATTCGCGATATGAAAGAATAAGAATGACTCTCACACGAAAGTGTGGGAGTTTTTTTTGTTGTTTTTTGGAAAAGATGGGTCTTTTGTCGTGCTTCTAAATGACGGGACTAGTAAAAAATATATGGAAGAAGACCGATAATAAAGGTGGGAACTACCGTAAAGGAGATTAGGGAATGAAAGTTTACGTTGCGCGACAACCAATTTTTGACCAACAATTACGCGTTTGCGGCTACGAATTGTTATATCGCCGCAGCGAAAATAATATTTTTGAGAACGTAGATGATTCGTTGGCAACAGCTGACGTCATTCATAACGCTTACCTTGTGTTCAATTTTCGGGAATTGACAGAAGGGACGCGCGCGTTCATCAATTTCCCTCAGACGTTGATTGAAGGGGAAGTGCCTTCGTTGCTACCACGTCAATCGCTCGTCGTCGAAGTGCTCGAACATGTCGAACCGACGGAGAAAGTATTACAGTCTCTCCGCTCGTTAAGACGTCAAGGTTATACGATTGCACTGGATGATTTCGTATTTGAAGAGAAATATCGCCCATTGATTGGACTCGCCGACATCATCAAAATCGACTATCAAGCGACCCCAGTCGATCAACAGCAAAAATTGATTGATGCGCTCGGACACCGAGTCGAATTTTTGGCGGAAAAAATCGAGACACCCGCAGAGTATGAGATTGCGAAACGACTCGGATATAAAATGTTCCAAGGGTACTTCTTTAGTCGTCCCATCGTGGTGCACGGGGCCGAAGTGCATCCGTTGCGTCACACGCTCATTGAAATGTTGAAAGAGCTCGATCGTCCGGAACCGAGTTTTCGACGGATTTCAGCGCAAATTGAGCGAAGTGTCGACCTATCCTATAAGATGCTCCGTACGGTCAATACGGTGTATCAAAAAGGTCGTCGAACGATTGAATCAATCGAGCAAGCCGTCGCGCGAATCGGACTAGATGAGTTGAAACGATGGTCTTATTTGATGCTTCTTCGAGAGATGCAGACGTCTGAATCGAAAGAACTGATTAAACAGAGTGTCATTCGCGGAAAAATGATGGAGTTGATTGCGGAGGATACATTGACAGATGTATTACCGTTTGATGCATTCATTACGGGAATCTTTTCATCACTCGACGTCATTCTCGATGAGGCAATGCAAACGTTGATTGCAGAGCTTCCGGTGGCGCCTCCTGTAAAGGCAGCGTTACTCGGTGAACAGAACGGTTTGCGAAAGTTGTTAGAGGATGTCATCGACTACGAACAGTTGACGATTCCGCTCCATAACACAGATTCGGATTGGTCTCAATATTACGTCGAAGCGATTCGCTGGTCTCGTAGCCTTGACGAATCGATTGAATAATGTTTGAAATATGTGAGGGGCGTCAATTACTGTAGTAAGACCTTACTGCTGATGACGTCCCTTTTGGTGTGCTTGTAGAGAAAGTGAGTTGATCGAATGGTTCAAACCGCTCGAAGCTTAAGACCCTAAGTCTTTTTTTCTCTAACATGTCATGATATGATTAAAAATGGTACGAATTTTAGAAAAGAGGGGAATCGTCGATGGTCAATACCGTATTTTCGCTAGCGATTTATATCATAGCGATCTACGTCGCTTGGTGGGCACTCTTACCCGTCAAATGGGATAAGTTGCTCAATCAAGTGAGGAGTCCGCAAGCTGCTGTCTTGCGCGTTCTCGTAGCGGTTGTCTTCGGTTCACTGATTGCCCAGTTCTTTTTGGAGTACATTCGACTGGCGCAGGCGCTCGCACCTATACAGTAGTCGCAGAATATTTAACAAACTGTAATCCTGCTGTAACGACTCCTATATGATTATCATGTAGGATAAATTCGTCTGACATGATGTTTTTTTCATTCAATTTGCACTTATTTATTATTCAGATTGATTAATGAATGAAAAATCATCACGTTTTGCAAACCATTCAAATAATCGACATCATCACATCCGGATTCGGATATCGACGCACTATATAAAAAAACAATGAAGTTGGAGGACAAAGAGAGATATGAAGGATTTGATCGTAGTCCGTGGAGGACGTAAACTGTCAGGTACTGTGCGCGTTGAGGGAGCAAAAAACGCCGTACTCAAAACATTGGTTGCCACTCTATTAGCTAGCGAAGGAAAGTCAATCTTACAAAACGTACCACGTCTTGCTGACGTGTACACGATTAACAAAGTACTTCGTCACCTCGGTGCAGAGGTATCGTTCAATGAAGAAAAGAATGAAGTAACTGTCGATGCGTCGGGCGACATCAAAGATGAAGCACCGCTTGAGTACGTGCGGAAGATGCGTGCTTCAATCCTCGTCATGGGACCTCTTCTTGCCCGTCTCGGTCACGCTCGTGTAGCAATGCCGGGCGGATGCTCAATCGGCTCACGTCCGATTGACCTCCACTTAAAAGGATTCGAAGCGATGGGTGCGAAAACGGTCATCGGAAACGGATTCGTAGAAGCTTCTGTAGAAGGCCGTCTCCAAGGTGCTAAAATCTACTTGGACTTCCCATCTGTTGGTGCGACAGAGAACATCATGATGGCAGCTGTGCTTGCAGAGGGTACGACTATCATCGAGAACGTTGCAAAAGAACCTGAGATCGTCGACCTTGCGAACTTCTTAAACGGAATGGGCGCACACGTTCGCGGTGCAGGTACAGAAACAATCCGCATCGAAGGTGTAGAAACACTTCGCGGTGCAGAACACTCGATTATTCCAGACCGTATCGAAGCAGGTACGTTCCTCGTTGCTGGTGCGATCACAGGTAGTGACATCGAAGTCATCGGTGCAGAACGTGAGCACCTTCGTCCATTGATTTCAAAAATGGAAGAAATGGGTGTCCACTTCGAGGATACGGCAGAAGGCATGCGTGTCACGGCACCAGACGAATTGAAGCCGGTTGATGTGAAGACGATGCCACACCCAGGATTCCCGACAGACATGCAGTCACAAATGATGGCACTCGTCTTGAAAGCGGGCGGTACATCTGTCATCACGGAAACGGTGTTTGAGAATCGCTTTATGCACGTCGAAGAGTTCCGTCGTATGAACGCGGACATTAAGATTGAAGGACGTTCAGCAATCGTCAAAGGTGGCGTACGCCTTCAAGGAGCGGAAGTTGTCGCAACGGACCTTCGTGCCGGAGCAGCACTTATTCTAGCAGGTCTCATCGCGGAAGAAGAGACACGCGTTGGAGATTTATATCATATCGACCGTGGATACGTTGACTTCCACAAGAAACTTCAAGCACTCGGTGCTGACATCGAGCGTATTGAAGGAACTGTCGAAGTTGCTGAAGAAATGGTTCAGAACTAAGAAACGAGCACGAATTAGAGGGCGAGGAGAGACTCTTCTCGCTCTTTTCAATGAAGAAACGAACGGAGGAACCTATACATCATGTTTTCAAAAGATATCGGGATTGATTTAGGGACAGCAAACGTTGTCATTCACGTCAAAGGGAAAGGAATCGTCTTAGACGAACCTTCAGTCGTTGCGATAAAACGCTCTACAGGAAAAGTACTAGCAGTCGGTTCAGAAGCGTATGAGATGGTTGGTCGTACACCTGGTGATATCGTGGCGATCCGTCCTCTCCGTGACGGAGTCATCGCCGATTTCGCCACAACAGAAGAAATGCTCCGTCACTTCATCGAGAAAATTCAAGTCCGAGGCTTCTTCGGAGGCATCCGCATGCTGATTTGTACACCTGCGAACGTCACGCCGGTTGAAGCAAAAGCCATTCGTGAAGCTGCTGAGAAAGCTGGCGCGAAAGAAGTCTTCCTCGCCGTCGAACCAAAAGCTGCGGCAGTCGGTTCAGGCATGGATATTTGGAAGCCGGTTGGTCACATGATCATTGACATTGGTGGTGGGACGACCGACGTCGCCATTTTATCAATGGGAGACATCGTCTGCGGTGAGACTATCAAGATTGCAGGGGATCGCTTCGATACGGACATCCTTCGTGCCATCAAAGAGAAGCACAAGCTGATCATCGGAGAACGTACGGCTGAACAAATCAAGAAAGAAATCGCGACGGTCTTCCCAGGAGGGCGTAACGAATCGATGGATATTCGTGGACGTGACATGGTACGTGGATTGCCTCGTACGGTGACCATTACGTCAGAAGAACTTCGTGAAGCGATGGCTGAATCAGCTAATGAAATCGTCGAAGCAGCGAAGCGTGTCCTTGAACAGACACCACCAGAACTTGCAGCGGACATCATCGACCGCGGAATCATCATGACAGGTGGGGGATCACTCCTTCACGGTCTTGACCAACTCGTCGCAGAGCGTGTCATGTTGCCGGTCATGATGGCCGAGGAGCCGACACTCAGTGTCGCGCACGGAACGGGAATCATGCTCGAAAACTTAGATCGATTGAAATAAACAGACAAGCGACCGCGTGCGGTCGCTTGTTTTTTGTATGTTCAACTCAATATTTCGGAGACGAGTGCCAACACGTTGCCTTCAGAATCTTTGAAGAAACTCATCCACGTTTCTGTCGTCCCCATTTTTGCCACACAGTGTGGTTCATCAATGAAAGTCACTCCTGCATTTTTCAACTGAGCATAAGCGTCATCGATGGATGCGATACTCAAATAGAGAATTGGACTTGACTTTGCAAAAACATCATTCTCTGGAGGGGACAACATGAGGCGAACGCCCCCACAGTCGAAAAATGCGAGCAATCCTGCTTGAAAGAGAAAGGGTACCTCAAGCGTGTCTCGATAGAATTGAACGGCACGGTCTAACTCTTTGACAGGGATGTAGATTTGTTTGATTTGTTGAATGAGGCTCATGGGATTCATCCTTTCAATATGTATTTGAAACAGGAAGGGGTAACTCTGATTCAAGTTGACGTTGGAGACGGTTGGTAAGTCCTGTTGGGTGAGACATTAAGCCGATAGAAATATGTAATGGGAATAGGGTATGTAAGTCGCCAGGATAATATGAGCCATCTCGAGGTAACGTATGATTGACAATCCGAGAGACTCCTGAGGAATGGTCAATGTGTAAGACGATTGGAGCAGATATTCCGGTCCCTCGCTCAAGTTGTTGATGGTTAGGATAATATTCTTGTAGAAGCACCCATACATACACTTCCTGTCGAGTCGTACTCGTCCCGAGGATTTGATAGCTGGCATAAACATCCCCACCGAAATTAGGAGACATGACTTGAGTTGTCAAGTAGCGCTCCAACACGTTCTGATTGACGTCGACGGATTGGGTAAGCGTGACAAATGATTCATCCGTCAAGGCAGCATAGAGCAAAGCACTCAATATCCATGTACAAAATGTCGTTATGATCAACTTTTTCAAATAAGCGCCTCCCAATACCGATGTGATGAATCATATATATCCATCATATCTAAAGAGGATACGAATATATAGTTCATTCATGGGAAAAATTGTATATAATGAAATCATTAATCAATGAGAGGGGAATCATGATGGCACCGATTCACTAATGAACTGAACAGAATAATCAAATAGAATCGGAGGACATCATGAACAAACCACTTACACTCATTACTGGCGTCAGTCGCAATCAAGGCATCGGTGCTGCGATTGCGCGAAAACTTGCTTCTGAAGGACATGACTTGTACTTGACGCACTGGAGTCCGTTTGACGCTAAAGAAGGAATCGGGGAAGAAATTGGCTTCATCGAACGATTGGTTCAAGAACTGACTGAAGAAGGGGCCCGTGTCGAGCATGAGGCATACGATTTGGCTTCAGGAGACGAGGTCGGATTACTTGATCGAATGGAAGCTAAACTTGGTATACCGAACAGGCTAATCCATAACGCGACCTATGAACGACATGTCAACGTTGAGAACTTTACAACCGACGTATTGAGAAAACATTACCTGGTGAATAACGAAGGGACACTCGGACTCACCTTTGCGTTTATTGAGCGCTATAAACAAGCGGGACATCAAGATGGGCGAATCCTGTTCTTCGTATCGGGGGGACCGGATGCGAATAACCTGGCCTACATCGCAACGAAAGGTGCATTGATTGCCATCACACCTGCGTTGGCGAATGGATTAGGAGAATACGGCATTTCGGTGAATGCGTTCGATCCGGGACCGACGGATACGGGTTGGATCAATGACGAACTTCGAGAACACTTGCTACCATTATTTCCTTACAAGCGAATGGGGACGCCTGAAGATACGGCTCGCTTCGTCGCTTTCTTGATGGGCCCAGACGGCGCATGGGTGAATGGCCAACATCTTCACGTTGACGGAGGGTTTACTGGGCGCTAATAGAGAACGTTCGATGGATACAATAAAAAAAAAGACATCTCACTTTAAGTGTGAGATGTCTTTTTTCAATGCCATGTATAGTCTTTATCAACAAATAAACGATTTTTTAAGTCTGTTTTAGAAATTGAAGGATTTGGTGCATCAAGCCAATCGTAATAATCACAGGCACAGGAATCACCAAGTTCAATAGAATAGCCATTATTTATTGTATTAACAGTTATATCGAGTTCATGTTCAGCTAACGTCTTTTTCAATCGATAAATCGTGTTGTATACGTTGTGTAAGGCGCGTTGTGGTTCATCGATGTCCGGGTAAAGGGTTTCGGCAAGCACCCACTTATTAATGACCTGCTTACGATGAAAAACTAAGTAGGCAAATAACTCCTCTGTTTTTTGTGTTGGCCACTTCACAAGATTTCCATCTTGTGTTCGTACCGAAAAACGATCTAGAAATTGTATGCGACAAGATTGATTGAGATTCTTTTGTTGAATCGCCTCATAGCGCTGGATGATGCGCGGAATGACGTTATGAATCATCTGCTCTGTGATGGGCTTCAACAAGTAATGCGTGGCATGCAAATTGAACGCTTCAACGGCATACTGTTGATGGGCGGTCGTGAAGACGACTTGTGTCCGTTCCGGCAAATAGGTCGCCAATTCGAGCCCCGTCATTTCAGGCATCTCGATATCTAAAAAGACAAGGTCTACCGGGTGCTCTTGAATAAAAGTGAGAGCTTGAACCGGACTTTGGAATGAACCAATCCACTCAAGAGACGGCTCCTCTTTTACAATCCGCTCCATCATCCCTAAAATATGATGTTCATCTTCAATTAAAATCGTACGCATCTAAATGATTCGTCCTTTCCTGTTTTGGTAAACGCAGGTGAATGGTGGTGCCTTTTTTCAAAGTGGAGGCTAAGTCAAACGTTGCACCATGAAGGTGTTCGATTCGACTTTTAATATTGCAAATCCCAATCCCAGATGTTTTGTTTGATACGTTTGGATCAAAACCACTCCCTGTATCTTGAACATAAATCTCAATCATTCCGTTTCGTTCCTGGATAGTAAGTGTCAATCGCTTTTGTCCTGGGTGTCGATAGAGACCATGTCGCACGGCATTTTCAACGAGTGGTTGAATTAATAAAGGTGGAATCGAACAGTCGAGAAGAGATTCATCAATTTCTTTCTCGACGTAGAACGAATCACGGAATCGCGTCTGTTCAATGGCGAGATACGAGTCGATCATATCGACTTCTTGGCGAATCGATATCTCGTTTTCGGTTCGACCATTTTCAAAAATGAAGCGGACGTAAGTGCTCAAGTGACTGAGTAGACGAGCCGCATCGGGTGGAGACGTGTAACAGAGTGCAATCACATTTCCAAACGTATTGTAAAGGAAGTGAGGTTTGATTTGAGCGTTAAAGAAGGACATCTCGTGCTGAGAGGCCAACGCTTCAACTTGTTGTTTTTTCCCTTTGTCGGTAGACAGGTGAATCGGTAGAAGCAAAAACATCAATAGGAAATAGATGATGGTAAACGTATTGGCGTACAGCTGCTGATTGGGCGAGACGATGAACGTCGACGTCATGATTCCGATATATCCGACGAGTTGGGCGAGTGTGAAAGTTAATAACTCGAGCGGATTGCCTGTCTTGTACTTTTCAAGAAGCCATCCAATATTCAATCCGACCCAGAAGAACGTGATAAATAAAACGATCATCCATACAAAGTATTCATACACTTCGTAAACGGAAGAGGGCAGGAAGATGGATAGTACAGTCAATCCATATAGTGGATATCTCGAAATGGCCAAAAACCGGTCAAATGACACACGTTCCAAACATCGCGAAAACTCGATTAACATGATGATACTCAGTAAGGCTAAACTTAACGTCAACTTATCACTACCCGAGATCCACATGCCGTCTCGGGACATGATTGAAAAACTCGTCAAAAAAAAGAAAGCTGTTCCGAAACCATACAACCGTTCATTTCGGTGAAAGAGATAGACGATGGCATAGAACATGGCAATCAAAAGTGAAATGAGCAACATGAAAAATTCGTAGCCGGCATAAGCGTTTTGAGTGGTCATGATGGCATGTAACGGTCCGACTAATATACTTTCTTCGATGGGTGCGAAATTACCTGCCTGTCGTTCATGTTGAATCGTCAGTCGGAATTGTTTTGTCTCATCATCGAGCAAGAGCAGAGACGGCTGCTCGACGAGACGATTGTTTCCAATTTGTATCGTTTCAACCATTTTCCCATCTATCAAAATCGTAGAGGAGGATAGGGACTTTGGAATGAGCAAGGCATACGTACCGGTTGGCAACGCGATATCGAGTTCATAGGTAGATTCACGATAAGGGGTTGTAAACGGAATGGTTCGATAGGAGCGGCGATCAACTTGGGTGACAATCCCTGACTCATAGCGCCATGAGCCGTCTAGTCGCAAAATCTCTTCGTCGACAGTAGAAGAGAGAAGAGAAGCTTCGCCCTTGTTAACGGTGACGATCGGATTGATTGACTGATGTCGAATCAATAAAGTGAGACTGACGCCAACCAACATCACAAGGATGAGGATAAACGTCATTCGATTACGCGTCATGAACACATTCCCTTCAATCTTTGTGAGTTTCTTGTGAGGTCATTCCGTTATTCTTTCTAATAGGTGAATGAATTTTTGAAGTGACTCTCCGTCTCATCATCGTACCCGAACTTTTTTTGTTTGAACAGAAAAAGTCATTCACCGTACGAAGTGAGGCATTCTAAGAGTGAAGGAAGAAGGCATTCCATGAAACGTTGGATTGAACAACGCATTAGTCGACAAGTTATGACGATTTTCTATATATTGATTGCCTTAGTGACGCTCACATCGATTGGGACCTATTTTTATACACAGCAATCGATTCAAGAGACGACCGTAAAATTAGAACGAATCAGTGAGCAACGTGCACGGGCGACAGACCTGTTTGAAACGTGGCAATCGATGCAATATGAATTACGAGGGCACGTCCTGTTAGGAGAACGTGCGCTATTAGAAGAAGTAAGAACGGCTCAAACGAACATCGACGAGCAAACGACCTGGTTCGAAGAACAGGCAAGAAACGCGGAAGAAGTACAGTTCGCAGAGGATGCGAGACTTCTCTTCTCCATTTATACAACACGCGTCATGCCGGCACTTGAGCAGTATGTGATTGCGAAGCAGGCAGGAGAAATTGATGAATCCTTCCTGCAGATGCGCACCGTAGGGCAATTCATGCCGAAAAATGAAACGTCGACTCAGACGCGATTTAAATTGAACTCAAGTAGTGCTGCCGATATGAGTGCAAGCATCGTCGATATGGAGTCGGTCTTTACCGACTATCGACAAAATCTTGATTTTCAAGAAAGTGAATTGCGAGATGCGCTGTCAAAACAGTTAGTGAAAGCCCAATGGATGTGGCTTTTGATTCTACTCGGGGCATTGTTCATATTGTTTGTCGGGTTGCAGCCATATATTTTAAGGTTGACCAATCAACTGCAGACGCTGATGGTAAACAGTGAGCGTCTCGCGAGCAACCCGAGCGCGACACTCATCCCGATTAAACCACTGCAAAACGAAGTCGGACAGTTGTCGAAAGCGTTTAATGAGATGGCGACCTCACTTAGGAGCCAACAAGATCAAGTCGATCTCGAACGTGAGAAGACCGCTCGAATTTTGCACACGATGCGCGATTCTATCGTCTATACGGAACTCAAAACGAATGAACGCTTTGGTAACAGTGCGCTCTTTGACTTATATGAACATCCGATTCCATCAACAGAACGGGGCAGTCTATACCCAATTGCGATGTACTATCCGATGTTCATGAACCAGATTGATGATCAAGAGGGACTGAACGGTTTCACGAAGCGTGCTAAAGAAGAAGGCATGTTCGACGAAACGTTCACCTATACGATGCAAGAGGGTCAGAAAACGATTCGCATGTACGCCGAACCGATTGATCTTCAAAATGAACGTGTGGGTGTCATCTTCGTCTCACGAGATATTACCCAGGAAACAGAAGTCAATCGCTTGAAGACAGAACTTGTGGCGACAGTATCCCATGAGCTTCGGACGCCCCTTACCTCGATTCTCGGTTTTTCAGAACTGCTCAAAAGTCGTCAATTGGAAAACACGAAGCGAGAGCGCTATTTAGACATGATTGCGAGTGAGACAAAGCGGCTCGAACGACTCGTGAGTGACTTGCTAGATGTTCAAAAAATGGAGGCGGGTATGAGCGTACCTGACTTTAAAGTAGAGAGTCTATACGATTTATTATCAGATCTCCTCGAAATCCACGCAGGGTCGACAGAGCATCATTTCTTCCACTTTGATTGTGATGAATCGCTATTCGTCGCGGGAGATCCGGCCCAATTACGTCAAGTCTTCTCGAACATCTTGAACAATGCCATCAAGTATTCTCCAAGAGGTGGGAATGTGACAGTCGATGTCACGTGTGAAGATGACACGATTCAAATCAGGATCACGGATGAAGGGTTAGGACTTTCGGAAGAAGATGCAGCACGAATCTTTGATAAATTTTATCGTTCGGCATCGGAAGAAAGTAAACAGATTGGTGGAACCGGATTAGGTTTAGCAATCTGTAAAGAAATCGTTCAACTGCACGGTGGTACCATCTCTGTTCAATCTCAACTAGGAGAAGGAACGACGATGATTGTCGAGTTACCGATGGTCGACCATGTCAATGAAGAGAGTTCATCCTAATTTATGGGATGAACTTTTTTTGAAAAAACGGTGAATGTCACGCTCGTTTGGTACGATATAGAGAGTGAATCATGTTATAGGATGAAAGGAAGACGATTATGCTACGCGGATTATATACAGCAGCGGGAGCGATGAATGCCCTGCAGCGCCAACAAGAGATTTTGAGCAACAACCTTGGTAATGTGAGAACACCAGGCTTCAAAGCGTCTGATGGCGTGGTACGTTCGTTTCCGGAGATGCTTCTTGCACAAGTCAGCAATCCGGATAACGCGAAATCGCGCGTGAAGGGAGAAGTAGGTACCCTATCAATGGGCGTCTATCTTCAAGAAACAATGCCCCGATTCTCAGCTGGGAGTATCACAGAATCCGGTAGCCCGACCGACCTGTATTTAAAGGCACCTACTGATTTTGCGGGAGCCCCGATGTTTGCAGTCGAACAAGGCGGCGAGACGTTATATACGACAAATGGACGCTTCTCGATCGATGAGACGCTCTTCCTTCGTTCTGCGGACGGCGGATATATCCTTTCTGATGAAGGGGAACGAATCCAATTACCATCGAGCGAGTTTCAAGTTGGGAAAGATGGCGTCATCACATCGCTTGGACAAAACGTGGCGACTCTTGGTGCCTACCAAATCGATGACTTGACGACTCTTGAACAAGTCGGCAATGACTGGCGTGTGACGGGTGATGCCCCGGCGCCGGCCCAGGTCGAAGTACTACAAGGATTTATTGAAGAAGCGAACGTCAACCTCGACCAGACGATGGCAGACTTGATGATGACGTATCGTCAGTTTGAGGCGAATCAAAAGGTCGTCCAAGCGTATGATAAAAGTGCCGAGCGGGCAATCGAAATCGCTCGTATTCGTTAAGGAGGAACACCATGCAGTCCATTTATAACTCGGTCAACTCTCTGTCTCAACTTCAGCGTCAATTAGATGTGACAGGTCACAATATCGCAAACGTCGATACGGTCGGCTTTAAGCGTCAACAGGGGCATTTTGCTTCGCTATTGTCGCAGGCGTATAACAACCAACCGCGTCCTGAATTCGAAGTCGGTCGAGACACACCGAACGGGATTCGGATTGGAGTCGGGGGACATGTCGCCGATATTACACAGCAGTTCAATATCGGACAAGTACGTACGACAGATCGTGGATTGGACGTCTTTTTAAAGGCGAGCCGTCAATTTTTTGTCGTGGACACGCCGAACGGTGTCGGGGTGACTCGAAGTGGAAACATGCAATTGTCAGTCGGTGACGAGACGACGCTCGTTGATGTGAACGGGAATCCGCTTCTTGGAGATGACGGTAATCCAATCACGATGCCGAACGATGCGACGAATCAGCGCATTCGTCAAGACGGTGTGGTCGTTGCGAGTGTGAATGGCGTTGAACAAGAATTCGGACGTCTCGACATCGTAGAAGTCCGCAATACGTCGGAATTACGTCCGCTCGGTGATAACGTGTTCGAAGCGGATTTGGAGACCGAAGTCGATCGTCCACTCGGAAATCTATTGATTGAAGGGACACTCGAGTCATCGAACGTTGATTTGACGAAAGAGATGACTGATATGACAATCACACAACGAGCATATCAAATGAACTCACGGGCGATGTCGATGAGCGATCAGATGATGGGGCTTGTCACGGCGTTACGTCCATAACGCATACCGCTTCTCGAGCCGAGAAGCGGTTTTTTTATAGACAAAGGGGGAGAAGCATCAATGCGGATTGTAGTCGCGATGGATTCATTCAAAGGCTCACTTTCGAGTATGGAAGCAAATCAAGCGGTCCTTCGTGCGCTTGAAGGGCATGAGGTCACCATCATACCGATCTCTGACGGAGGAGAAGGTTTTTTGGATGCTTGGATTGCGACACATGCAGAAGGAACCATTATAGAAGAAAATGTCGTGTGCTTGGATGGAATACAGCGCGTTGCACGTTTTGGTTTCGAGCCGTCAACGAGGCACGCGGTAATCGAAGTGGCGGAAACAGCAGGATTGACACTCCTCGCTCATGTCGATCCGTGGCGCTACAGTTCAGTCGGAGTCGGTCAACAGATCGTTCAAGCGCTAGAGCGTGGGGCGAAGATCATCACCATCGGGCTCGGAGGGAGCGGAACGATGGATGGTGGGAAAGGATTGCTCGAAGCGTTAGGTGTTCGTTTTCTTGATGCGAACGGCTCTGTGTTATCGACCATTCCCCATCGACTAGAAGAAGTGGCATCAATTGATTGGTCCGGTCTTCATCCGCGTGCGCGCGAGGTCGTATGGAGAATGTCTTCCGATGTACAGAACCCATTGATTGGTGGAAGCGGAGCAGCCTATGTGTTCGGACCCCAGAAAGGATTGGCGGCAGATGTAGTGAAGCGATATGACCGGATCCTCGATCACTACGCGAACTGTTTTGAAGTGGATAGAAGAGCACTTCCTGGAGCAGGGGCGGCTGGCGGCATCGGCTTTGCGCTATTGCAGCTTGGTGCAATCTACGTGAGTGGCATCGAAGAAGTGGTCAGTTGGTCTAAGCTCGAAGAACAGTTAGAAAAAGCAGATTGGCTGATTACAGGAGAGGGTAAATTTGACGCGCAAAGCTTTGAGGGAAAGGCACCGTATGGGTTGGCGCGCCTTGCACATACGCGCGGGGTCCCGACCCTCGTCTTCACCGGACAGTCCGATTACACATCGCATATGGAGTCCGGCATCGTCGCCATTTTTCCGATCGTGTCTCGGATCATGACGTTAGAAGAAGCGATTTGGGAAGCAGCTCCACTATTGACGAATGCGGTCCAACGCGTGCGTCATATCATTGAAAAGGCGCCACGACAGTAGTCGGGCGCCTTCGCATTCATAAAGAACGATTTTTTAGCAGATCACGAATCTCTGTCAACAGTTGCTCTTCTTTCGTTGGGGTCGGAATAGCAGCTTCCTCCACTTCTTTTTCACGCTGTAAACGATTGATGACTTTGACAATCAAGAAGAGGGCGATGGCGATCAAGAAGAAGGACACAATCTGTTGAATAAAATTGCCATATAACACATCCACTCCGAGTACACGTGCTTTTAAGCTAGAAAAATCGATTCCTCCAATAATGATTCCGAGAAGCGGCATAAAGATATCATTGACGAGTGAGTTCACGATTGCAGTGAACGCTGCACCAAGTACGACAGCAATCGCCAAGTCGATGACGTTCCCCCGCATTGCGAATTTTTTAAATTCATTCCACATAGACAAACCTCCTGACGTTGAATAGTCTAAGCGTAGCATATTTGAAGGTAAAGAAATAAATCGTTCGACTTCTATCAGGGAAGGATGCTTGTTCGACTTTTCTGCATAGGGTACACTAAAAAGGTAGCAATTTACGCATTTTAATACCAGGTACTAATATGATATAATCATTTTAGCTGAAAGGATGGTTGGACGTGGCGAACGATGAACAGACGAGTTCGGAAGAACAAAAAGGTTCACCAGAACAAGAGACGAAGCAGAAAAAGCAATCGCGATTATCGAATCATCGTCGATTCCCGATTTTACTGCGCGTGCTCGTTGTTTTAGTGTTGGCAATCGCGATGCTCGCCCTCGGAGCGGTCATCGGATATAGCGTCATTGGCGGAGGCGATTGGAAAGATGTATTTGACATCGAGACCTGGCGCCATATCACCGATTTTTGGCTAACCTCTTAAAGGCGGTGGATGGATGTATACAATTGAGCAAATCAAAGAAGTAATCCCACACAGATACCCGTTTCTGTTAATTGATCGAATTATCGAAGTCGAGGAAAAGAAGCGTGCTGTTGGATTAAAAAATGTCACGGCGAATGAAGAGTTCTTTAACGGGCATTTCCCAGACTATAATGTCATGCCAGGTGTCTTGATTGTTGAAGCACTCGCACAAGTCGGTGCTTTTGCAATGTTGAAAGACGAATCGAATCGAGGCAAGCTCGCCTTTTTTGCAGGGATTGACAACTGCCGTTTCAAACGCCAAGTCGTCCCGGGTGATCAACTTCGCCTCGAGGTAGAAATCATGAAAATTCGTGGACCAATTGGTAAAGGACGTGCCGTGGCCACGGTCGACGGAGAAGTTGCTTGTGAAGCAGAACTCACTTTCGCCTTGAAGTAAGGAGAAATGGGATGCGTGCTTTAGTCATTGTATTATTAGTTGGCTTGATGACGATTGTGGGTTGTCAGCAGCTCCAGACAGAAGAGTCGAGTGAAGAGAACGTCGTTTACGAACAAAATGTGGATGAAACGATGATTGATAAACGTGCAGGACAGTCCGATGCAATCGCCGTTTCTCTTGAGCGAACGAATAACACGACGATGCTCTTCACGATTCGAATGCTCGAAAATCGTCGTCTTGATCCGACGACGGTCATGAGTTATGAGGTCGAAGGCGAACGCGTTGCGATTCCGTTTGGTGAACTGATTGCAGAGCGTGAAGAGGATATTCGGACGTATGAGTATCAGACGGACGTAGACCCGGATCTGTTCGTATCAGAGACACTTCCACTCTTCCATCTCGTTGAAGAAGGTGAATCGGAAATCACGATACCACTCGAAGTCATTAATTCGACAAATGGTGAATAAGAAACAGGCGATGTTGTCGAAAATCGCCTGTTTTTTTGTGGAGATAAGTCTATTCTATCCGATAAAAAGAGTAAGGAGAGAATGGAGGAATTTTGAGATGAAACAGAAATCAGAGTCGTTACAGACGCGCATTCTAGCATCAATGTTGGTCTTCGTCACGTTGCTCATCATTTTGTTTGGAGTAGTGCAATACTTCAGTACGAAGCATTCCGTACTCAGTACGTTACATGCGACGTTAATTGAAGATGGTGAACGGATTAGTGAATCATTGGATGTCGATGCCTATGCATCCTTCGTAGCGAATCCGTCAAAAAATGAGCAGTATGAGCAGTTTCGTAAATATTTAGATGCATATCGTCAGCAAATTGGAGCGATGTATGTATACACGATCGCCACAGAGGGTGAGGAAGTTCGAATGATCGTGGACGGATTGAGCGAAGCGGATGCCGCAGAAATCGGGTCTCCGACTACAGCGATGACGTATGAAGGAGCATCGCCCGCATTCCAAGGTGAGACCGTCGCAACCGATGTCATCGATGATCCGGAGTACGGGAAGTATGTGACGGTGCTCGTCCCGATTAAACAAGGGAACGAGGTAGTTGGGGTACTCGGAATTGATAAAGCTGCTACTGAGGTCTCCGCGATTACAGGAGATGTCTTAAAAGAGAGTTTAGTTCCAATCTTAATCGGTTTACTCGTGCTCCTTGTCGTTTCGGGAATCATCATCTGGCGTTATCTTGGCTGGAAATTGCGTCCACTTCAAGCGCTAGAACGTGTGGCCACATCCATTGCTGAAGGTGATTTGGCGACAGCGACGACTGCGGTTGAAGGTATTAAGTTAAAATCTAATGACGAAATCAAACGTCTGACGGTATCGATGGATAAGATGACACATATGTTAAAAGATTTGATTTCCGGCATTCAAACGTCGGCACAGACGGTACGGGATGAGAGTGGCAACGTTTCAGGTATCTCAGAAGAGGTAAATGATGCCTCTCGCCAAATTGCCTATACGATGGAAGAAATCGCAAGCGGTGTTGAGAATCAAAGTGTCTTGACGATGCGTCTTTACGGACATATGAATGAATTTTCGACACTTGTCGAGCAAACGACATCAGACGGAGAACAAGTGAGTGAGCAGGCGGAAGTCGTCAGTCGGGTGACGATGGATGGTCTACGTTACATGGAGAGTGCCGTCAATCAAATGACTCACATTCATGCGCAAGTGAAAACATCACAAGGACAAGTCCGCGACTTTGAACAACAAGCGGACGAGGTGACGGAACTGGTCACGATGATTCGTCAAATTTCACAACAGACAAACTTGCTTGCACTCAATGCAGCGATTGAAGCGGCTCGGGCCGGTGAACACGGAAAAGGGTTTGCCGTCGTCGCCTCGGAGATTCGGAAACTTTCGGATAGTGTCGCTGAGTCTGTCAGTGAAATTTCGGAAATCGTCGGAAGCGTCAAACAAAACTCGATTGCGCTCGGTCAAACCTTTACAGAGAGCATGACGGCTGCAGAGGAAGGGAAAGCGACACTTGAATCAACGAAGCGTGCGTTCACTGAAATCGAACAGAGCGTTCGTCACATGCAACAATTGACGAGTTCGATGCGTGGCCAACTCGATCGAGTGAAGACGAACCAGGACCACATTCAACATGGACTGTCTGAAATTGCTTCGATTTCAGAAGAAAGTACGGCCGGAAATGAGGAAGTGGCTGCTTCGACGGAACAGATGTCGGCGACGAGTGAGACGATGAATCGTCTCGTAAAAGATTTGTCGAGCACGGCAGAGGACATGCAACGAATGAGTCAACAGTTCAAGTTATAAACAGTCTCACTTCAGACAGACCTCTCGTGCGTCCGCTATAATGGGCGCAAGGGAGGTTTTTTCATGCAACAATTCTCTAGTGAACTGACACAGTTTCGGGGAAGTCATTATGACTTCGGACGATTTCAAGGAAAATATATTAAGCGCAGTCAATTGCTCGAAAATCGGACGGATCAGTGGAAACTACGCGTTCCGCGATTTGAGATTGATGCCACTGAGGCAAAGGCTGCCTTCGATGAATTTGCTCCAAAGATTTGGGAAGAGTTGATTGGGTTACAAGATGAGCTGAAGCTGTCGCTCAATGACACGTTACTTCATTTCGGACATTTTCGAGTCAACAATCCAATCAGCGGCTGTTCGATTTTGACGGGGGATAACTTTCTCGTTCGGAATTACGATTATCACCCGATGACGTATGACGGTCGATACAACGTCTTTCAACCGGATGACGGGTATGCGGTCATCGGACCGGTCTCTCGTGTCACCGGACGTATGGACGGAATGAATGAAAAAGGACTTGCCATGGGCTACAATTTCATCAATCGTCGTCGACCCGGGGACGGGTTTGTCTGTCAAATGATTGGACGAATCATTCTAGAAACATGTGCGACGGTGGAAGAAGCAGTCGATTTATTAAAAGAGATTCCGCATCGCGGGTCATTCACATACGTCGTCCATGACAAATCATCGAAAACACGTGTAATCGAGGCGACGCCTCGAGACATCCAAGTACGGGAATCGAATATCTGTACAAACCATTTTGAACTACTCCAACACGAGAATCGCTATCATCTTGATGATTCGACTCGTCGCATGATGGAAATCAAAGTCGTGCAACACTTGATTCAAGATGCGGAGAGCGCATTCCGTCTCATGAACGACACCGACAAGGGCGTCTTTTCAGAATTGTACAAGAGTTGGGCGGGAACGATTCATACGGCTGCTTATTTCCCTGAAACGCTCGAGACCTGGTTTGCGCTCGGTGGAGACCGTGATCCGGTCATCTTCGACTTCCAAAAATGGCTCGATGGGGAAGATTTCGATCTTCATGCACTTGACGGTGAATTGGCGACAGATATCGAGTTTGCGAATACGGTTCAACTTTGGCGCTGACGTTTGTCAGTGCTTTTTTTAGGAGAAACGGGAATACCCATTATAGGAGGGATGAAAGATGAAACGATTTGGAATCATACTCATCATGCTGACACTTGTTACACTACTCGGAGGTTGTGTTCCGGGTGACGGTACGTACACGACGGATCCGGCAGGTTTTTTCTGGGGTATTTGGCACGGATGGATTGCACCGATCTCACTCATTTTAGGATTATTCAATGATACGTATCGTGTGTATGAAGTGAACAATACCGGCTGGTTCTATGATTTAGGATTTTACATCGCTGTCATCAGTGGATTTGGTGGATTGACGTTGACGCGGAAAAGTCGAGGGTAATCTGGAGTGACCAAACGAGGTCACTCTTTTTAAAATCTTTTTTACCGTAAACGCTTGCATAAAAATATTTTTCATATTATGATTCAGGTGAAAATGATTTTAAGGAGGATTTATTCATGTCACGTCTCTTTGAACGAGCGCAACAATTCGGGAAATCGTTCATGTTGCCGATTGCTGTCTTACCGGCCGCTGGACTACTGTTAGGAATTGGGGGCGCCTTGTCTAACCCGAATACGGTGCAAGCGTACCCGTTCCTCGACATCGACTGGTTGCAACATCTATTCACCATTATGGCGGCTGCCGGTTCGATTGTATTCGCGAACTTGGCTGTGTTGTTTGCCATCGGTGTCGCTGTCGGACTCGCGAAGTCTGATAAAGGAACGGCCGGATTGGCAGCGATGCTTGGGTATTTGATTATGAATGCGACCATCAACGCAATGCTTCAGATTACTGGAGAGTTGATGGAAACGAACTTAGCGAGTGCCGGTCAAGGGATGGCGCTCGGAATTCAAACGCTTGAAACTGGTGTGTTCGGTGGGATCTTGATTGGGATTGTCACGGCGCTCTTGCATAACCGCTACAACAAGCAAGTGCTTCCACAGTTCCTCGGGTTCTTCAGCGGATCACGTTTTGTCCCAATCATCACGTCATTCGTTGCGATTGGTGTAGGGATTGGGCTCTACTTCATCTGGCCGACGGTGCAGAACGGGATTTTCTCGTTAGGTGGTCTCGTTGAAAAAACAGGATATATCGGAACATTTATTTATGGGTTCGTCCTTCGGATGCTTGGACCATTTGGATTGCACCATATCTTCTACATTCCGTTTTGGACCACTGGGCTCGGGGGCTCGATGGTCATTGACGGAACATTGATCGAAGGAACACAAAAGATTTTCTTCGCGCAGTTGGCTGACCCGAACACGACACAATTCTATGAAGGAACAGCACGATTTATGTCGGGTCGATTCATTACGATGATGTTTGGTCTTCTCGGTGCGGCGCTTGCCATGTATCACTGTGCAAAGCCGGAGCAAAAGAAAATCGTGTTCGGGCTCTTGTTCTCGGCAGCACTCACCTCATTCTTGACGGGAATCACAGAGCCACTCGAATTCGCATTTTTGTTTGTCGCACCGGTCCTCTATCTAGTACATGCTATCTTTGATGGACTTGCTTTTATGATGGCTCACATCTTTGAGATTACGATTGGTCAAACATTCTCTGGTGGGTTCATTGATTTTATCTTATTCGGGGTCTTACAAGGGAATGACAAGACGAACTGGATGCTCGTACCGGTCATCGGTGCCTTCTGGTTCTTGCTCTACTACGTAACGTTCCGTTTCCTCATCACAAAGTTCAATTTCATGACACCTGGACGATCGGATGAGACAGTAAAAACAGCAGACGTTGCGGTGTCGGATCGTACGTCAGCCATCATTGCGGCACTAGGTGGCGACGACAATATTGAGACGGTCGACTGCTGCGCGACACGCCTCCGCGTCACCGTCAACGACAATCAACATGTCCGTGAAGACTTGTTGAAAGAGACGGGCGCTCACGGGGTGGTTCAAAAAGGGAATGGAATTCAAGTAATCTACGGTCCTTCTGTTACAATTATTAAGAATGAAGTCCAAGAGGCGTTAGGCCGGGGCGAATAACGAATGTGTTGGAGGGAAGAACCGTGTGGGAGCAAATAAAACACGTGTATTCAGAAATGACGGGCAGTGAGAAAAAGATTGCGGATTATCTGATGGCGAACATGAATGAGGCAATCGAAATGAACATTACTGATTTGGCAAATGCGATTGCGACTTCACCAGGGACAATCACGCGGTTTTGCAAAAAAATCGGAGTGGGAAGTTATAGTTCACTGAAGCTCATGATGCAAAAGACGTTGACGGAAACGAATTTGCCCCAAACGACTTCGCTCGAACCGATGCAGCGGTCATACATTGAATTGATTCAGACGACCGCTCATTTAATTGAACAGGATGAACTACTTGCGATTTGTAAAGAGATTACATCGAGCCGATCCGTTCACTTATACGGATTAGGCAACGCCGGACTAGTGGCACAGGAAATGGAATACAGATTGAGACGGATGGGATTGTTGGCGACTACCGCTTTCGACAGTCACAGCATGGTCATGGACGCATCGATTGTCACGTCAGAAGACGTAGTCATTGCCTTTTCGAATAGTGGAGAAAGTCGAGAAGTCGTCCAGGCGATGCAACTCGCGAAAGAGTCGGGGTGTACGACAGTTGCATTCGTCGGTTATCAACATTCACCACTTGCTGAACTTGTCGACTATCGGTTGTTGACTGCCGGTGCCTCCGGTGAGGCATTCTTGATTAATACACAACTCCCACTTCTCTTCACAGCCGACGCGGTGACGAAGACATTGATGGAGACGAATGAAGCATTAAAAGCGCATTATCTACAAACACTTAAAGCGCTTGATCGTTTAAAAGAAAGAAGTGAATAACTATTATGATAACGTTACCGACTGGATTGATTGTTTCGTGCCAGGCTTTAGAAGGTGAACCGCTCCATAGTGAATTCATTATGGGACGGATGGCTATTGCGGCCGTTCAAGGTGGCGCCAAAGGAATTCGAGCCAATTCAGCGAGGGATATTCAAGAGATAAAAAAACACGTGACTGTTCCGATTATTGGTATCGTCAAACGTGACTATGAAGATAGTGACGTGTTCATCACAGCGACCATGAAAGAGATCGAGGAATTGATGGAAGTCGGTGTGGACGCCATCGCGCTCGACGCGACAAAGCGTCCTCGTCCGGGAAACCTGTCACTCCAAGAACTGGTTCACGCTATCCGCTCGATTTATCCGAATCAATTGTTGATGGCTGATTGCGCGACCCTAGAGGACTGCATTGAGGCGGATCGCCTTGGTTTCGACTATATCTCGACAACTTTGCACGGATATACAGACGAAACGAAAGGATCTCTTCTCTACCATGATGATTTCAAGTTTTTAAAAGATGTGTTAGATCACGTGACACAGCCGGTCGTGGCCGAGGGGAATATTTTGACACCTGAGATGGCAAAGCGTTGTATGGATTTAGGAACGCACGCGGTCGTTGTAGGGGGAGCCATCACCCGTCCGCATCAAATCACGGCACGATTCGATGCAGCGCTCACTTCGAGTGTGAAGAGTCCGCTGTAAGAATGAATCAATCAGGACGCTATTCAATACCTCACGACGCGATGGACGTCGTGAGGTATTTTTTATATATCGGTACAGGGAAAGACCAAACTGTTCGATATAATGAGTGTGGATGATTTTTAGCGTGGAGGTGCCATATGCACTCATATGAGTTTCAAATGTATCGGAATTTCGATGAGCTAGCGATTGACTTGATTGAGTTAGCAAAAGAAATAGTACCAGATAAACTAGTCTATCTCACGTCAATTGAGAATGACACCCAACATATACTCAAACTGTCCTCACAAGATTCTCCTATCCTACTTGAAGAAGGCATGTCCTTTGATTTGAAGGATACGGTATGTAATCGAATCGATTTCAATCAACGAGAAATTTTGATGTATGAAGACATTGAGTCGCAGATTGAATCGACGCGACTTCAGTCATTACTGCGCGAAGTGAACATCAAGTCGTATTTGGGAATCCCGATTCTGACGAAGAACGGGGATATTTTCGGTACGCTCTGTGTCGCCAATCATAAAAGCGCCCAGTACGATTCAAAAAGTGTCCGCTTGTTGAAGCGCGTGGTTCGTATGTTCAGTTACTATTTAGAACTCGAACGTCGTGCCTCACGGGATGAATTGACGAATCTTTATAACCGACATTACTTGAATAACTATTTTGAGACGAATCCGAATCAAGGTGGGGCACTGTTTTTAATTGATTTAGATGGGTTCAAATGGGTGAATGACACATTCGGTCATGATGAAGGGGACCTTGTCCTAAAAGAAGTGGCGCTTCGTCTGAGACGTTTGATGGAGCCGATACCTGATTCGAGAGTGTATCGTTTAGGTGGGGATGAATTTCTTATAAAAATCGCACATGCGTTATCAAAAGAGACTGTCATTGGGTATGCTGAACAAATCTTGTCTGTATTGAAAGAATGGGACGACCATCTCCCGTTATCAGCGAGCATCGGCATCGCTCAATATGATTCCGACGAACAGGCGGACCTCGGTCGATTGTTGAAAGAGGCAGACATTGCACTGTATCAATCTAAATCGAGCGGGAAAAACACGTACAAGTTTTATAAATAACGTCAGAAGGCTAAACCGATGGATTACGATTGGTTTAGCCTTCTGTTTTCGCATTCAGCACCAACGAACCGATTGGCGTGAAAGGATCGAATGAAAAACGGGTAGTGATTAAGAGTTCGGTTTGCATCCCATAACGGCGACCGTATGATAATCACGGGAGTCCGGTCCACGTTGTACCGATACGTCCTTGAATCCGAGACTCACCGCTGCGGGGATAAATTGATTCCGAATCATATCGGAGATGTCGTTCCATTCGACATCACCTTTCCCGTCACAGTAGGTGATGACAAATGTGCCATTCGGTTTCAAGACACGTTCGATTTCAGACAGAACGGTCGTGACATCTCTCCAGAAATATAGTGTGTGAACGCTGAACACGTGATTGACGAATGCGTCCATCATCTTAAATTGATGCAAATCTCCTTGAATCAACTTCGCCCGTTTTGTTTGCATCGAAGCATGATTACGCTGTCGTGCTGAATCGAGAATCGTCTTCGAACGGTCGAGACCCATGACATGTACGTCAGGATGTCGTTGAAGGATGGTCGCCATCGCATCGCCGGCCCCGCACCCGAGCTCTAGAACGGTTGTACCAGGTTGAATGTCTAACTGTTCAATCGTCCATTCGACTTCGACCCGGTGTTGGCGTACCATCTTTTCCCCGATATACTTTCCGACGGGACCCCTTGGATTCTCGTATTGACTGTCAATCCATTTCAGTAGCACTTGTGGTAACACATCATCACCTCACTTCGAAAGTAGCTCGATTGTAGCACATCGATGAGACAAAGGAGTCAACAACATGCGTTCATTTTGGATACTCGGCAACCAACTCTCGCACGAACTTGCGATGTTGAAGGATATGAAAGAAGATGACGTCATCGTCATGATTGAGGCGACATCACGCGCATCGTGGCGTCCGTACCATAAACAAAAGCTCGTCCTGATCTTCTCTGCGATGCGCCACTTTGCGGAAGAATTGCGTGATAAAGGATATACCGTAGATTACCACGAAGCGGATTCGTTCCAAGAGGCGTGGGACAACCATGTGAAACAGTACAATCCGGACGAAATTCATATCACCGCCGTCACGGACGAACCGATGGCGAAAAAACTGAAACAGTTCGGTAAGAAACATCACCTTGTCGAACATACGGATGTCCCGCTCTTCTACTTATCAAAAAAGGAAGCGACCGAGACGCTCGGAAATGAACCGTGGCGGATGGATCGTTTTTATCGTTACATGCGTAAGCGATTCGACGTATTACTCGAAGACGGGAAGCCTCGCGGTGGAAAATGGTCATTTGATACGGATAACCGAAAACCACCGAAAGAAGGACTATCGATTCCATCTGCCATCCATTTCCGTCCAGATTCGATCACGAAAGACGTCATCGAAAAAGTCGAGTCAACGTTCTCGGAGCATCCAGGAGAGGTGACCCCGTTCCATTGGCCGGTCACACATCATGAGGCGAGACGTGCGCTAAAACGGTTCGTAGAAGAGCGTCTTGAGACGTTCGGCCCGTATCAAGATGCGATGATGACGGATGAACCCGAGATGTCGCACAGCCTGTTGTCAGCTGCCATCAATATCGGTCTACTGACACCGCGAGAAGTCGTTGATGCGGCATGTCAGGCGGATGCACCGCTATCGTCGATTGAAGGATTCGTCCGGCAAATCCTCGGTTGGCGGGAATATATGCGCGCCGTCTATCTCGCTGTCATGCCCGGTTATGAAGACGTGAACACGTTCAAGCATGAACGCGACTTACCGTCCTTCTTCTGGGATGCGAAGACGGATTTGAACTGTCTGCATCAAAGTTTGAAACCGGTCGTCGCGCATGCCCACAATCATCATATCCAGCGACTGATGGTGCTCGGAAACTATGCGACATTGTTCGAGATTTCACCGCAACAGACGAGCGACTGGTTCAACGAGATGTACATCGATGCCTATGACTGGGTCGTCTTACCGAACGTTCTTGGGATGGCCCTTCATGCGGACGGTGGAAAGCTCGCCACAAAACCGTATGTCGCTTCCGGAAAATATATCGACCGGATGAGTGACTACTGTCGGGATTGCGCATACAACCCGAAACATACGACAGAAGACGACGCCTGTCCGTTCAACGCCCTCTATTGGCGGTTCATCGATCGTCACGAGGAACGATTCTCGAAAAACCAGCGGATGAAGATGATGGTCCGCAATTGGCAAGGACGGGATGATGATGTGAAATCCGATATCTTAGCGAAAGCCGAACAGACGTTGACCGATTCCCCGTGAATCGGTTTTTTTACGTTCTCTTCATGAAACTTTGCGATTTCTTTATCGTGTCTTTACAATCGTTCGTTACGATAGGAGCTGTGAGACCCCCTCACTCCAAGTGAATAGTTACCGGTAGAACCTTTGAGAGACCAACAGAAGCCCGTACGTCGATGACGTGTCGTTTCTGTTGGTCCTTTTTTGAAGAGAGGATGATTCAAGTGAATGAAGCGATTGCACGAATCGGACAAGAACGGATGATTGCCTCCATCAAAAGTCCAAAACAAATCGAGGCGTTTTTACGGACAGATGTGACGACGACGTTTCTCATGATGGGAACGCTCAGTACACTCGACCGCTATGTGGCGCACTTGAAGCGAGAGAATCGAACGGTCTTCCTCCACGCTGAGCGAATCAATGGCATCAGCCTCGACCGGGACGGGATCGATTACCTCGCCAAACGTGTCGGCGCCGATGGGATTGTCACGACGAAAGCATCCGTGCTCCAGCATGCGAAGCGAGCGGGGCTCTTGACGGTACAACGACTCTTTCTCGTCGACTCGGACGCGGTCACGAGCGGGCTCAAGCTCGCCGAGGCGCAACAACCGGATGCGATTGAACTCATGCCTGGTCTGATTCCGAGCGTCGTCGAGAAGATTTCCCGGGACGTCTCTTTTCCGATTGTGACAGGTGGCATGATTCGTCAACCGATTGACGTGCATCGCGCCCTCGATCATGGGGCATTCGCCGTATCGACCGGGGATGAACGACTTTGGCACGTACAAAGTCAGAAGGAGGAATTAGCATGAAATCGATACAACTACAACAACTGGCGAAATCATTCGGGGAGACGGAAGTCATTCGAGGGATTGACGTGACGATTGAAGCAGGAGAGTTCTTCGCACTCGTCGGTCCGTCCGGCTGCGGGAAGAGTACGATGCTTCGGATGATAGCCGGGCTCGAATCCATCACAAGCGGAACGCTTCGCATCGACGGAGTGGCAGCAAACGGGATGAAGCCGAGTGAGCGTCACTTGTCGATGGTGTTCCAAAACTATGCCCTTTACCCACATATGACGGTTGAGAAAAATATCACGTTCGGTCTACATACGAAAGGACTGACGAAGCTTGAACAGCGGGAGCGTTGCCTACAGGCGGCGGAGACACTCGGGCTCACCGATTACTTAAAACGGAAACCGCGCGAACTCTCCGGTGGTCAGCGACAGCGTGTCGCCTTGGCACGTGCCATCGTGACCGAGGCACCCATTTGCCTGATGGATGAGCCGCTTTCGAACTTGGATGCGAAACTACGGGCAAAGATGCGTTCAGAGATCCGTCAGTTACAGCGCAAACTCGGATTGACGATGATTTATGTCACCCACGACCAAGTCGAGGCGATGACGATGGCAGACCGCATCATGCTCCTCAATGAGGGGGAAGTGCAACAAGTCGGGAAGCCGCTCGACCTATACAATAAACCAGCGAATACATTCGTCGCTTCTTTCATCGGATCACCTCCGATGAATCTAGTCGACGTGACACGACAAGAAAAAGGCTGGATGGCATCAGACGGGCGAATGTTTGATCCGAACACATTGACGGAGATGTCACAGGCGACACTCGGTGTCCGTCCTGAGCAAATCAAGCCGGCGGATGAAGATGTGACGTTTTACGCAGAACTGAAGAATATTGAAGTGCTCGGGACCGAGACAATTCTCGCTTTTGACATCGGGGGGAATGAATGGTTGGCAAAATGGCCGGGGCAATGGCCGCTCACGGTCGGCGAAAAAGTGGCGTGTTATGTGGATCCGAAACAGATGTCGCTATTTGATACGAACGGACAGCGCATTGAGCCACGACAACCGAAACTGTTTGAGGCGTTGGAGGTGTTCCAATGACGGTCGCCTTACCGAGAGAGAAAGTCCGGACGCGGCTATCTGACGCAGCGAGCGGATTGTTGTACTTGTCTCCGTCTATCATCTTGTTTGGTGTCTTCCTCGTCTATCCACTGTTGCGAACGATTTATTTAAGCTTTTTCCGGACCGACACACAGGGGACACCACTCGACTTTGTCGGAGTCGGGCACTATAGCAATTTGTTCACGAGTGCGGCATTTTGGCAAAGCATTCAGGCGACAGTCGGATTCGTCCTTTTGACGGTCCCGCTCACGATTTTGATTGCGCTCGGTCTCGCACTCCTCGCCAATGAGAAACTGAAAGGGATCGGTATTTTTCGGACGGCGTTCTCGGCGACGATGGGGATGAGCGTCGCGGCGTCATCGGTCATCTGGATGTTTATGTACAATCCGTCGATTGGTATCTTCAACCGGTTCCTCGAGGCTGTGGGGGCAAGTGGTGTACAGTGGCTCCTCGATCCACAATATGCGCTCCTTTCCGTGTCACTTGCGACCGTTTGGATGAATATCGGCTTCACGTTCTTGATTCTACTCGGCGGTCTGCAGAACATCGATCGGACGTTGTATGAGAGTGCGGACATTGCCGGGACGAGTTATTGGACGCAACTTCGGGCCATCACCATCCCGATGTTGTCACCGACACTTTTCTTCGTCGGGATCATCTCACTCATCAACGCCTTCCAGACGTTTGGACAGATTGATTTATTGACGAAAGGTGGACCGACGAATGCGACGAATGTCATCGTCTATGCCATCTACAAAGATGCGTTTATCAATTATAACGTCGGCAGTGCCAGTGCCCAGGCCGTGCTCTTATTCATCGCCGTCCTTCTGTTGACGTGGCTACAGTTCAAACTGGTCGAAAGGAAGGTGCATTACCAATGAGATTACGGAATATAGGCGTCTATGTCTTACTCATCTTGAGTGCCGTCGTCATGCTGTTTCCAATCGCCTATGCGTTTTCGATCAGTCTGATGGACGGGAAGGAAGTGCTCCAGGGACATCTCCTTCCACGTGAACCTTCATTGGAAAACTATGTGGCCGCGTTCGAACGCATCCCGATGATGACGTACCTGCTCAACAGTTTGATTGTCGCGCTCCTCGTGATGGTTGGACAGGTCGTATTATCGAGTCTTGCAGCATTCGCGTTCGTCTTCATCGACTTTAAAGGAAAAGGGCTCATCTTTATGCTTTTCCTGGCGACGATGATGGTGCCATGGGAAGCGACGATGGTCCCGAACTTTTTGACAATCCAGTCGCTCGGTTGGCTGAATAGTGTTTGGGGACTGTCTGTGCCGTTCTTCGCACTCGCATTCGGGACGTTTTTACTTCGGCAACAGTTCAAAACGATTCCGTATGAAATGTACGAGGCATCCCAAATTGCCGGGATCAGTCGCTTCCGATTCTTTTGGAACGTCGTCTTGCCGGTCTCGAAGACACCGCTCGTCACATTGTCGGTGTATAGCTTTTTGACGACTTGGAATATGTACTTATGGCCGCTTCTCGTCACGAACACGGAACAGGCGCGGACGGTCCAAATCGGCATCAAACAGATGCAGTCGAACGAAGTCGCCTCGGATTGGGGCGTCGTCATGGCGGCCGTCATCTTGATTATCATTCCGACACTTGTATTGTTGTTCGCAGGACAAAAGCACTTGCAAGAAGGATTGACGCAAGGCGCTATCAAATAATAGGGGGATATGACAAATGAAAAAATTAGGATTATTCGCAGGGTTGGCAAGTTCGGTGTTATTACTCGGGGCATGTGGTAGTGAAGAAGCGGCACCAGTCGCGGCGACGACAGAAGACGGAAAGACAGAGGTCGTCTTTTGGCATGCGATGAGTGGGGACTTGGAGACGGCTTTAAACAGTCAAGTCGACGCGTTCAACGCTTCGCAAGACGACTATGAAGTCAAACCGGTCTTCCAAGGAACATATGAGGAAGCGTTGACGAAATTCAATGCGGTCGCCGGTTCGGAAGACGCTCCAGCCATCATGCAGACGTTCGAGGTCGGGACGAAATACATGATTGATTCGAACAAAATCACACCAGTTCAAGAGTTCATCGACAAAGAGGATTTTGACACGAGCGTATGGGAAAAGAACATCTTGAGTTATTATCAGGTCGATGGGAAGCAATACTCGATGCCGTTCAACTCCTCGACACCGGTCCTCATCTATAACAAAGAGGCGTTTGAAAAAGCAGGGCTCGATCCAGAGAAAGCACCACGCACATATGACGAGTTGAAAGAGGCGGCGAAGAAGTTGACAACGGACGGTCAGACCGGCTTCACGATGCTCAACTACGGTTGGTTCTTTGAACAGCTCTTGGCCGCACAAGGTGGACTGTATGTCGACAATGACAATGGACGAAGCGGAGACCCGACGAAAGCCGTGTTTGATGGCGAAGAAGGACAGAACGCGTTCAATCTCATCAAAGAGATGTACGATGAGAAGACATTCCTAAACGTCGGTCAAAACTGGGACGACATGCGCGCGGCATTCCAATCTGGAAAAGTTGCCATGTACCTTGATTCGTCAGCAGGAATCCGTACGGTAGCAGACAACGCGGACTTTGAAATCGGCGCATCGTACTTACCGGTACCGAATGAAGCGGAGCGTCAAGGCGTCGTCATCGGCGGGGCATCGCTCTGGATGGGTGATGGCATTGCCGAAGAGACGAAAGAAGGCGCATGGGAGTTCATGAAGTATGTCGCTTCAACGGAAGCGCAAGCACAGTGGCATGTTGACACAGGCTACTTCGCCATCAATCCGGAAGCATACAATGAACCGATCGTAAAAGAAATGTGGGCGAAATATCCACAACTGAAAGTGACGGTCGACCAACTCAGTGAGACGAAACCATCACCGGCGACACAAGGAGCGCTCATCTCGACGTTCCCGCAATCACGTCAAAGTGTCGTCAACGCGATGGAAAGTTTGTATCAAGGGGTGTCGGTCGAAGAAGCATTGAAGCGTGCGGCCGATGAGACGACTTCCACCTTGGGGCAGTGACATGTTGATTTACGCACATCGCGGCTATAGCGCCAATTACCCGGAAAATACATTGTCCGCGTTCGAGGCAGCTCTTCCCTATGTGGACGGGATCGAGCTGGACGTACAGCTATCGAAGGACGGGCGTCTCGTCGTCATTCATGACGAAACCGTCGACCGGACGACAAATGGAACGGGATGGGTGAAAGACATGACGCTTCAGGAGTTGCGCCAGTTGAAGATTGACGGCTATGAACGCATCCCAACGTTAGAAGAGGTGCTCGGACTGATTGAACGAAGCAACGTCACCCTGAACATCGAATTGAAGACGGATCAATATGCGTATCCAGGGATCGAACGTCTCGCTTGGTTTGCTGTCAACGAGTTTGAACTCGGTGACCGTGTCGTGTTCTCCTCATTCAATCGTGAAACGCTCGTCCGAATGCGAGATGTGGCACCAGTCGCCCGGCTTGCGGTGTTGACACTCACGGGTGAGTCGGACACCGTCTCGTTCGCTGAAACGATTCGGGCCGAGGCGATTCACGCCCAGCCTGCATTTATCGGTTCGAAAGCATGGGATCAGATACAACAGACGACGCTCGAGACACGGCTCTACACGATCAATGACGTGAAGGACCTTCCCCCGATAACGGTTTCGGCCATCATGACAGATGAGGTTGAACGGTTTACAAAATGAGTAGACTAAACCCCGCTCCTGAGAAGGAGCGGGGTTCATTCATGTCATGATTGGTTCTGGTGTGTCATAGGTTGAGATGACAACTTGATTACGCCCTTCGTTTTTCGCTTGATAAAGCGCCGAATCAGCGAGATCTACCATCCGCTTGATGGGAAGCGAGGTCCCGTGTGCGACCCCAACGGACGTCGTGATTTGAATCGGTGGAAAATCGTTCAAGTGGAATAGTTCAGCAGCAATCCGTTCTCGTATCCGGTTGGCCACTTTGTCTACCTTCTCTGGCGTCAAGTCGTACATCAAGATGACGAATTCTTCGCCACCGATTCGTGCGACAGTGTCATGGGCACGCGTCTCGACTTTTAAGATGTTGGCGAACTGTTGTAAGACGAGATCACCGTTTCCGTGACCATATGTATCGTTCACATGTTTAAAATGATCGATATCGAGCGCGAGTACATTGTACGTCCGATTCTCTTGCCCGATGGAAGCCGTATATCGATCCCACACACGTCGATTGTATAGACCGGTCAAATGGTCTCGTTCAGACGACTGTTTGTACTCGATGGCACGGCGGGTCGTTTGTTCAAGGTCGATGGTGAGGATGCTCGAGAGTAGACCGACGAGCATGCCAATCATCCAAATGGACAAGACAAGGGATACATAGGCTGTGCTCCAACCCATATTGATATAGACGGCAATCGAAATAATGAAGAGCGCCCATACGTTCAAAAAGATACTCTGTAAGAAGAGTCGCTCCCGAAGCAGCCGATGAATCCAGAGCATCCCGATGCTGACGATGAACGTCGCGATAAACGCAATCACGGCCTGCTCGGTCATTCCGAACAAGAATCGTGTACTGGCGATGACAAGTGTCGCAATGAATAAAGGAAAACGAGCACCATAAAAAGCAAGCAACACGAGCGGTAAGTGACGTAAATCCACACGGACCATATCGTTAGCTTCTACGGCGTTATACATCAAAAACAGACCGAGTGCACCGGCGAGTATTCCAATCACAGAACTACGAAGACGGTACGAATTAAAAAGCGAAGAATGATAAATCTTCGAGATGATATAAAATCCGGTGAATGCGACACAAGCATTGAGCAACAAGACGGTGAGCGTCATTCCTTCACGACCTTTTTCATAGACTATACATTAACGGTAGCAGTCTTCAAATAATTGTCAATCTGAAGGTGTGTAAATGTTCATTATCTTTTCACGCTTTCTTCTTTGTTCCTCGAAACGCAAAAAACATAGCGATGCCAATTCCAATGCCGAGCCACCAATTATCGAGGGTGAGCCCGAAAACGACGGCGAATACGACCGCGACGGGAATCGATAAGTAGCCACGTTGTTTCATCTTCATTTCCTCCTCTCTTCGACACTTCTTTATTCCCAAAACGAAGGCGCTTCATTCTTGAATCGAAACAAATTAAAAAAACGTTCGACCGATTAAATCAGTCGAACGAAACCGAATGTTTAGGTGATGATTGCAATGAACAACTCTGTCTGGTGTGGAGCTCGATCGTAAAGGTGGTGCCTTCTCCGTATACCGAGTACGCATGAATTCCCCAACCATGGGCTTCAGCGATTCGTTTACAGATTCGTAGACCGAGACCGGTTCCTTTGATCGATTGGTGGGCAGCGGATTCGACACGGTAATATTCATCAAATACGTATGGAAGTGCTTCTTCCGGAATCCCGATGCCGGTATCGGATACAGATAAGATGATTGTGCCAGCACATTCAAATACTCTCGTATGGACCGTACCGCCGTCAGGAGAGTACTTGATGGCGTTACCAATGAGGTTATGGAGCAATTGCCGTAACTTTTCTTCATCTGCTTGAATCGAGACATCATTCGTTTCAAATGTCACTGTATGAAGCGGGGAGGTCGTCTGATAGCTCGACATGACATCCTCTAAAAGAGGACGGAGTGCGAACGTCGTCACGGTCAGTTGGTCAGCCGTGTAGCGCTCTTTTTGATAATCGAGGAAATTATCGACGAGCCGCTCCAGCCGTTCCGATTCTTGTTTGACTTGTGTTAGCATCTGATACGACTTTTCCGAACCTTGATGGCGTGTCATGAGTAGCTCCGTATAGCCATGGATGGCAGTCAATGGCGTGCGGAAATCATGAGACAGTTCGGCAAGGAAACTGTCTTTACGTTCTTCAAAGCGGACAGCTTCTGTTTGGTCGCGCCACATGATGAAAACGCCACGTGGTGTGCGCGTGAAGTTGAAAATCAAATGTAGCGTCTTGTCATTAGAACGCAGACGACGTGAGGTCATCCTTGGATCCGTTTCAGTCGCACATTCGAGCAATTCCTGGATGAGGTGCATGACTTGTGCGGAATCCGCCCCATGCTGTTCCAACGTGGCATATAAATAACGAGTCAATGTTTCCAATGTGTCAAAAGATTGTGTTGTCATCGAAGGGTACCATTGCCGAAGAGAATCATTCGAATACAGACGACATCTTGAGAAATCGATATAACACATCGCATCCTGTACTTCTTCCACGATGGAAGCGATGGAGAACGTGTGGCGTTGCTGTTTTTGACGAGCGGAGTGTTTCTGCCTAATCCTATGGAATCGGCGCATGGACCTACCTCCTCGCGAACATTTGTACATGCATTCACAATAAGTATACGACATTCGAGAAGGAATCCCTATACAGGCAATAGTCCTAGCAGAAACGTATCGAAATCGGGACGGATACAAAACACCTCTCCGCTGATAGAACAGAGAGGTGTCGGTCATTCGGTCACTTTTACTTGTCCCATCATCCCATTTTCTTCATGCTCGAGGATGTGGCAATGATACATAAATGTGCCGGTTTTCGTGAAGGTGATTTCAATCTTTACTCGTTCATCTGGAGCGACGGCTACCGTATCTTTCCACCCTTTTTCCTGATCGGATGGTGGGTTGCCGTCTCGACTAATGACTCGGAACTGGACGCCGTGGATGTGGAAGGGATGTGTCATCCCACCCATCATATCTGGTTTATTTTCAATTTCCCATACCTTGGTGTCTCCGCGTTTCGCTTCGATGTCGATACGCTCCGGATCATAGGTCTTTCCGTTGATTGAAACCATGTTACCCATTCCAAAAAGGGTGAGCCGTCGATCTGCCGTCTTATCTGTCGAGCGCTCCATCGTCTCGGTCACCGGAATCTTAATGGACGCCTTGTCGAGTTCACCGACACGAAACGTAGTGAATGTCACTCCGTCCGCTTTTAAGGCGGCGACATCTTCAACTTGTGAAAAATCTATCAGCACTTCGGCCCGTTCACCTGGTGTCAACGTGATGGTTCTTAAGGGAATCGGGCGCTCTAACGGTCCTCCGTCTGTCGCAATCTGCGTCATCTCGGCCTCGTTAGATAACGTAAAATCAAAATCGCGCGCATTCGAACCGTTGACTAGTCGCACACGTAACGTCTCGGTTTGAACGTCGAACGTCGTGTTGATGGCTCCATTCGCAAGAATTGTATCCCCGGTCGTTCCGTCAACGTTCATATGGGCATCATAATCTAACCCACCGTTAGGAGTGAAGCGTCGATCTTGTACAATGAGCGGGATGTCGTCGACTCCATATTCATTCGGGAGACCATTCGGTGTATCGTTAGTCACATAAAGAAGACCGGCAAGCCCTTTATAAACTTGTTCAGCTGTCGAACCCATCGGATGGGGGTGAAACCACAGCGTACTAGGTTCTTGGTCGATGTCGAGTCGAACTTGTGCCCGTTCACCTGGTGCGACGGTCTGATGAGGTCCCCCGTCCATGTCGGCAGGAATGACGAGTCCGTGCCAGTGGAACGTTGTCGGTTCATCCAATCGATTGATGGTATCGATTACGACTGTTTTTCCTTTCGGTAACTCGATCATTGGTCCGAGTAAGTCTCCATTATAACCGAATGTTTCCGATTTCTTGCCGTCTTTGAAAAATTGTGACGTGCCTTTAGTTGCTTCCACCGTATAGTAGACCGTGTCTTCCGTGACACGATCTGGCTGTAAGGCGGTCGGAATCGGAAGCGGCTGTGTCGGTTCATCCGATGCTTGGAGCTCTTGCCTCGCTCCGTGTCCCATCTGACCCGTTGCCGAATCGTTTCCCATCATATGATTTTGGTCCATATTGTTGTTATGGTTCCATGTCCCGTTGAAGAGGACGACTAGTAAAACGAAGATGCCCCCAATTAAAATCCCCGTCAACAGAAACCACATTCCTTTCGATTTCATTCTATAACACTCCTTCATTGTTCAGTCCTCACTTTGTTGTACCACCTAATTGTGAAAGAAACATGAAAGTCCAAATCTGTTTAATTATATACCATATGGGGGTATACAATTCGTGTAAAGGAGAGGATGAATGATGGAACATGCACACGATCAACATCATGAATATCATAAGGGAAGTCACGAGTCTCATCATGGCGGACACGGACACGAGCATATGATTGATGATTTCAAACGACGTTTCTTCATATCGCTCGGACTGATGATTCCGATTTTATTGTTATCGGACATGATTCAAGAATGGCTGCGGTTTGAACTCGATTTTCCGCTTGAAAAGACAATCTTATTTGTATTGGCGACGATTGTATATGTATACGGCGGATGGCCGTTCTTAAAAGGAAGTGTGGAAGAGCTACGAGAGCGTAGCCCGGGCATGATGATGCTCATTGGCTTGGCGATTAGCGTCGCTTACTTTTATAGCGCAGCTGTCGTCTTTGGATACGGAAGTGGGCATGACTTCTTTTGGGAACTCGCTTCACTGATTGTGATCATGCTACTCGGTCACTGGATTGAGATGCGTTCGGTCATGGGGGCATCAAATGCGTTAGAACAACTCGTACAACTGCTCCCGAACGAGGCGCATCGCATCAATGGGGAAGAAACGGAAGACGTTCCCATCTCTGAACTGAAGGAAGGAGACCGAATCCTCGTCAAACCGGGGGAGCAGGTACCCGTGGACGGGAAAATCATCAAAGGACGAACGACCATCGACGAGTCGATGTTGACCGGCGAATCGGTACCGGTCGAAAAAACAGAAGGTGAAGATGTCATTGCGGGTTCGATCAACCAAGAAGGGAGCTTGACGATTGAAACGATTGGTACGGGAGAAAGAACGTACTTGTCAAAAGTGATTGAATTGGTGAGTGAGGCACAAAAATCGAAGTCACGGGCTCAAAATTTGGCGAATCGGGCGGCAAAATATTTGTTCTATATCGCAATTGCCGCTGGAGTCATCACGTTCACGGTTTGGTTCATGCTCGGATATTCGGTCGGGACGGCGGTTGAACGGATGGTAACGGTCATGGTCATCTCATGTCCCCATGCACTTGGACTGGCGACACCTCTTGTTGTCGCTGTTTCGACAGCATTATCGGCGAAACAAGGTCTTCTCATCCGCAATCGGACTCAATTTGAAGAGGCGCGTCGACTCGATGCCGTCATTTTCGATAAGACCGGTACGCTGACGGAAGGGAATTTCGGAGTCACAGACATACAGGCGAGCTCGTCTTATAAGGAAGAAGACGTGTTGCAACTCGCAGGAGCAGTTGAGCGTGAGTCGCAACATCCTCTCGCGCAAGGGATTTTAAGAGAAGCCGAGAGACGGGAATTGAAACTGGCGGCTGTCGACGACTTCGGTTCGATGACAGGTGTCGGATTGGAAGGAACGGTTGACGGTGCGCGTGTTCAAGTCGTCAGTCCGCGACATATCCGCGATCAACACATTCAAATTGATGAGGAGACGTTTGCACGACTCTCGGAAGAAGGAAAGACCGTCGTCTTTGTTTTGAAAGACGGAGAATGGGTCGGGATGATTGCGATGGCCGATCTGGTGAGGGAAGAAGCGAAGGAGACCGTCGAGGCACTTCATGAAAAAGGCATTCGCTCGATCATGTTGACGGGTGACAACGAGAAGGTCGCGCATTGGGTCGCGGGTCAGCTCGGTATCGATGACGTGTATGCCGAAGTATTACCGGACGACAAGGCAAACCAAGTGAAAGACGTCCAAAAAGATGGCAGCAAAGTAGCGATGGTCGGAGATGGAATCAATGATGCACCTGCCTTAGCACAAGCGGATGTCGGCATCGCAATCGGGAGCGGGACAGACGTTGCCGTCGAAACGGCAGATATTGTCCTCGTCCGCAGTAATCCGAAAGATGTCCTATCGATTTTGGAGCTTTCACAGAACACGTATCGTAAGATGATTCAAAACTTGTGGTGGGCAGCCGGGTATAACATCGTCGCCATCCCGCTTGCTGCAGGCGTGCTGGCTCCGATTGGAATCATCTTGTCCCCAGCCATCGGTGCCGTCTTGATGAGTTTAAGCACAGTTATTGTCGCAATCAACGCTCGACTTTTGAAGATTTAACATTTCTTTCACCTTTAGTCAGTATGCTAGATGGGATGCTAATGATGGAGGGATCGAGATGAAACGAACGTTAATGCTATCACTATTCCTGACTCCACTGCTCCTGTCGGCGTGTGGAACAGAAGACGCACCGTCGGACACGAGTCAATCCGAGAATGTGACGACAACTACAAAAGACGAGTGGCAACGTGTGGGATCCGATGAAACGGTCTCCCACATCCACGGAGCTGGATTTTGGCAAGACGACGAACGTCTTGTCATCGCGACGCATGCCGGATTGATGGAATATCGAGAAGATGGTTGGTATACGCTGCCGACAAATCGCCATGACTACATGGGATTTGAAGTCGTCGAGGATGGATTTTATGCGAGCGGTCACCCCGATCGTCGGACAGATTTCAAAAATCCACTTGGGGTCATGCATGGAAAAAATCATGGGGCGGTACTCGAGAGTCGGTCGCTTGAAGGCGAGGCAGATTTCCACTATATGAGTGCCGGTTATGCCACAGGTACACTCTACGTTTATTTGGAGGAAGCGACCTCGGAGCTAGAGCCGGGATTTTATCGTTCCATCGATGGTGGGAAATCATTTGAACCGATGCAGGTACAAGGGATAGAGGAAGCGCAAGTGGCAGGAATCGTCGCCGATGCGACGGATGCGGAGCGCGTCTTCTTGTACGGGCCGTCCGGCATCCTCGTTTCGAATGACTCTGGAGATTCGTTCGAGCCACTTGTTGAAGCAGAACAAGTTGTCACGGTCGGAGCGGATGAGGGGCAGCTGGCATACGTACGACAGACAGATGGTTCTTTCGAAGGGGTTCGTTTCAACTTAGACGATGAGTCGACAGAGACGTTCAATCTTCCAGAGCTTCAAGCGGACGTTGTGCCAATCGAATTGGCAGTCAACGAGGAGCGCATGTTGCTTGTTACATCGGATAACAGCGTATATGAGTTTACAGACGGGGAATGGGAGATGCGCCTCGACAAAGGTGAGCTCAATTGATTAAAAGACGCCTTTCCATTATAGGATAGGCGTCTTTTTGTCGAGTGGAATCGTGACGGTGAAAGAAGTGCCCGATACATCAGACGTGACTGTCAATTCTCCACCGTGACGGTTGACGATTTGGTCAGCGATGGCGAGTCCGAGGCCGCTCCCGCCAGTCTGTCGGGACCGTGATTTTTCCACACGATACAGGCGGTCAAAAATGTGCGGTAAATCTTCTTCGGGAATGCCTTTCCCATTGTCTATAATGGTCAGGATCAGGTGAGTGTCCGTGACATTTGAACGCAGGGAGACATGTGAGGCCTCACTATGCTCAATCGCATTATGGGCGATTGAGCGGAAGACTTGGAGCATCCGGTGCCGATCCAATGTAAGAGCGATGTCTTGTTGTCCCGCGTTCGACGAAGCATCGAAGCGAATCGTCGTCATCCGGAACATTGTATCGAGCATTCGACGTAAGTCCGCACAAAACGTTGTGACGGTCACTTCTTCTCGATGCAATAAGAACGTGTTCTCATCGAGCTGTGCCAGTTGAAACGCATTTTCGACGAGTTCTGTGAGCGACCGGCTTTCATCTAAGATTGTCTGAATCGATTGCTTGCGTAACGATTCGGGCGTACTTTCTTTCGAAGCGATTTCGGCGTAACCCCTCAAGTACGTGAGAGGGGTCTTGATTTCATGCGATAGGTCGGATAAGAACTGACGACGTTCCCGCCGTAGTCTGGATAGTTCCACTGACATCGATTCGATGGCACGCGCTAATTCACCGATTTCGTCGACACGATTGGTCGGTAACTGTAAATCGTCTGGGTTTGTCAATACATTCTCCGTTGCTTGTTTTAATGATTGGATCGGTTTTGAAATCAATCGACTCAAGAGGATGAACGTCAAGACGGTCGTCACGAGCGCGATCGCTGTGATATATAGGAATCGCCACTGGAGCCGATGGCTAATTCCATGAATGATTTCAGTCGGTAAAAACATATAGACGTATCCATACCGTCTGTCGGTATCATCTGTGATTGGCGTACGAACGATCAAATACGGTTCGTTTTCCCAGTCGTTCTCTAGGACAGTCGTGTCGTCGAAGGAGCCAGTTTGTTTTTTCGAATCGACTGTATCGGCAAGGACTTGGGGAAAGAAGCGTGAAGTCTGAAGAAGATGATGCGTGGGATCAGTGATGGCGACTTTCGTATCGGTCTCACTTTCCATAGTCGCTACATGATCAATCGTCTCTTCGGAAAAATTCATTGCTAATACGCTCGCATGGCTCTCGGCCCGAGATTCAAGGCGATTGATTTCTTCTACAACACGTTCACCGAGAAGCGTGTGATAGAGGAGAAGAAACAACACACCTTCAATCAATAGGGTGGATAGAAGAAAGACGAGGCTGATGCGAAACGGTAGACTGTTACGACCTCGCTTCATCCGGAACGCTCCTCGGTCCATCGATAGCCACGTCCCCATACCGTCTTTAAATAATCATCAATCGGGAATCCTGCATCGCCTAACTTTTCTCGAATCATACGAATATGCGCATCAACGGTGCGTGGGTCGGATTCTGCAGAATAGGGCCAGACAAGGTCAAACAAATCTAGGCGGTTGAAGAGGCGATTCGGGTGCTGAAGGAACAATTTTAAGATGGCCGTCGCTTTTGGTGTGAGGACAATCTCTTGTTCTTCATACAAAACGCGTCCGCTCTCCTCATCGTAACGTAGTGGTCCGTATTGGATGTTGACGACACGGGTCCGGCGCAAGACGGCACGAATACGAGCGAGGAGCACGTTCCCATCGAACGGTTTGGTGACGTAATCATCCGCTCCAGCATCTAATCCTTGGATGGTCGTCTCATTGTCTGAACGTGCCGTCAACAAGACGACAGGTAATGCCGGATCCATCGTCTTTAACTGACGACAAAGTGAGATCCCATCTACTTCTGGCATCATAATATCTAAAAGGACGAGATCCGGTCGCTCTTCGATTTTGTCGAGTGCGGAACGGGCATCGCTCGCCTCGATGCAAAAGTAGCCGTCACTTTCAAGAAACAAACGAATCAAATGTCTCATTTTTTCTTCATCGTCTACGATGAGAATCTTCATCTTGCATTCCTCCTTCCTCTTATTATTATCGTTCCGTGTGCTTTGCGTGATTTCCTTCCATGGCGAAAAGAGTCTGTAGTTGTTCACGTGCGCGTTCGACGTCTCGACAGTAAATGACGGGTACTCTCGCGTCAATCGGTCGATCCGTGACGATGGCTACTGCACCATTTCGGATGGCGGCCCTCACTAAATCGACGCCACGTTCATTGATTGGGCGCTTGCATATATATAAAAACATTTTATTTATTTTTTCTGGTGTCGTTCCGATTCCGCGAATTGTCATTTCTTCCGGGTGATCGAGATAGGACCAAGATAAAACAGTATCAAGTGTTGCCAGTACGTCACGCAATGTCCGCTCTTGCATCATCGTTCTCCTTCCTTGCATGAACTCAATTTCACTAGTGTACCCGATGTTTGTGAAAAAGAAGTGAAAAGCGTTAAGAGTACGATTAGACGGAGAAATAGGCGGGTTTGAGTATAGAACAAGTAGGAAAAAGAGTTTTTATACGCACAATAAGAAAGGATGAATAAGATGAAACAGTACGGTAAATTTGGAATCATGATTGCGGTCTCGACATTCATTATGTATTGGCTCATGTATTTGAACGTGTTTCAGTTCAATCATATCTTCTTTAGTCAGACGAGGTTGTACATGGCACTCATCATGGGATCGGTCATGGCGTTCGTCATGCTTCTCTTCATGTGGGGGATGTATAAGAACAAAACAGTTAACTTTATCATCCTAGGGGTCAGTGCTCTCGTCTTCAGTGCCTCGCTTTGGCTCGTACGTAGCCAGACGACCGTCGATGATGTCAGTTGGATGAAAGCGATGATCCCTCACCACTCGATTGCCATTTTGACAAGTGAACGCGCTGAAATTGAAGACCCACGCGTGAAAGAATTGTCTGAAGAAATCATCAAGGCACAGCGCCGTGAAATTGAAGAGATGAAGCGATTGATTGAAGATTTAGAGGATGAAGAGGAGAACGCCGAGGAAAATCGTGAGTAACAGACATGCACAGTCGAAAACGGCTGTGCATTTTTTGTATGTTGAAAAGGAAAAATAAAGAAAGTAAGTTATAATTTGTTTTCCTTTATTTGAAATATAAATGACATATTTGTCGGTTCGTTTTGGTGGTAAAATTTTTTCAGTTAGATAATATAAAAAATAAAAATTTAAATACATAATTGAAAGGATTTACCACATCATGAAACGAAAGATGCTCTCTCTCTTTGCCGTTCTTCTCACAGTCGGAATCTTCACTCCGACAGGTACCCCGGCTGAAGCTGCTACCACGTATTATGTCAAAGTCATGACTAACAGTTTAAACGTCCGTTCGGGCCCGGGCACGACGTATGCAATCGTCGGCAGTGCGAAGTTGGGACAATCCTTCAAATATCTCGGCGTGAGCGGGGGATGGACAAAAATCAATTTCAACGGGACATCCCGCTACGTATCCAGTACATATGTGAAGAAGTACAGTGTCTCCACGCTTTCAACCACATCGACTGCGAATATGATCATCCCGACAAAAGGGACGTTGACACAAAAGTATGGTCCGGCGAGCGGGCAGTACGGTTATACGTTCCATAACGGTATCGACTTGGCTGCTCCAAGAGGAACACCGGTCGTGTCAGCCGCTTATGGAAAAGTCATCGTTTCTCGGAACTATGGGGCTTACGGTAACCACATCATGATGAGCCATCAGTTGAATGGACAAACATATATTACTGTATACGCACACCTTGATCGCCTCAATGTCGTTACAGGACAAACGTTAGCAAAAGGAGCAACGATTGGAACGGTCGGGAATACCGGTAACTCGTTCGGGAATCATCTCCACTTCGAAGTGCATCGGAACAGCTATGTGTATAGCAGTTCATCTCCTGCTAACAGTATCAATCCGTATACAATGTTTTGACATAAAAGCACGCGCTCTCAAACAATGGGAGCGCGTGCTTTTTGGTTAATGCCATGTCGTTTGTTTGTTTCGCTCGATTTGGTTGGCGGCAATGAGGCTGACACCAACGACGACACCGAACACCAATCCGAACAGGTTGTTGAAGAGTAACATGAGGATGATCCCGAAGACGAGACCGATACTCATGAGGCCAATCCGATCAAACATATTGAATCCCCTTTTCTGTAGTTGTGCACCTCAATGATTAACCGATTTTCAAAGAAAGAACACCGACGAAATGGACTGATTGATTCATTATACGTGTTTGGAAGAACCAGGTTTCGTTTTGTAGAAACTATAGAGGACGCTAATCAAGATGACGAGAACGATGGTTCCAAGAGACATCCAAATCGGCATCTTGTACACATCACCGAAAATCATCTTCGCCCCTATGAAGACGAGCATGAAGCTGAGACCGTGTTTCAAATAGTAGAAGCGGTCGATCAAGTTGGCGAGGACGAAGTAGAGACTACGAAGTCCGAGAATCGCCATGATGTTCGCATAGAAGATGATATACGGGTCACGTGAATACGCGAAACTCGCGGCGACCGAATCGACTGCGAAGACGATATCCGACAATTCGATGAAGATGAGCGCGATGAAGAGTGGCGTGAAGAACAACTTCCCATTGATGCGCTTCGTGAACTTCCCGGATGAGATGTCCTGTGTGATGGGGAGGCGTCGCTCGAGCCAACGAATCGTCTTGTTTTCTTCAAGTGACTCGTCTTTCCCGATATTCTTATACATCATCCATCCTGTATAAACGAGAAACGCTCCGAACACGTAGTAGACCCAACCGAAGTTTTCTAAAAGGGATACGCCAGCGACGATGAAGACAGCGCGGAAGAAAATCGCTCCGAGAATCCCCCAGAATAGTACCTTATGTTGATACTTGAGTGGGATGGCGAAATAGGCAAAAACAAGTGAGAAGACGAAGACATTATCAATCGCGAGTGCCTTTTCGATAAAGTAGACGCTCGCATATTCCGTTGCGGCTGTACTTCCTTGCGTGAAGAACAACCATCCTCCGAATGCGATGGCAATCCCAATCCAGACAAACGTCCATGTCCATGCTTCGCGGAGCGAGACTTCGTGCGCTTTACGGTGGAACACCCCGAGGTCAAGTGCGAGCATGAAGATGACGATGAGTAAGAACCCGATGAGTAGGGTCAACAACAATTCCTCCTTTTAAGGTCATATGAACTTCTATATATTTAATTTAAGTTCATAAGAACTCAAAGTCAAGCGTAAAAATCAAAAACCACTCGAAAAGGAGTGGTCAATGTGTAGAGCGTCTTCTTAACACTATGCGAGCCGTCCAACCGACAACAGCGATTATTGTGAATCCTAAAAACATATACATCACATGTGAATACATTTCGATATACCCTAACCAAACTTGCCAATTCTCGCCGACTACAACACCAATAAAAATGAGTACCGTATTCCAAATGAGCGTCCCGCATGTCGTCAACACGATAAATTGAAGGAACGGCATATTCGACATACCGGCTGGAATCGAAATCAAACTGCGTACGACGGGAACGAACCGACCGAAGAATACTAATTTTGGACCGAATCGATCAAACCAGCGATCAGCCATTCGAACATCTTCTATTTTCAGATAAATTCTTTTGCCGTAACGGGTGATGAATGACTCGAGACGTTCTCGGTCCAGTAAAAGTCCAATCCCATAAAGGACAACGGCACCGAGGAGTGCTCCGACTGTTGCCACAACAATCATCCAAATAGGATTGAGTGTGGTTGTAGTTGTGAAAAAACCGCCAAAAATTAAGATTAATTCGGATGGGATTGGGGGGAACACATTCTCAACAAAAATAAGAAACATGACTCCGAAATAACCAAACTGTTCAATGATTTGTTGAATCCATTGCTCCATACCGTGATCGTCTCCTACCTAATTCATATTCTCCATCAACAATAAGTCGAATGACGACGATTTGGACATCCATCCTAAGATGTAAAGTGTTTTCAAACGATTTTTTTTGATGTCACGAAAGAGTAATTTCAAGGTCAAACTCACTTGAAAGTGATTATTCTTACATATATCGCAGAAGTGACCACAAATATACGGAGTGACTTCGATGCGTGATTTTCTGAACTGCAAATTAAGTATGAAGAAACTAGGAATAAAAAAACTTATAAATAATCATATTCATTTCACAAAAATCATTCGGATAAATCTGACAATTTAAGTTAAAAAATTTTTTATGAAAAGTTATTTACAGTCATTTTGAATCGGAGTAACATCCATCTCATCAACTTCATACGTATTGTTGAAATCTTTTCGCCGAGTTCCGGAGACGGAAGCGGGGGACCCACTGTCCAATCTGGACTGGGGTGAATCCTCAAGTGAGGTAGGGCCAACCTAGGCAAGCCCGAATCCGACAGCTAACCTCGTAGGCGTTATTAGGGGGATCCGACTCATGCAGTGATATGCCACTGGAGCCGTTTCTTGCTCCTGTGGTTTTTTGTATATTTTTTAATGTTAAATAAAGTAAAAAAATGAAAAAAGAGGTTATTATATGGTTGATTTATTCGCAATTGCTTTACTCATTGGTTTAGTGGCGTCTATGAATGTGATGATTCGTTCGATTGATCGGATGCACTGGAATGAACAGGGGTGACGACATGTATATCGTGCTTTTAGCGATTGGAATTGGGTATCTCTCTTACTTAACCGTTGCATTACTAAAACCAGAAAAATTTTAAAGACAGAGGAGAATGACGAACGATGTGGGTTACATTCATCATCACGTTGAGTTTGCTCATCACAATCACGATGACAGCCAGTGCCATGTTAGGTGGCTATATTGGACGGCGGTTTGTACCGATTCAAGAACGACCAAACTATGTAGGGAAAGCGCTCGAGACGAGGATCACACGTCGCCTTCGAATAAATGAGCGTGAAAAGCAAACATGGTTTGGCTATGCAAAAGATTTTTTGACACTCAATTTACTATTTTTATTGATTGGTTATGTGTTGCTTCGCTTTCAAGGAGTGTTGCCCTTCAATCCGAATGGGGCCGTCAACTTAGACTGGCATCTAGCATTCCATACGGTCATCAGTTTTATGACCAATACAGACCAACAGCACTATTCAGGTGAGGCGCTCTCTCACTTATCACAGATGTTCGTCTTATCGACACTCATGTTCGTGGCGCCAACGATGGCATTGACGATGGCGCTGGCTTTCATTCGAGCGATTCTTGGAAAGCAGATTGGTCAGTTCTATTTCGACTTTGTACGCGTCATCGTGTACGTGCTCTTACCAATCAGCTTATTTTTCGGTATGTGGTTGATTGCGTTTGGTGTCCCACAAACCCTTAGTCCGAATGCTGTCGTCACAACGCTCGAAGGGGCGAGCCAAACGATTCAACGAGGACCGATCGCATCATTTGAGGTCATCAAACAGCTCGGGAATAACGGTGGGGGCTACTATGCGGTAAATGGTGCGCATCCATTTGAAAACCCAAGCAAGTGGACGAATTACATCCATCTTTTCTTGATGCTCTTATTACCGATGTCATTGCCGTTCATCTACGGGTCGATGGCGAAGAAACGAAAACAAGGATTCCTTTACTTTGGTGTCATGCTTTTCTTGTTCGTCATTGGAACAGTGGCCATGTACGCCACTTTGTACTCGAACCCCTCTTTACATGGACAAGAGATGCGCTTCGGGGCAATTGGTACAGCGCTTTACGGCGCGGTGACGACAGCTGCTGAGACTGGCGCAGTCAATGCAATGCACGACTCGCTTCCATCTCTTAGCGGCATCATCTTGATGGGAAACATGATGTTGAACGTTGTCTTTGGTGGGGTCGGTGCCGGTTTCATGAACTTGATGATGTATGTGATCATCACCATTTTTGTTGCGGCCCTCTTGATTGGACAGACGCCGACCGTGCTTGGCAAGAAAATCGAAGGACGCGAGATGAAACTTGTCGCGTTAACGCTTCTTGTCTCGCCACTTCTTATTTTAGGATTTACGGCTTTGGCGCTCGTCGTACAGCCAGGACAAGAGGCCATCACGAACGCTGGACCTCATGGGATTTCACAAATCTTGTATGAGTATATATCCGCTGTCGCCAACAACGGATCCGGATTCGAAGGTTTATTGGATGCGACTCCGTTTTGGAATATCACGGCAGGCTTTGCGATGTTCTTCGGTCGATATATTCCGCTTTTATTAATGGTGGCGATGGCAGGTAGTCTTCAAATGAAACCACGTGTCACGGACGATGGGGCACTTCGGACCGACACGCCGCTATTTACATCACTTCTGTTCGGTGTGATTGTCATTGTCGGTGCCTTGACCTTTTTACCAGTGTTGTTGCTTGGACCATTCGCCGAATGGCTCATGATACGTTGAACATAGGAGAGAATAGAAGATGAATGAACTAGAAAAACAGACACGCCGCTTTGACACGAGCTTGATTGTTCCTGCCATGTGGGACGGAGTCAAAAAACTAGATCCACGGACGATGGTGAAACAACCGGTCATGTTCCTCGTATGGGGCGGATTCTTATTATCGCTCGTTTATACGATGCTGTCGGACGAGATGCGAGGATTTCACTTGGCAGTGACGCTCATTTTGCTCGTCACGTTATGGTTCGCCAATTTTGCCGAAGCGATTGCAGAAGGACGAGGGAAGGCGCAGGCAGCTACCCTTCGAGCATCTAAAAATGATGTGATGGCACGTCGAATTGTGAAAGATGGGATTGAGGAAGTCGCTTCGTCGCTCCTTCGAAAAGGAGATATCGTCGAAGTGCGCGCCGGAGACTACCTGCCGGGAGACGGCGAAATTATCGCCGGGCTTGCTTCGATTGATGAATCTGCGATTACAGGAGAATCGGCGCCAGTGATTAAAGAGTCTGGCGGAGACTTCTCTTCCGTCATCGGGGGAACGCTTGTCGTCAGTGACCGGATTGAGGTCGAGATTACAAGCAACCCAGGTGAATCGTTCCTTGACCAGATGATTACCCTTGTCGAGGGCTCGAAACGTCAAAAAACACCGAATGAGATTGCCTTGTCCCTGCTTCTTGTTTCGCTCAGTATGATTTTCTTACTCGTCGTTTTGACACTCCCTGCGTTTACGAACTATCTCGGCTTCCAATTGTCACCACCCATTTTAATTGCACTTCTCGTTTGTCTCATTCCGACAACGATTGGTGGACTCTTATCCGCCATCGGGATTGCCGGGATGGACCGGGTCACGCGATTCAATGTCATTGCGATGAGCGGGAAAGCCGTTGAGGCGGCTGGAGACATTCGAACCATCATTTTAGATAAGACGGGGACCATCACGTTCGGAAACCGGATGGCATTTGAAGTTCTTCCAGTAGAAGGAATCACAGCTTCGCAAGCGCTTGGAGTCGCCGTCTTGACGTCTTTGGAAGACGAGACACCAGAGGGGCGCTCTGTATTGACGCTTGCAAAAGAACGCTGGGGAGAATTAGATGAGTCACCGAAACAAGATGCGGTGATCATTCCATTCAAAGCAGAAACACGTATGTCGGGACTCGACTTGGCAGACGGTCGACGTGTCCGAAAAGGTGCGGCGTCCGCCGTCATTAACTGGGTGAGTGCTCAAGGTGGGATGATTCCGAGCGACTTACAGGATCAAGTCGATGCGATTTCGAAAGAAGGCGGCACTCCGCTCGTCATCTCAGAAGATGCACGGATTGTCGGCGTGATTCACTTGAAAGATACGGTGAAACCGGGTATGCGTGAACGCTTCGATCGCTTGCGTCAGATGGGAATCAAGACCATCATGTGCACGGGAGATAATCCGTTGACGGCCGCGACGATTGCACGCGAAGCTGGTGTCGATGAATTCGTAGCGGAATGTAAACCAGAAGATAAGATTCGTGTCATCAAAGCAGAACAAAAAGCAGGTCATCTTGTCGCAATGACGGGGGACGGTACGAATGATGCCCCGGCGCTCGCACAGGCAGACGTCGGTCTCGCCATGAACTCGGGGACACAGGCCGCGAAAGAAGCGGCGAATATGATTGATTTAGATTCGGATCCGACCAAAATCATTGAAGTGGTCGAAATCGGTAAGCAGTTACTGATGACACGCGGGGCTTTGACGACGTTCTCGATTGCGAACGATGTGGCCAAATACTTCGCCATCTTGCCGGCTATGTTCGTTGCATTTATCCCAGAGATGGATTGGTTGAACGTGATGCGTCTCGGCTCACCTGAGTCAGCCATCTTGGCCGCACTTTTGTTCAATGCCTTGATCATCCCACTTCTCATTCCAGTTGCGATGAAAGGGGTTCGTTACGACCCGGTCGGTCCCGAGAAGTTGTTACGTCGAAATTTACTCGTTTATGGTGTCGGTGGTGTGATTGTCCCGTTTTTGGGAATCAAAGCGCTCGACATCGTCTTAAACTTATTCATGTGAGGTGGACCGAATGTCTTCTATAAAACAAGCAGGTATCGTCGTCAGTTTGACGATGATCTTATGCGGTGTGGCTTATCCACTCGCTTTAACAGTAGCAGGTCAGGCACTATTTCCGAGTCAAGCTGAAGGTAGTTTGATCGAACGCGATGGTGAACAGATTGGATCAAAGTGGATCGCACAACCTTTCGTTTCGGAAGGTTACTTCCACGGCCGACCAACAGCAGTCGATCAACTCACTGGTCAATCGGGCGGCGATAACATGGCAGAAAGTAATCCGGACCGTCCGAAACACGATCCCGAACTTGCGGGAGCGATTGAGACATCCGGATCTGGACTTGATCCGCATATCTCGATAGAACATGCGATGTTACAAGTCGATCGTATCAGCGACGCACGTTCGATGGCGACGGCTGAAGTCGAAGGCGTCATTCAAGACACGGCTGACGGTGAATCGTACGTCAATGTCTTGATGATGAATCTTGCACTAGATGAGTTGAACTGATGCGAGGCAAACTTCGACTTTATATCGGAGCCGCACCGGGTGTAGGCAAAACGTATAAAATGTTGGCAGATGCACGGGCTCGTCAGCAAGAAGGGGTCTCGGTCATGATTGGATTGATTGAGACACATGGACGAAACGAAACAGAGGCGATGATTGGCGATTTGCCAATCGTCCCTCTTCTTTCGCTATTTTATAAAGGACACGAACTGAAAGAGTTAGACGTCGAGACCATCTTATCGTTTCATCCTGATATCGTCCTCGTTGATGAGTTGGCTCATACGAATGCCCCAGGCTCAGTACGGGCAAAGCGATACCAGGACGTGCAGGTGTTGTTAGAGAACGGAATCAATGTATATGCGGCCGTTAATATTCAGCATTTTGAGAGTCTACTGTTGACCGTGAAAGGCATCACAGGCGTAGAGGTAAGAGAACGGATTCCAGATCTGTTCCTCAATCAGGCTGATGAAATTCTGCTCGTCGATGTGACACCGCAGACGTTACAAGAGCGGATGAGACAAGGGAAGATTTATCGACCGGACAAAATTGAACAAAGTCTGTCGTCATTTTTTACGCTGACCAATCTATCGAGTCTGCGTGAGATTGCGCTTCGACAAGTAGCGGATGAAGTCGATGATCAAGTCTATCGAACCCGAAAAAATGTGGTGTCTGATCCGACGCTCCTCCAAGAGCGGATCATGGTCTGTATTCAGCTCAATGACAATGCGAGACATTTGATCTATCGAGGATTTCGCATGGCGAGTCGACTCAAAGCGAAACTTTATATCTTGTCTGTCCTCCATGGTGAGGAGAGAAAATTGACACCTGAGCAGACTGCCATTCTAAAAGAAGTTCGAGAGCAAGGTGCATCATTCCAGGCAGAAGTGATTGTCTTGAATGTACCGAGGAAAGAACTAACGAAGAGTTTAACGACTACGGCACGAGAAAAACGCATTACCCAATTGATTCTTGGACAATCAGCAAGGACACGCTGGCAAGAAGTCATGCGCGGGTCGATTGTGAATGTCATCATGCGGGAATTGAAGCAGGTGGACATCCATATCGTCTCGGATCAAACGTGACAGGTGTGACGGGTCGTATGAACGGGAAGAGTGAATCATGCGAACAAAGGAGGGGTTTTATGAAATATTTAGTCACAGGAGCAACGGGGAAACTCGGCTCGAAAATTGTAGAGGAACTACTCAAGTCGATTGATGCGAGTGAGCTCGCTGTAAGTGTACGGAATCCGGAGAAGGCGGCGTCTCTTAAAGAGCGTGGCGTTGATGTGCGACATGGTGATTTTGATCAGCCAGACACACTCGATGAAGCGTTCAAAGGTGTTGAGCGTCTTTTGATCATCTCGGCAGATGGCGATAACGATACGCGGATTCGTCAACATACGAACGCGGTTGAGGCGGCGAAACGGGCAGGTGTTTCATTCATTGCCTACACGAGTCTAGCCGATGCGACAGACAGTGAGAACTTGATGGCACCTCCACATGTCGTCACAGAGGAAGCGATTGTCGAGTCCGGTATTCCACATGCGTTCTTACGGAACAACTGGTACTTAGAAAACGAGTTATCAAGCATTCAAGCGGTAATTGACGGGGCGCCATGGATCACGGCGGCTCGGGACGGTAAAGTCGGTTGGGCTCTACAACAAGATTATGCGGAAGCCGCATCGAATGTTCTGTTAAAAGAACAACAAGACAATGCGGTCTATGAACTATCAGGACCACTTCATACCCAGCAAGATCTTGTAGACGCGCTCAGTGAAGTGTTAGGTCGTGAAGTGATGATGCAGGAGTTGAGTCTCGAGGCATACGAAGAGACGATGCGCGGGGCTGGATTGCCAGAAGAAGTCGTTGCGATTCTTGCGGGGATTCAGCGAAGCATTCGTCAAGGAACGCTCGAAATTCATGAGAGTGACTTCGAACCGGTTCTCGGACGCCCGGTCACACCTCTTCAAGAAGGAATTCGTCAATTGCTCGACCGATAAGTAAAATGCCCTCGACCACTTGGTCGAGGGCATTTGTGTTAGGCGCGAGTGGCGTGATCCTCGAGTTGAGTCGTCACGTCTTCAAGCGAATTCGCGGTTAGAGCGAGTCGGTCCGACATCGAGCTGAGTTCTTTTTGAATGGCGACTTGCTCTTCCGTTGCTGCGGCAACATGGTGAATCTGTTGTTGAAGTTCATTCGCCGCATATTTCGTCGATTCAAGTCGTGTTTCGAGTGCTTCCATCTGTGTCGTGACCCGCTGGCGTGTCTCTTGAATCGAAGCAATTTGTTCGTCGATTTCTGATACATCTTCTGTAAGACGGCCAAAGACAGCCGTCACATCGTTCGTGACAGTTTGACAGTTTTCGGTCGCTTGTTTGAAAAGATGCGCTGATTTGGATACGACGGTCGTATCTTCCATCAATCCACCGAGGACTCGGGTCATCTCGGATGCATATTCACGCGATTGGACAGCGAGTTTCCCGACTTCGGAGGCGACAACGGCGAATCCTCGTCCAGCCTCACCGGCACGAGCCGCTTCAATAGATGCATTCAAGGCGAGCATGTTCGTCTGTTCACTGATCGAACCGACTTGTTGCAAGATTCCTTGGATTTCATTTGAACGATTCGACATCGTCGCAACAATCCGGTCGAGTTGTTCCGATTCGGTAATGATTTCTTGTACTTTTGTTTCCATTAGTCGCATGTCTTTGTTCCCAGCAAGGGCATCTTTAGCGATGCGCGAGGATGCTGCGGCCGTTTGGGCCATTCGTTCTTGAATGAGCGCTGTCAAAGACCGAATCGAGTGAATTTCATCTGCCCCTTGCACCATGGAGGCTTGTTGGGATGAAGCATGAGCGACAATCGGGTCGACCGTGACAGCGATTTGCTCACCAGATTCAAGAGACTGGTTAGCGGCAGATTCAAGCTCTTCGGCGTGACTGTTTAACGATTGAACGAGGGCGCTGACATCATGAATCGCTTGTTGTAACAACTGTCGTGTTTCTTGCTCCTGTGCCTCGGCATGTTGCGTCTCGTTATTACGGAAGTGGATTTGGGCGACAAGCACAACACTCAGAAGAATCAAGTACACGGCATGGACGAGTAGTAAACTGAACGGATAGTCGCTCGTTCCACAAATCATCTCAGGGATTAAAAAGTATCCGACTAGATGTTGCACAGCAAAGATTCCGGCACTATACAAAATCAAGTCGATGCGACGCATAAACGACAAAATCGCCAAGACGACAAAAATGGAGAAGTGATATTCAACAAGTCCTTGTCCTCCAGCAACGGTCGAGATGCTTGCGAAGGTGAGTGTCAGCATCATCCAATAAGGAAATGCTACGGATTCTCGCTTAACTGTGACGATCATCATTCCAAAGAAGACGATTGGAAGGGCGAACAAGACCCATGTTACTCCGGAGTACACGTAACCGTCCGCACCGTTTCGCAGAACCGTATACGCATAGGCAAAGTCCGTGAAACGATGTAGCAAATGGACAACAACCGACGTCATCACAATCAATAACGTCGTCAACAACATCAACTGATTTCTTTTAATCAAACTCATCATTCTTTCCTCACATTCTCGTGTTCATTTGTTGTAGCTCTATACATATCGGATGAATAGTATAGAAGTTTATATGAATTACATGTTCAAGGCACAAAAAAAGAGCATAAAGCTCTCCCTCATAAAATTTCAATTCAATCCAAGCCATTTTTTAACCGGTTCTCGGAAGATGTACGTCACGACAATCAAGCCGACGAAGACGAGCGCGGCAATGAAAATCGTGGTGACACTGCCTGAGGCGAGGCTCGCCCCGAGGAAGCTGTAGGCGAACGTACCTGGGATCATGCCGAGTACGGTCGCCGGTACGAAGGCGCGGAAACGAACACGTGAGATTCCACCGGCATAACTAAGTAAGTCAAAACTGACGAGCGGGATGAGCCGGAGGACAAATACATATAAAAAGCCACGACGCTCCATTTGTGTGAACAGTTTCTCTGACCATGGATAGCGGTCGACGTTGATGACCGAGCGCCCGAAAAAACGCCCCATCACATAACCGGTCGTCGCAGCGGCAGTTGCACCAATAATGATATAGAGGACACCTGGCCATACGCCGAACGCGAGTCCGGCTCCGAGTGAGAGGACGGATGTCGGTAAAAATGCGACCGGACCGATGGCATAAAGAAAAATAAAGAAGAGTGGACCCCAAAATCCAAACGACAAGACGATGTCCCGGATGTCAGACGGACGCAACTCATAGTGAAAATGGGTGATATAGAACAAAGATCCAAACACGAGAAGAAAGAGTGTGAGTTTGAGTGGTCGTGGCAAGTTGTCCGCTCCTTTCGTAACCGAATGTATCTGATGTTAGTATACTGCATCTCCATGCAACATAAATGCGAGCCGGCTTACAAAAGGTGTAACGAGCTGGAGCAAAGAGGCAGCTATCCGAATCGAAACTTAGGTCAATGCTTTCTAAACATTGCTTCATTTTTCACAAATTCGACACGATAAATAGAATGGGAGGGAAAATGATGAAAAATTTAAGCATGTCTAAGAAGTTTACCGTATTGATTTCATTATTCGTTGTGACACTCGTCATGATTTCAATGTTAAGCCATGTGTTGATTGGAAGAATGGCTGATGCCGGAGAAAAGATATACGAAGAGAGATTGATTCCGATTCGTGCCATTGGACAGTTGAGAACCGATAATCGTGCAATCGACAGTCACTTGTTAGAACTAATGTTGACGACCGAAAGTGCTCGAAATGAAGAGTTACAAAAAAATATTGAAGAGCGTCGGGAGAGTATGGTTACCGATCTCGAAGTATTTAATGATTCGATTTCGACAGAAGATCCTGAATTAATGAGTCGAATCGAAAAGTTGAATGAGGAGACGAACGCATATTTGGAAAGCATAGACGTCGTATTGCAACCTGCATTACGAAATGAAAATGAATCTGCTTACCGACAATATGGAACAGAATTACGACCAATTCGACTTGCGCTTGTTGAGACAGCGAAAGAAGTTATGGATCAATTGAATGTGGATGCGGAAACGGCCAGTGATACGATGCGGTCTGATCGAGAGCGTGCTGTGTTTATCTTTTGGGGTCTTGTCATTTTGGGAGCTGCGCTTTCAATTGGATTAGGCGTCTACATCACGCGCCTTGTGGTTGGTCCGGTGAAAGAATTGAACGTATTGATGAGTCGTGCCGGTGAAGGGGATTTGACAGTCAATAGCACATACACATCACGCGATGAAATCGGGGCGCTCGCACAGTCATTCAATCAGATGAAAGAAAGTTTACGAGAGTTGATTGGTGGAGTGACTTCGACTGCTGGGCGTGTGGCGACTTCATCGGACGATTTGAAAAATAACGTAGAAGAAACGACAAAAGCGACAGAGATGGTAGCTGTGACGATGGAAGAAATCGCTTCGGGTTCACTCCATCAGTTGAAACGGGTCAAGTCTTCAAATGGTACCCTTTCAGAATTGACGAATGGCATTCACCAAGTCTCTGATCGTGCTCAACAGATGACTGTATTATCGGAAGGGGCATTGGACAAAGTACAATCAGGGAATGAGCTAATCGAAACGCTTGAACATCAGCTTGAAGCGATGAATGAAAAAGTGAAGACGTTGCAACAAGTCATTGAGCAGCTTAATACTCGTTCTCAAGAGATTGGTACAATCAGTGGGACCATTTCAGGAATTGCAGAGCAAACGAACTTACTTGCATTAAATGCAGCAATCGAGGCAGCGCGCGCAGGAGATCAGGGACGTGGGTTTGCAGTCGTTGCTGCAGAAGTACGAAAACTTGCGGAAGAATCAGCCGATGCGACCAAACAAATTTCCTCTCTAATTCATCATACACAGACAGAAACAAAGCATGCCGTAGAGACGATGCATGTCGTAGAAGGTGATATGGGACAGAGTGTGACGAACGTGCGGCAGACAGGTGTTGCGTTTGATGAAATTAAAGTGGCCATTGAAGAAGTCGGGCAACAAATAGAAGAAGTGTCCAGTGCTGTACAAGAAATGGCGGCGGGAGCGACAGAAGTGTTGAACTCTGTGAATGAGATTCAAGGAATTACTGAATCGACTGCCACAGAAACAGAGAACACATCAGCAGCTACTGAAGAACAGATGGCATCAATGGAAGAAATTACGGCAGCCGCTCAAGAATTATCGAATATGGCGGATGAGATGCGAGAGATGACGAATCGATTTACTGTGTAAATGAAAAGAGTCCGAAAATTAGTCGGACTCTTTTTTATTATTTCGTTGTCCTTCGTAGTGCTGAATCCATTCCTCGACAGTCATCTTCTCGACGAGTTCTCCGACCAAGTCAAACGGGATTCGCTTCACGTTATTGAAACGGATACAGCTTTTCCCCATATCAAGTTTCGTCGGGACACGACTCGCATACTCCCGTTCGAACCAAGCGAGTAATTCAGGGTCGGCGTAAATGCCCATGTGATACAGTCCGACATGGCGCTTTTGCGCGATTACACTGATAAACGGTAGTGGCGTCCCCGGTGTGACATGATACCCGGACGGATATCGATCGAGTGGAACGACGTAATGGACACCATGTCCGTCCGTCGTTTTTTCAAATCCGCCAGGTAAATGATCATCGATGACCTCGAGCAGATGAATAAATGAATCGAGCCGTGCCTCGTCGACGAGTGCCGTCACATCCATCATGATTCGCCTCCTCGTAAGATCTTCTCCATTTTCTTTCCTTTTGCCAACTCATCGATGAGTTTGTCCAAATAACGGATCTCACGCATGAGTGGTTCTTCAACGTTCTCGACACGAACCCCACAGACGACACCTTTGATGAGGGCGCGGTCTTCATTCAGACGAGGTGCTGAAGCGAAAAACGTATCAAAATCGACTTGATTGGCTATCTGACGTTCGAGTCCGGTCTCATCGTAACCGGTCAACCATTCGATGATGGTGTCGACTTCTTCCTTCGTCCGTCCTTTGCGTTCGGCTTTGGCGACGTAGAGTGGATAAACGCTCGCGAAACTCGTGGTATAGATTCGGTGACCCATCTTTCATTCATCTCCTTCTTAGCGAAAATTCTTACTTCCATTCTCTCACAAATTACGATACGCTTATATAAAGTATTTTGTTGCATTTGCAACAAAAAAGCAGAGGTGTCTAATGATGCATGACCATTTACGAGAGATCGGGATGATTGCGCGTGCCCTCGATTCAATCAGCAACATTGAATTCAAGGCACTCGGTTTAGAAAAAGGGAAGTACTTGTACATCGTTAGGATTTTTGAACACCCAGGTATCATTCAAGAACGGCTAGCAGAGTTGATTAAGGTAGACAGGACGACCGCCGCACGTGCCATCAAGAAACTGGAGCAAGAAGGATGGATTGAGAGGCGACCAGATCTTGATAATCAGAAAATCAGACGTTTATACGTGACGGAGAAAGGAGAGGTATTGTACCCGCTCATCATTCGCGAACACGAATATTCTACATCGGTCGCATTATCAGGATTCGACGAGAAAGAAAGTGAGGAGTTGTTACGCCTTTTGAAAAAAGTACGACGTAATGTTGAAACAGATTGGACCGAAGTGAAGAAAGGCAAGTATCGAGAATACTGAGAGGAGCGAGAACATGATTGAAATCTCAAAAGTGACAGACGTAGAAGCCTTACGTCACATTAGCATCCAGACATTTACGGAGACGTTCGCACGTCACAACACAGAAGAACATTTGAACGCTTACTTAGAAAAAGCGTATGCGCCTGAGCAGTTGCAGCATGAGTTGGCACATCCCGATTCTTATTTTTATTTTGCACATGTAAAAGGTGAGTTGGCAGGCTATTTGAAAGTGAACGTACGCGATGCTCAATCTGAACCGATGGGCGAAGATGCGATTGAAATCGAACGAATCTACGTATTAGAAGCGTTTCAAGGTCAAGGGGTGGGGAAAGCGTTATTTACTCAAGCAACCGAATTGACGAAGGAACTACACAAACGAAAGATGTGGCTCGGCGTATGGGAACACAATGAAAGAGCGATTCAATTTTATCGACGAAACGGGTTCGGACAAACGGGTGTCCACACATTCTTTATGGGAGAGGATGCACAAAACGACCTCATTTTCATGAGGCCGTTCACGGACTAAAGCCATTCTGACAAGTTGTTCAAGTTCGGATAGATGGCATCTGGTTCTATATCAAATGCTTCAAATGGTAAGTCATTCCGATTGATCCAGACCGCATGGAAGCCAAAGTTTTTCGCCCCGGCGATGTCCCATCCGTTCGACGATAAGAAGAGCACCTCGTCACGACGAAGACCAGACGTTTTGAACCAATTCATGTAGGCGGCAGGCGTCGGTTTAGGTTGTTTGATGCCGTCGACGCTGACAACCTCATCAAAATAATCGGTGAGACCGGCGTTGTGAAGCAATGCCTTAAGCATCTCGTCCGTCCCGTTTGAGAGAATGACGGTCTTCACGTCATGCATCTCTTTTAGGACCGATTCGATCTCCTTATACGGGGTGAGGTGCGCATACGATGCAGTCAGACGTTGTTCGATTTCCTTTGTGAATGGTGCGTCATGCACGGCTAATGCGTAACGGAGTGCGTCCCGGGTCACTGTATCGAAATCTTCATAGCGTCCCATCATGTGCCGCCAAAAGAAATACTCAAGTTGTTTCGTCCGCCACACTTGGCTGATGGCTGCTCCCTTTTCAGGGAACTCTTGTTCACAGGCATCCTTCACCGAATGGACGTCGAATAAGGTGCCGTATACGTCAAAGACGATGGCTTTAATCGTTGGTTTCATAAATAACATCCCTCCTTCTGTGTCGTTATACCCGTCTTGTTCAGAATATAATAGGAGAAAGGGGGTTCGACATGTATATTCCAAAACAATATTCCGTCACAGAGCGAGCAGAGATTTATACATTTCTTCATGCCAATCCGTTCGGCACGATTGTGACGCATGACGGGGATAAGCCGATTGCGACGCACGTCCCGTTACGATTCGATGAGGCGAACGGTCAACTGACGACCCATGTCGCAAAAGCGAATCCGCAGTGGCGAACAATTGAAGATCAAACCGTTCTTGTCATCTTTCAAGGACCAAGTGCTTACGTGTCAGCGTCATGGTATGGCCATGAGGACGTCTCGACATGGAACTATCAAGCCATACACGTGTATGGACGTGCGACGATTCTCAATGAAAACGAGTTGGTTGAGGAACTAGCCGGATTACTTCACGAGCATGAAGGCGAACGTGAGCATGCGGTGCGTTGGGATGCATTATCCGAACCGGTGAAGCGACAAATGAACGGCGTCGTCGGGTTTCGGATCGACATCACCGATATGCAGGCGACGTTCAAGTTAAGCCAAAACCGAAACGACGTGGACCATGAACGGATCGTATCGGAGCTTGAAAAACAAGATGAACCGATCGCGGACGTCATGCGACAACATCGAAAGTCCTGATAAACCTGTCCTAAAACGACAGGTTTTTTCATTTTTCTATATCGAATAGCAGTTGACACGAAGGAATAGCAAGTCTATACTCATAACTGATAATGATTATCAGTATCGAGAAAATAGAGAAGTTGAAAAAGGAGAAGAAACACGTGAACAAGACAATGAAGAAGTGGTTACATATGTTTATTTTTGCTTCAGCGTTTGCACTCATCTTAGCCGGCTGTGGTTCGGAAGAAGCTGAGAACGCTTCCACGAACGAAGGGACGGAAGAGTCAGCAGAAGGATATCCAATCACAATCGAGCATGCGTTCGGTGAGACTGTCATCGAAGAAAAACCAGAGCGTGTCGCAACGATTTCGTGGGGAAACCATGACGTCGCACTTGCACTCGATGTCGTACCGGTCGGATTCTCAGCTGCGAACTACGGTGTCCAAGATGATAGCGGGATGCTCCCATGGACAGCAGAGAAGTTGACAGCGCTTGGCGAAGAGAACCCGAACATCTATCAAGACACGGACGGATTAGACTTTGAAGCAATCGCAGATTCAAATCCAGATGTCATCTTGGCCGCCTACTCAGGCATCACGCAAGAAGACTATGACACGCTTAGCCAAATCGCACCGGTCGTGGCATATCAAGAAACACCTTGGGTCACGTCATGGCAAGACATGGTTCGTTATGACTCACTCGCAATGGGACTTGGTGAAGAAGGCGAACAGTTAATCAAAGACACGGAGCAGTTGATTACTGACAAAGCGACAGCCGTTCCTGAGATTGCTGGAAAGAAAGCCGCTTTCGTCTCGATGAGCGCAGAAGATCTTTCAAAATTCTATATCTATACAACAGGTGATCCTCGTGGTGCCTTCATCGAAGAACTCGGCATGGAGTACCCACAAAACATTGTCGACGAAGCTGAAAAAGCAAATAGCTTCTATCTCGAGCTCAGCAAAGAGAACGCCGACATTTTGAACGACGTCGACATCTTCGTCACATACGGAAATGAAGACACGTTGAAGGCGCTTCAAGCAGACCCGCTCTACAGTAAAGTACCAGCCATCGAACGCGGATCGGTCGTATTGATTGAAGACAATACGCCACTCGCAGCGGCTGGGACACCGACGCCACTCTCGATTGAATATACGATTGATGAGTACGTTTCACGCGTATCGGATGCCCTTGCGAAAGTAAAATGATGCAAAATCAGGTGAAACAGATGCATACCCCGAAGTACTTCCCGCTCCTGTTAGTTGGGACGCTCGTACTGACGGTGCTATGCATCGTGGCATCCCTTGCCTTCGGCTCTCGAACAGTCGGGTGGAATGAACTGCTGGACGGTTTATTCCGTCCGGCTGTTCAGTCGTATGAGGCAGACATTGTCCGGGAGCGGGTCGTCCGGACAATTTTCAGTTTTATGTGTGGCGCAGCACTCGGTGTGGCGGGTGCACTCATGCAGTCGGTGACGCGTAACCCAATCGCTGACCCGAGTATTCTTGGGGTCAACACGGGAGCAGCGCTCGCCGTCGTCATCGGTATCGCATTCTTCAACATCGCGACGGCGAGTGCGTTCATCTGGTTTGCGCTCGTCGGGGCGCTATTGACGGCCATTTTCGTTTTCGGCATCGGTTCACTCGGAAGGGGAGGGGCGACCCCGCTCAAACTCGTCTTGGCGGGAGCGGCGACAAGTGCAGCATTATCGTCGCTCGTCATGGCTCTTATGATTCCACGCTCAAACGTCATGGACCAGTTCCGCTTTTGGCAAGTAGGGAGTGTCGGTGCGGGAAATCTGGATTCGATTTATACATTTTTACCGTTTCTTCTAATCGGTCTCGTGATTGCGGTAGTGACCGCACCTTCCTTGAACGCACTTGCGCTCGGGGAGGAGATGGCGAAGAGTCTTGGTGTTCGGACGGGGACATTGAAGTTGACCGCCTCGTTCGCAGGCGTGATTCTGTGTGGGGCTGCGACTGCACTCGCTGGACCGATTGGGTTTATCGGACTTCTCGCCCCACATTTGATTCGACTCGTGCTCGGTCCTGACCAACGCTACCTCATGCCGATGTCTGCCTTAGCAGGTGCCATCATCTTGACCTTCTCGGATGTCATGGGACGTTTGCTTGGAAGTCCGGGTGAACTTGAGGTCGGGATTGTGACGGCGTTCATCGGGGCACCGATCTTGATTCTATTGACAATGAAAGTGAAAGTAAGAGGACTATGATGCAACCAGCGATTGAACAAATCAGACAAGGTCGCATGAAGCGACGCCGTCGCTATGTCGGGATGACGCTTCTTTTGACCATCATAGCGGTAGCATTGAGCGGGTTGATGCTCATGTTGGGCAATACGATTTATCCGGTTCAGGATGTCATCCGCGTCTTGCTCGGGGAAGACGTAAAAGGGGCGACGTTCGCCGTTGAAGTATTGCGTCTACCACGTATGCTCGCTGGTGTCTTTGCCGGTGCAGCATTTGGTGCCGCGGGAACGATTTTCCAAACGATGCTTCGAAATCCGCTTGCCAATCCAAATGTCATTGGGATCACAACGGGGTCCAGTGCGGCGGCTGTCTTCTGTATCGTCGTCCTACAATCGAGTGAAGCGATAATCTCGATCGCTTCGATTATCGGTGGGCTCGTCACCGTGCTGGTCATCTATTTTCTATCCAAAGGGGCGGCTTTCTCCATCGGTCGTTTGGTGTTAGTTGGAATTGGGATTCAAGCGATGCTAACAGCCGTCATCAATTATCTATTGCTCATCAGCCGACAAAACGATGTCGCGATGGCGATGCGGTGGTTGACAGGAAGTTTAAATGGGGCGAAACTTGAGGAGTTGCCACCTTTAATCATCACGGTACTCATCTGTTTACCGATTGTACTGTTACTCACCCGTCAGCTTGAAATGCTCGAGCTCGGAGAAATGGCGGCGACAGGGCTTGGCATCAACACGAACCAGACCAGACTTCTACTCATTGTGGCGGCAGTATTCATGCTCGCCCTTGCAACAGCGACAACGGGACCGATTGCGTTTATTGCCTTCTTAGCAGGGCCGATTGCCAAACGGCTCGTCGGAACGAGCCACGCGGGAATCTTGCCGGCAGCGCTTGTCGGAATCATTTTAGTACTAGCGGCCGACCTTGTCGGACAATTCGCCTTCACGGCACGCTATCCGGTCGGTGTCATCACCGGCATCATCGGCGCGCCTTATCTCTTATACTTGTTGATCCGGATGAACCAGAAAGGGGACTTCTAAATGGCATCCATTATGAAAGTGGAACATCTCACCTCAGGATACGAGGACAAGATGATTTTAAACGATATCAGCCTTGAAATTCCGAGCAATCAAATTAGCATCATCATCGGTGCGAACGGTTGCGGGAAGTCGACACTTCTGAAGACGATGGCACGCCTCATCAAACCGACTGCCGGTCAAGTGACGCTTTACGATAAGCCGATTTCGAAAATGGCACCGAAAAAGCTAGCGCGTGTCCTCGGGATGTTGCCACAGTCCCCGGTCGTACCGGAAGGGATCACGGTCGCCGATCTTGTCGGTCGTGGTCGTTACCCGCATCAATCGTTCTTAAAGGGCTGGACGAAAGCCGATTACGAAGCTGTCGCCGAGGCGATGGAGATGATGAACATCACGGAGTTCGCGGATCGTCCCATTGACGAGTTGTCAGGCGGGCAGCGCCAACGCGTCTGGATTGCGATGGCACTGGCTCAACAGACGGACGTGCTCTTTTTAGACGAGCCGACGACGTATCTTGATATCACGTATCAGGTCGAGATTCTCGATTTGTTGACGGACTTGAATCGAAAGTACGGGACGACAATTGTCATGGTGTTGCACGATATCAACTTATCGGCACGTTATGCGGACTACATTTTCGCGCTCGACAAAGGGAAGTTGATCGCCGAAGGGAAGCCATCGAACGTCATCACGTGTGATTTGATCCATCGTGTCTTCAACCTCCGCTGTTCGGTCATGTGTGACCCGGTATCCGGTTCACCTTCCGTTATTCCGATTGGGCGTCATCACGTGCAGACTGAAACGGAAGAGGCGGCTGTCGCGCAGCTTGAATTGGTGTGACCACGTATAGAGAGTCAAGAAGGGGCGAGCGCTCCTTCTTTTTTTGTTTATCCATGAAAGCGTTTGTAAAAAGTCATTGACTTCTCTTTGAGGCGGGTGTATGCTATAAATCCTGCCCAAAATGAGAGGCACGGGGACTGGCATCAGTTCATTCGATATTCGAGAGGAATGACTTAAGATGAACCAACAACAATTAGTCGAGCGCGCACGCCAATTGAAAGACAATGCGTATTCACCATATTCGAAGTTCCGCGTCGGTGCGGCACTTCTCATGAAAGACGGTACGGTCATCGACGGCGTCAACGTCGAGAACGTCTCGTTCGGAGCAACGAACTGTGCGGAGCGTACGGCCATCTTCACAGCGGTCGCTCAAGGATACAAAAAAGGTGACTTCGAAGCGGTTGCCGTGTCTGGGGACACGGAAGACTTCTTGCCACCATGTAGCATCTGCCGCCAAGTCATGGTCGAGTTCGGCGATCCTGACTTCAAAGTACTCCTCACGAACGGCAACGCCGATGTGAAAGAAGTGACGCTTGGAGAACTTGTCCCGCTCGCGTTCACTGATTTGGATATGTGATGTTGAACCCCCTCAGATTCCTGAGGGGTTTTCTTATCCAAAAAAGCGAAAAAATAATCGCGGAATGGCTTGAACAACATAAAGGAGCAGTTCTGAAAAATCGAGGGCTGCAATCCCATACGACCATCCTTCTTCCTCGCGGGAAGTGACTACTTTTCCACGCATAGGTCGCAATCGACCTTTCCATTGAATCGGGAGGGCGGTCGCGCTGTCCACATCCGGGTGATTCATGACACGCATATGCAAGCGTGGCTCAGGCGTAATTCCGGAGCGCCCACAGCGCCCAATCAACTGTTTGGTTTTGACCGTATCTCCCACATTCACGGCAATGGAACCATTCTCAAGATGGGCGAGAAGGCAATATTCATCGTTCGCATGTTGAATGATGACGTGATTACCGAATGGATGATCAGCATCTAGTTCGTCTGACAACCCATCCACGACTTGATGAATCGTCCCGTGTAATGGAGCAATCACTCGTTCCCCAAACGCATACGAGCCGTCCATCCCGATTTTTCTACGATTGTAAGGTTGTTGCTCTTGTGTTTTCAAAAAGTCATAACCATCACGCTTTTTTCGGGTTGGATCATGATGATAAGTTCCGAGGGTTGTCCCTTCGGAGACGACGAACCACTCTTCTTTGAATGGGAGATGGTATTTGTTTTTCGTGAAAGGATTAGTCTCCTTTGAAGAGGATGTGACAGTCATCTGAATGGATGCGATCTCATTCGCGTGATTGAATTGGACGTACAATAACTTTTCTTTTCGAGAATCCGACCATAATACATACCGATTCCCGTTCAACACCATTTCATTGAGCAGGCGATAGCGCCGAATGCCGTGATGGAAAGCGGACGCCTGCCGATGAAAGGCATCCATGGAATACTGAGATTTGAATGAGTCGCTCGTCTGATGATAAATGTCATCGAACTGACCCGATTTGAATAGTTGGATGAACTGTTTGTACGCGTGACGCATATCTATACCGCCTTTGTTGAGTGTTGGTTATTATACGGACGAAAATTTATAAATGTGTCGTGATCATCACCAAAAATTACATATATCGCTGCATCAAGCGTTCCGCATGCTCCTTCATCATCTCCCGCAATGCGCTTGGCGCTTTGACCTCCACTTCCGCTCCGGCTTTCAATAGCTGCCTCGATAAAAATGACAGCTCTTCTTTCGGAACTTCCCACTCATTCAATTCATCGATATCGGGTAATACATCTTCAAGCAAACGGCGACCGAGTGGGGTGAGGTCGAGTCGAACGGTCACACCGTTTCGTTCATCACTTGTCTGCAATACGCTCATCAAATCCTCGGACTCAAACGGTTCCTCAAGCACGTGGACCGCCTCGATGCGATCAATCCGATATTGCCGAAGCCCCAGTTCGGAGAGCCCGAAAACGTACCACTTCAAATCAAGGAGTGCCATACCGACTGGTGCAACGGTGAACGTGCGTTGCCCGTTCATCGTCCGATAGGTCATCTTCATCTTGTTTCGACGTTCGACCGCCTGATAGATTTCTTTCGTGAACGGCGCTTTGGGAATTTGTTTGTTCCCGAGCCACAGGATGTTTCGCTCCAATCGGCTAATCTTCTCTGCGAGGTCGTGCGGCAACTCGTTCACATACCAGTCGGACAATGTACTTCGTATATCCCCAAATGGCACGTCAGGGATGTGTTCCATCCATTTGAGCGTGAGATAGAGCGCAACGGCTTCTTGTTCCCGGAGATGGAGCGGGGGCAATAAACGATTCGGCAACATCTCATATCCTCCGCCGATTCCAGGTACGCTCCAAATCGGATAACCGAGCTCTTCGAGCGATAGCATGTCCCGTTGAATCGTCCGGATGGAGGCGCCTGTCTCCTGAGCCAGTTCTTCAGCCGTGAAGCGTCGTCCATGATTGAGTAGCCGAATCAATTGTAAATGTCTTTTTCTCATTCGAATCATTCCCGTCATCTTTTGTCGTGTTTATTGATTAAACTGAATGTATCACGAATCAAGGAGGAAAACAGGATGCCGAATGTAGTGTTATATATTGCGATGAGTTTAGACGGAAAGATTGCTCGGTCAAACGACCAACTCGATTGGTTATTCGCTGTCGAGGGGGATGGGGACAACGGCTATGCTGAATTTTTCAAGACCGTTGGTGCTGTCATCATGGGACGGAAGACGTATGAGGAAGTGTTGAAGTTAGAAGAGGGAATGTATCCATACAAAGACATCCCGAACTACATTTTGACACGTCAGGCTAACCGTGAGGCCGAGCATGTCACATTCACGGACGAACCAATCAAAGAACTCATCAATCGGTTAAAGCAAGAAGTTGATCAAGATATTTGGCTCATCGGTGGTGGGGAAGTCATCAAAGCCGCGATGGAGCATGACTTGATTGATCGTTATGAGATTGCGATTGCGCCGGTCGTGTTAGGAGAGGGAATCCCTCTTTTCCCAGAAGGTACTAAAGAGACGAAACTTCGACTGACGAGTCACCACGCCTCCGGTCAATTTGTGATGGTGACATATGAACGATAAGTGAGCATCGAGTCCACATGTGGACTCGATTTTTTTATAATAAGGAAAAATATTCATTTTGTAGAATTTTTTACACCTTAGCATGTTAGTTGATGATGGAAATTGGATATATGTAGAGAGTGGAAGTGACATGACAAATGTGAAGGGGACCAACTAATGTTCATGAGTCTAATCGCCAATTCGTGTATTTCTTTTACTGGCATCTATTTCATCTCGAAGATCATGAACTATCATACGAGACATGTGCACATCCAAAAATTCATCATCGGTGTGCTCTCGGGATGTTTCGGGATTTTTCTAATCACGCAAAGTATTGAATTTGAGAATGCGGTAAAAATTGATTTTCGTTTTCTCGTCCTCCTTTTACTCGGGTTTTATCGTTTGGTCTCTCCGTTGTTTATCGCAGCTACAATCATGTCGATTCACCGATTCAGCTACGGTATCGACTTTTACTCGATTGTGGCATGTGTCGCCCTCTTTACGATGGTGATCGGGACGATCCTGACATATCGAATCGTCTGGCTACAGAAGCGGCTTTTCCAATTCGGTCTTACGTTGAACGTGTGGACATGTTTAGTTGCAGCAATGGGGATTCTTGTCGGAGGCGGTTTTACGGAACGTGCTCTCGATGTCGCGTTGTTGGTTACAATGATCAGTTTCCCAATCGGATTGTTGATCACCATGCTGAATATTGATCTATATCTCATCCATCACCGTGTGAGAGAGTATAAAGTTTCAGCGGAAACCGACCATTTGACGGGTCTGGCAAACCGTCGAGCATGGGAGATGCAGATGAAAAAGTTCAAAGGACAATATACGACATGTAATGTATTGATTTTAGATATTGACCACTTCAAACAAATCAACGATCAATATGGTCATGCGAACGGCGACGAGGTATTGAAACAATTTGCAGAACTCTTGCACCGAGAAACAAGGAATCAAGACATTAAAGCACGGATCGGTGGAGAAGAATTTGGTATTTTGATTCCAATGCTTTCTCAGAGCGAGGTGGTCAACGTAGCGGAGCGGATTAGACACAGCATATCGAAACATGAGTTCAAGCTACTCGATCAACAAAAAATTCAGTTATCCGTTTCGATTGGGATTGCGAACGGAAAGAGCGAGAATCTACGTGAGATGATTCGTCTGGCAGATGATTGTTTATATCAGGCGAAAAATAGTGGTAGAAATCGTACACATGTGACGGAAACTATAGTTGGATAAACAAAGCGTGTCGGTCATCCCGATACGCTTTTGGATTGTATAAAAACTGCAGACCATTAAGATGATCTGCAGTCATGGGGTCGCTCGTTCGCTTAAATGCGGTTCCCACACATCGGAAAAGTTGTGAACCGGGTGGGCACCTTCTAAGGTCCGGAATTCATAATCTCGTTCTTTCGCATAACGGATGATTGTATCAAGTGCTTTCGGTGTCATCGAGTGATCGTGCGCCAAAATGATGGAAGCAATATTCGCCGTACGATTCGCTTCGAGGAGGTCGAATACGCGTTGTTCGACGCGTGCATTGTCTTTCTTATATACATGGTCGAGACTGCCGACGTTCCAATCCCATATTTCAAAACCGGCATCGGTCATCGCCTGCCAGTGTGCGGGTGTCATGCCGGCGTCGCTCCCGTAAATCGTCCGGGCCATGTTCGTATGAATGCCTGTCACTTCATAGATAAGTGCTTGTACTTCCTGCATCTGACGTACGGCCGTCAACGGTGTTTCATAAAATTCATCCCGTTCGTGCCGCATCCCGTGTAAGGCAATCAGGTGACCTTCCGCAATCATGCGATGAAGCAGATGCTCATTTCCTTCGATATTCTTCCCGAGGATGAAGAAGGTTGCCTTCACTTGATGTTTCTTCAAGACATCGAGTAGCTTTCCCGTTTTCCAGTTCGGTCCATCATCGAGCGTCAAATAGATAAGACTCGGGTCGTTATAGGCCTTCGGATCCGGGATCGCAGCCTGAGACAAAGACCCAATCAATAGAAAGATCGACATGAGTAAAAGAACGCGTTTCATCATTCAATTCAAAACTCCCTCAAATCAAAACCAAGTGACATGTGATACATACTTTACCATATGTCCGAGACATCGAGACGATAAATTTGTTCGTCAAGTTCTGTCGCGAAAAAGGTGAATTTCAATTTCTTCAATAGCGCGATCGATGCCGTGTTCGTCCCATGCACACCGGCTTTGAACTCTTTCGCTCCTTGACCAGTCAAGTGACGAATCAATCCCGACATCACTTCAAATGCATAGCCTTGACGCGCTCGCGTCGGTACGATGGTGTAGCCAATCCAATAGGTCGTACCTTCTTGCTGAATATAGACATCACCAATCAATTCATCCGTCGCTTTGTCAATGATAGCGAGTTGCGTGCCTTGAAGAAACGATTGTTCACCGAGTAGGACGTTTTCATATTCCTCACGGGTGAGCCCTTTGAATGATTGATGTTTCATCCAGTCCAAGTCATTTCGATAGACCATAAACGATTTGATGTCTCTTGTTTCGAACGGTCGAATGAGGCAACGGGTTGTCGTAATCATGGTTGTCATACCATTCAAACCAACTTCTTTTCTTTTTTGAAAAGACCAATCAATAGTAACGCCAGACCACTCAAGAAAATGATAGGGAAAATAAACCACATGATCAATCCGGCCCATCCGTTCTGTACACTGATTGCGTACGAGAGTCCGATGGAAAACGCTAAGGCTGGTGATATAGGAATCATAAGAGCGATTCCCCATATTCTAAATTTTGTGTTTCGTGCTTCGCCTGTACTGAACCAATACGCCACGAATGCACCTAAACCTGCGATGAGATACCCGATTGCAATCGCCATTCCATCAATCCCTTCTTCGATACGATGATTGTTTGACCTCGTCCTTACTTTCCATGTATATCACGAAAAATCCTGTCATAAATCAAAAAGACCGAGCCCTTCAGGGACTCGGTTTGTCATTATACGTGCTTCCGCTGAAACGCAGAAATCGCTTCATATTCCTCAGATAGGTGACGTGACAGGCGGATGTAGATCGGCAAAAGTTCGCGATACACATTCGTCGCTTCCATGTCCGGTATATGCTCATGGGTCACTTGTGGTACCTCTTGGAACTCCTCGATGTCCCCGAAGGCGTACTCCCCGAGCATGACAGCCCCGAGACATGAACTCTCGTGACTCTCTGGCACGACGACCGGCGTATCGAAGATGTCTGCCATCATCTGACGCCACAAGCTCGATTGGGCAAAACCACCTGTCGCATGGATGCGGTTCGGGGCGCCCGTCAACTCATCGAGTGCGAGCATGACCGTATAGAGGTTAAAGATGACACCTTCCAACACAGCGCGGATGAAATGTTCGCGCTTATGGTGAATGCTGAGCCCGAAAAATGAACCGCGAGCGTTCGAATCCCAAAGTGGAGCCCGTTCACCCATCAAATACGGATGGAACAAGAGTCCGTCCGCACCTGGTTTGACCGTCTCGGCGATTCGCGTCAACACATCGTACGCGTCAATCCCGAGTCGTTTCGCCGTCTCGACCTCGCTTGCTGCGAACTCGTCACGGAGCCAGCGGAGAATGATGCCGCCGTTATTGACTGGTCCACCGATTACCCAATGCTTGTCCGTCAGCGCGTAACAGAAGATGCGACCTTTTGGATCTTCGACCGGTTCCGAGACGACTGTCCGGATGGCGCCACTTGTCCCGATTGTCACGGCGACGACGCCTTGTTCGAAGGCACCGACCCCGAGGTTCGAGAGCACGCCGTCGCTCGCCCCGATGACGAGCGGGAAGTCCCAGCCGAGCGTCTCGGTCACGTCTGGTGTCACATGTAAAATTTCTGTTGTCGGCACGAGTTCAGATAAACGATCTGGTGTCACACCGGCAACCGTCAGTGCTTCCGCATCCCAATCTCGTTGTTTCAAATTGAACAACCCCGTCGCCGAGGCGATGGAGTGGTCGACGACGAAGCGTCCCGTCAACCGATAGAAGACATACTCTTTGATGGAGACGAACTTGGCCGTCTGTTCAAAGACGTCAGGGTGTTCCGTTTTCAACCAGCGCAATTTCGACAGCGGCGCCATCGGGTGGACCGGGGTACCGGTGCGCATATGGAGGGCGCTCGCATCAAAGTCGCGTTTGATTTCTTGCGTAAACGGGTTCGCCCGACTGTCGGCCCAAGTGATGCTGTTCGTGAGCGGACGTCCTGACGCATCAAGTGCGATCAAGCTATGCATCGCCGAACTGAACGATGCGAAGCGAATCGGACCGTCCGCTTTGGCGCGGACCGCCGAGACGGCTTCGAGCACGGCCCCGTAGATGACGACCGGGTTTTGCTCGGCCGTCTCCGTATCGGGCGTGAGAAGCGGATACAACACGTTATGTACCGCCAATTGTTGATGACCGTTGAACAGGACGGCTTTCGTACTCGTCGTCCCGATATCGACCCCAATCGTAAACACACAATCACTTCCTAACTTAGATGATAAACAGGCTAATCAAGAACACGACGGCAAAGCCGGTGAGTCCGATAATCGTTTCCATGATCGTCCATGACTTGAGCGTGTCTTTCACGTCAAGACCGAAGTAACGGTTGACGAGCCAGAAACCTGAATCGTTGACGTGTGAGAGGACGGTCGCCCCTGAGGCGATGGCGATGACAATCAAACCGAGTGCCGCGCCTGTGATGTTTTGGATTTCAAGTAGCGGTGTGATGAGTCCGGCTGCCGTGACCATCGAGACCGTTGCCGACCCTTGGGCGACACGGACGACCGTCGCGATCAAGAAGGCGAGGACGATTGCCGGAAGTGGTGAGCCGGCCATCATTTCACCGAGGACGTCACCGACACCTGAGTCGATGAGGACTTGCTTGAACACTCCACCGGCTCCTGTGACGAGGATGATAATCCCGGCTGGCTCGAGTGCTTTCGTTGCGATCTCTTGTACTTCGTCACGTGAATACCCACGGCGTGTCCCGAGGAAGACGAATGTGAGGAGCGTCGCGATCGTCAAAGCGACAAACGGGTGTCCGAGGAACGTCAAGAAATCACGGACGGCGTTACCTTCATCCAAGAGAACCGCCGAGAGCGTGTTCGCCAAAATCAACACGAGCGGAATCAAGATGAGTGACAAGATCATTTTGAAGCTCGGCAGTTCTTTCGATGTGTCGATTTCTTCAAACTCCATGTAATCCGGAATCGTCACATGAATCTTCTTAGCAATATACTTCCCAAAAACAGGACCGGCTAAAATCATGGCTGGAATCCCGGCGAGGACACCGAACAAGATGACCCAACCAAGGTCAGCGCCAATCAAGTTGGCGACAGCGATCGGACCAGGTGTCGGTGGGATGAAGCTGTGTGTGACCGCGAGACCCGCAAGGAGTGGTATACCGTAGTAGAGAAGCGAGCGTCCCGTCTTTTTGGCGAGACCGTATACGATTGGAACGAGAATGATAAAACCGACATCGAAGAAGACCGGGACGGCGACGATGAATCCGGTAATCCCGAGCGCCCATTGTGCCTTGTCTTCACCGAACTTGCTGACGAGTGTTTGGGCAAGACGTTCCGCGCCACCCGATACTTCAAGCATCTTCCCGAACATCGCGCCAAGACCGACGACGACGGCGACGAAGCCGAGCGTTCCGCCCATCCCGTTTTGGATGGAGGCAATGACATCCCCGAGTGGCATGCCGGCTGCGACCCCGACGATTAAACTGACAAGTAATAACGAAACGAATGCGTGAAGCTTTGTTCGAATGACTAAAAATAAGAGCAAGAAGATCCCGGCTAAGGCGATCAAAATAAGTGTTGAGCCAGACATTGAATATTCCCCCTAAATTCCGAATATGTAACCGTTTACAGTTTTTGACAAAGGAAAAGGCCATATCCCCGTGACCTTTTCCACAGATGTTACTTCTTGACGACCGCGTGACCACCGAACTCGTTGCGGAGTGCAGCGACGACTTTACCTGAGAACGTATCGTCTTCGAGAGAGCGATAGCGCATCATGAGCGAAAGGGCGATGACCGGTGCCGCGGCTTGCAGGTCGAGCGCCGTTTCAATCGTCCATTTGCCTTCACCGGATGAATGCATGACCCCACGAATTTCTTCGAGCTTCGCATCTTTCTTGAAGGCGTTCTCTGTGAGCTCCATGAGCCAAGAACGGACGACCGAGCCGTGGTTCCAGACGCGTGCGACTTGTTCGTAGTCGTAATCGAACGGGCTCTTTTCGAGAATATCGAATCCTTCCGCAATCGCCTGCATCATCCCGTACTCGATGCCGTTATGGATCATCTTCAAGAAGTGACCGCTGCCGGCAGGACCCGTGTACAAGTAGCCATTCTCGACAGATAGATCTTTGAAGATTGGTTCAATCGTTGGCCACGCCTCCGCGTCACCCCCGACCATCGTACAGGCACCGTTTCGGGCCCCGTCCGTGCCTCCGCTCGTCCCGCAATCGAAGAATTTGATCTCTTTCTCGGCGAACTGTTCGGCGCGTGCGACTGAGAGTTTGTAGTTCGAGTTCCCGCCGTCGATGACGATGTCGCCTGGCTCGAGTCGCTCATACAATTCGGCGAGCACCGCTTCCGTGACGTCTCCGGCCGGGACCATCGCCCAGATGATACGTGGTGTCGACAACTTGTTCACGACATCCTCGAGTGTCGGCACAATCGTAAAGGTGTCCGATGTGACGTCCCCGACGTCCGTCCCGATGACTGTGTGTCCGTGGTCGCTCAAGTTGAGTGCCAAGTTGTAACCCATTTTCCCTAAACCAATCAAACCAATTTCCATATTGTCACCCCTGAAAAAGAATTTTTTTCCGTCTCTGTATTCATCATATCAAAATAAATTCGATTTACAAGTAGGGTTACGGAATTTTTTTCTTTTCCGAATAAAAAATCGACCTCCACAACGGGAGGTCGAACGGATTAACTCGATGATGCTTTCTTATATTGTTGGAAGAAGACTTCAATCTCTTCGGCTGGCAAAGGACGATTGTAGAAATATCCTTGTGCCTGATTACATGATTCGGCTTTCAGGAAAGCGACTTGGTTCTCTGTTTCGACCCCTTCCGCGATGACGTTCAAATCGAGTTCGTGCGCCATCCGGATGATTGTTTTGACAAGAGCTGCATCTTTCTCGTCGCTCTCGATATTTTTCGTGAAGTGCTGGTCGATCTTGAGCGTATCGATTGGGAACAGCTTCAAATAACTGAGGGAGGAATACCCGGTTCCGAAATCGTCGATGGAAAGATGGACACCGAGGGCGACGAGTTCATGCATCGTTTCGATGGCGCGATCTGCACTTTGGATGACACTCTCGGTCAACTCGAGCTCTAAATATTGTGCCGCAAGACCGGATGCGGCGAGTGCCCGACTGACGACCTCTGGTAAATCTTTTTGTGCAAACTGAACGGCCGAGATGTTGACGGCGACTCGGAACGGGGGAATCCCCGCATCTTGCCACGCCTTGTTTTGACGACACGCCTCATTTAAAACAAACTCCCCGAGACGATGGATGCTCCCTGTTTCCTCAGCAATCGGAATAAACTCACCAGGTGAAATCATCCCGAGTTCTGGGTGTTGCCAACGGACGAGCGCTTCCATACCGATGATGGTTTCCGTCTCCAACTGAATTTGCGGTTGATAATGTACAGAGAACTCGCCACGACCGATGCCTTTACGGAGCGCCATTGATAAGTTCGAGCGGCGGGACACTGATTCGTTCAATTCGTTCGTGAAGAATTGATAGCCGTTTTTGCCGTCCGCCTTCGCCCGGTACATGGCGATATCGGCATTCTTAATCAATTCCTCGGCCGTATCGCCATCGGACGGATGGAGACTGATTCCAATCGAGGCACCCGTGAACACTTCTTCATTCTCGAGTTCAAACGGAGGATGGAGGACGTTGATGAGTTCCTGTGCGTGATGGGCTGCCAAGTTACTTTTCGTATCAGGCGATAAGATGATGAACTCATCCCCACCGAGTCGGGCGAGCGTGTCCGTCTTTTGAATGGTCGACTCGATCCGAATGGTTACTTGTTTCAAGAACTGGTCGCCAATCGAATGGCCGAAGCGGTCGTTGATGACTTTGAAATTGTCCAAGTCGATATAGTATAGCGCGAACGGCTCTTGCTGGGATTGACCGAGAAGAGCATCGAGTCGGTCGCTGAACAGGCGGCGGTTCGGGAGTCCCGTGAGTGGGTCCAAATACACGAGATCATTGATTTGCGCCTCAATCCGTTTCCGTTCGCTGATGTCACGGATGATACTACTGAAGAAGATTCCTTTCTCTGTCTTCCACGTGCCGAGAGACATTTCAATCGGTACCTCGACGCCGTCCTTTCTTACTCCGATGAGTTCCACCGTTTGACCGATGACGCGTTTTTCACCCGTTGCTTCGTAGCGACGCATTCCACGTTCATGCGCCTCGCGGAAACGTTCTGGAATAATGGCGACAATCGATTGTCCGACCATCTCGTCAGTCGTGTAACCGAACAAGTCGGTCGCTCCTTGGTTCCACTGTAGAATGACACGAGTGTGGTCAGCGACGATGATGGCATCCGAGGCGGATTCGATGATGGATTCGAATTTCAACTCGAGTTCTTCCGACTGTGCCTCCAGTTGCGAAGCCGTCCGGAGCGATATGTACATCAAAATGAAAAGTGTCATGACGCTCGCTGCGATGACGTAGGCGAGGAGCGTACTATCGACCGAGTATCCACTGACCGGTTGCGTTCCCTCGCTCATCTCTGTGAAACGAGCCGCGCCCATCCCGACGTAATGCATGCCGGAAACGGCGACCCCGATTAATACAGAACTGGCAAGGCGACGCCAATGGAATCGGGAGACGTTTGGGATATAGAAAAGGATATACAGGCCGACGAGCGATGCGACGAAGGCGACGATGGCAGAAGCGACCCACATGACCGGGTCATAGGTAAGAATCGCATTCATCTGCATCGCTTCCATCCCGATATAGTGCATCGAAACAACTCCGACACTAATCAAGAAGGCACCAAAGACGAGTTGAATTGGTCTTGTCTCAGGGTGACTGATGATCCAAAAGGCAAGTCCGGAAGCGACGACGGCCGGCACGATGGATAATAGTACGATGCCGAGATGGTACGTCACATCATCGTGCAAGTGAAACGCCAGCATGCCGATGAAGTGCATGGCCCAAATGCCGAGACCGAGGCTGAAGGCGCCAGCTACGACCCACCTGAGTCGCGAGGCGTGTTTCGCATATTTCAAACGACTGCTAATATCGATAGCGACACCGGCAGCGAAGATGGCGACAGCGATGGAAAGAATGACGAGTGGTAAGTTATATGAGCTACTCAGGTGATGTTCGATGAGAAACAGTCCTTTCGATTTCAAATGGTACAAAGAGTGAAGCAGTTAAAAAGTGCTTTATTAGAGTAGCACACTCGGGAATCACGCTTCTTGCCTACTTTTGTAAGGTGGGTCAATCATTTGCATGAATCACACATTGCGGAATTTTTTTCGAAACGGTATCGTTAGATGAAGAAGAGAAAGGGTGATTCTTGATGGAAACGATGAACGGGACGGCCCGCATCCGTGGTGCCTATTCGACACTGAGTAAAAAAGAACAACGCATTGCCGACTACATTTTAAAGCAGCCAGAACAAATCATTCATCATACCATCAATCAGGTGGCAGATGACCTCGATGTCGCGGAATCCACTGTATTCCGTTTTTGTCAGCGTGTCGGATTTAAAGGCTATCAGGCGTTAAAAATTGCACTCGCTTCAGATGTCGTCGCGCCGCTTCAAGATATTCATGAAGATATTACCGAGACGGATACGGCACTCGAAATCGCAGAGAAAATTTTTTCGACGAACGGGAAGACGATTGAATCGACCCGTCAGATTTTAGATGGTGCCTCTCTTGAGAAAACGGTGGAGTTGTTTCTTGGGGCGCGCCGCATCGAATTTTTCGGGAGCGGCGGGTCGGCCGTCGTCGCACTCGATGCGTACCATAAGTTTGTGCGGAGCGGTCTACAGGTGAGCGCGATGCTCGAGTCACATATGCAGCTCATGTCAGCCTCACAGCTGACGGCAGAAGACGTCGCCGTCGTCATCTCGCATTCCGGTGCTTCGAAAGAGACGCTCGATATCGCGAAACTGTTAAAAGAGAAAGGTGTCCCGACAATCGCCATCACGAACTATGCGAAGTCACCTCTTTCGAAGATTGCGGACGTGTCTCTGTTTACGGTGTCTCAAGAAACGGCATTTCGCTCAGAGGCACTCGCTTCCCGCATTGCGGAACTCAGTCTGATTGACGCCTTGTTTACAGCCGTCATGATTCGGCGAGGGGACGCGGCCCGGGCATCGCTTCAACAGATGCGCGAGGCGATTGCCAATCGACGTGTATAACTTCAAAAATCTCCCCTCTCTTAGAGAAGGGAGATTTTTTTATTTATTAACGATTGACGGTCTCACCACGGCGGGCGGCACTTGATCCGGCAATTCCAGCGATTGATGTCAAGATGAGCGCGACAAAGCTCCAAATCGAAGCTTTCGAAGCCGCTTCGGTTTCCAATAACTCTGTATTTTGTGCGACTGCGTCCGCAATCGCTTCCTCGTCGACGGATTGCTTGATCGTTTCCACGCGCTCTGTCAATTGATCGCTCAAATCGGTTGTAATTTGGTCATTTTTTTGCATGGTCAAATTTTTTACAGGTTAAGATGTTTCAAGTTCAGATGAGCGGGAATCACTACGACTACCGATTGGTATTGCGATTCTGAATCAAGGGTTCGCAACATGAATGATGTGAATGAAAAAGGAGATTGTTGAGATGAATGGATTAAATCGAGCCCTCTTGGTCTTAACGGGCATCGTCGGGTTGCTAAGTGTAGGTATTCTATTGCTTGGCGTCTACGATGTCCCACAACTCACCCAATATACAGATCAATGGCAAACACAAGACTGGTATATCTATACGATTTTAACGATTGGGATATTCCTGGCTGTGATCTTCCTCATCATGCTGATGACGGGACTGGTCGCAAGGCCGAAACCAAAGCGTTATACGATTCAGACCGGTGAAGGTCGAATCACTGTCTCAAAAGAGACGATTGAAAAAACGGTATACGAGTCATTGAAACAATTTCAAGGACTGCGTACACCGAACGTAAACGTCGACATCGACTCAAAGCGAGAACGCGTCCGCGTCTTTATCGACTGCGCCGTGTTCAATCGCGAAGGGTTACCGACTCTCGGTAAAGACATTCAGACGCATGTGAAAGAGCGGATTGAATCGTTGATGGAAGTGCCGGTAGCAGATGTGACATTGAATATTCACGATACGAAGTTCAAGACGTCTGAGCGCGTCATATAAGGAGGTGCTGTGATGGATACAAAAACACAACTAAAACCTTATCGCTTTCGACTCGTCGGGGCATTGATCGGTCTCATCATCGCGGTACTGTTCCTGACGCTCGGATTTGGGCCGACACTTCTCATTGTGACGCTCACATTGATCGGTTTCCTGATCGGGAAATGGCGTGACGGTGCACTGCGTGTCGAGGAATGGATCACATTCTTCATACGGGATTGACCCTCGTGATCAATCGGTAACACAAACTAGTGAACAAAAAAGGAGAGCATGAATTATGGCAAACGAAAATGTGAATGTAACGACAAATGAAACGAACGAACAACAGGCACGACAAAACAAATTGACGTTCGAGGAACAAGTCATCAAAAAAATCGCAGGTCTCGCGACGAGTGAAGTCCAAGGAATCTTGTCGATGAGCGGTGGCTTTATGAGCGGATTGACAGATCGCTTCCGCAGCGCAGAGGACATCACGAAAGGAATCGGCGCTGAAGTCGGAGAGAAGCAAGTCGCGCTCGATTTGCGTGTCATCGTCGAATACGGAAAAAACATCCCGTCCGTCTTCAATGAGACCGTCACAAAAATCAAGAAGGCGATGAACGATATGACTGGTCTTGAAGTTGTCGAGGTGAATATGCACGTCGAGGACGTCATGACACGTGAGGAATTCGAAGCGAAGAGCAAATCGAACGACGCTGAAGCGGAGCCGTCACGCGACCTTGTATAACCGAAACGCTGACCTGGACCTCTCAAAAGGTCCAGGTTTTGTTTGAGTAGAAAAGGGTTAGTTCCTGGAGAATCGTGGAATTACTAAAGATAGACGGAAGCCCTAGAGATGAGAGGAAAACGCCATGCACAACATTGAATTTTTTTCACCGAAGCATTATGAGACGTTTAAGCAACTTGCGAGACACTTAGAAGACCCGGGCAGCGTCGACCGAAAATATTTCGCCGCCCTGTACGTCATCGCCGGGAATGATTGCGTCCGTGACATGTTGCTTCCTTATATTGACCTACAAACAGGTGTGATTCGAACAGCTCAAATTATCGACGAGAACACATTCACGAAAGAGACGCTCGTCCTCGTCAAATTGGTTATCCATTTATATAACTCGAAAGAATGGGTGCTTCCGACCGAGTTGATCGCCTTGCCGGAAGAGGACTATAAACTGGCGATGCAAGGCATTACGTTATGTAGAAATGAGCAATTTGATGAGATTACAATCCCGAGCGACTGATGACACCCTGTTTTGTTGGAAACAGGGTGTTTTTTGTCGAGCTATAGAGGAGGTAAATGCGTGTCACTCACTACATCGATGTTAACCATTGTACTGATTCTCATGTTGCTCATTATGATTACGCCACCGCTCTTGATTTTTTATCTGTGGCGGCGTGACCGAAACCAGCGCGAACATTCCGTCCTTCGTAATTTCCCGATTCTCGGAAAGTTGCGTTATATATTTGAGAAAATGGGACCTGAACTTCGGCAATACTTGTTCTTGAACGATAATGAGGCGAAGCCGTTCTCACGGAATGAATACGAGTCGGCCGTCATCGCAGGAAAGTATAAGTCGCGCATCATCGGATTCGGGTCGGAACGAGACTTTGAGGCAGGCGGATTTTATCTTCAGAATGCCCTCTACCCGACGAACCGGAACGAGCTACGCGTCGACAATTCAACCAAGGTATCGACGTGGGTGTATGAACTCGATGAAGACAATCTGTTCACCCGAAAAGAGCATCTCGTCGAACGTGACATCTCGTCATACTTATTAACAGAAGAAGATATCATCATCATCGGGAAAGAGACGTGTCGGGAGCCGTTTTATGTCCGAGGTCTCGTCGGTCAGTCGGCCATGAGTTTCGGATCGCTTGGAGACAGGGCCATCACAGCCCTCTCGATTGGGCTCGGTCGTGCGGGTGGTACGTGGATGAACACGGGGGAGGGCGGATTGTCCGATTATCATTTAAAAGGGAACGTCGATATCATCTGTCAGATTGGACCGGCGCTCTTCGGTGTAAGGGATGAAGACGGTAGGTTTTCAGTCGAGGCGTTCAAACAAAAGAGTGATCTTCCGCAAGTGAAAGCGTTCGAACTGAAACTTGCCCAAGGCGCGAAGACACGTGGTGGACATATCGACGGATCGAAAGTGACCGAGGAGATTGCCCGAATCCGTCATGTACGAGTCGGGGAAACCATTGACAGCCCGAACCGCTTCTCTGAATTTCACACCCATGTGGAATTGTTGGCATTTGTTGAGAGGTTACGTGAAATCGGTGGGAAGCCGGTCGGCATCAAACTTGTAGTTGGGAAGTTGCAAGACATCGACTCGCTCGTCCGAGAGATGGCGAGATCTCAAATTGTACCTGACTTCATCACCATCGACGGGAGTGAAGGGGGTACGGGTGCGACGTATCAAGAGCTTGCGGATACAGTCGGTTTACCGCTGAAGGCGGCGCTCCCTTACGTGCATCACCTTCTCATCGAGCACGGTTTGCGAGACCGAGTCAAACTGTTCGCCTCTGGGAAACTCATCACGGCGGATAAGATAGCCGTCGCACTCGCGCTCGGCGCAGACCTCGTCAATATCGCTCGCGGACTTATGTTCAATGTCGGGTGCATCCAGGCACAGGTTTGCCATACGAATCGCTGTCCGGTCGGTGTCGCGACGACTGACCCGAAACTGCAGCGTGCCCTCGTTGTCGATGAGAAAAGTTTTCGGGTGACGAACTACATCATCTCGCTCCGGGAAGGGCTGTACAATATGACGGCTGCGGCAGGCGTTCAATCGCCGACGGAACTGTCATTAGATCATGTGGTGTATCAAGAACCGGATGGCCGTGTTCGGACAGGCTATGATTTATCTCACTAGAATGAAGTGAATCTATCAAAACATCCCACGAATCTGCCGATAAAGAAGGCATACACGTGGGATGTTTTTTTAGCATTTCCATTGTAGAAACTACCAGATACTTGTACAATCATGTAAATGAAAGTCAGAATTTATTATAATCTAACGAAGCGTTTGAATGGAAATGGATGAAGCCATTTTTTTCAGCATACGCCGCGCTCTTTGGACGTTGTTTCGAAGACACGGTCAACGCTTTGATCCCGTAACGTGTATCAAGGTCACGCAACTCTTGGATGCGGTCTTTTGACCATTGATCTTTTGCTACGGTCGTGTAGTTGAAGCTTTCCCACATCACGCCATCCACATATGGATACGTATACGTCTTCAATGTCGCAAATCCCCAGTTTTGAATGAGAGAAAGGGAAGGGTGATTGGATTTGATCGTCTTCATGAACTGACTCATCCCGTCACGTTGCGCTTTTAAAATGGTCGGTTGTTCCGAGTGCTCATTATCGATGTTGCCGACGGTATCTAAGAACGCACCATCCAATCCTTTGGCGACGATTTGTTTCTCCACTTCACGCGTCAACAACTCACGATAGTGGGTTGACGTCATATCGACTAAATAAGAATCCCATTCCGCATAATGAACACGTTGTCTGTTGCGGTGGAAGAAGTCCGACTCGTTCATCTGACTGATGAAATCGACGTTCCAATTGTCAGCTTCCATCGTGTTGATGTAGCCGTACACTTTTGTCCCATATTTCTGTAACTCTTTGATTTGCGCTGCAGTATAATAAACAGGCTCGATGATGACAAGGTCATACTGTTGCATCTTTTTAATTTTGGTCTTTGTCGGCATATCGTAATAAATTTTGTACGATTCGACGTTTGCGAGCGGATTGCTCGCTTTAGCGACCGCTTGTTGCGGCGTCAAAAACGCCAATCCAACGAGAAATGCACAACAGATGGTCACGATTCGTTTGGCTGAGAAAATACCCATAAAAAAACCCTCCTGATAGTTATCAGAGAGCGGCTGCGGCTATTGCAGACTGGCGATCGGTATCTAAAAAGATCGACGACCCATGTCTTTGCGCCCTTACTTTTCAGTAAGTTTGCCCGTCTCGATATGAAATTTTTGTCGACAATCCATTGAAAGTCCTACTACTAAAATACCACGTAAAGGAATGAGTGACACTATGATTTATACCCAACACCGCACATCCATCAAATGGATTGAAATGATTGTGACTATTTTACTTATCGGCATTTTGGACTATACATTTAGTCTTTCTTTGTCAGATTGGGCGATTGACCCGTTAATTTTTTATATCCTCCTGTTTTCTTTACGATATGGTTTGCTCGGTGCCTTCGTCAGTTTCGCGTTGACGAGTCTCTACCATTTCTCATTCCTCTTGATGGAAGGCTCAGACTTGCTCTTATTCCTTTACGATACGAATGAACTGGCTTGGATTTTGCTACACTTCTTCGTCGCGCTTAGTGCGGGTGTCTTCAGTACTTCTTATCGGGAGCGTTACCAGTCGCTCCACATTCGTCAAGAAGAAGTGATTGATGAGAACGAACAACTGAAACAGACGATACAACAACTACAAGAGTCGCAAGGGGAGATGCGGAAGCGGGTGCTCGACTCGACTTATACGCTCTCAAAAATTTATGAGATTGGACTACAACTTGATCAGGATGCGACCGCTTTAGTACGTGATCATTTAATTGGAACGTTCACGCGTGTCTTCCGTGCTCGTCAACTCGCTTTATATCATGTGGATGCATCGCAGCGCACACTCCGTCTTCATGTCCGTTCCGGAGAGGTAGAACGTTTGCCCCAGACGCTTTTCATCGATTCGGAGGAGGGAATTTTCGCACGGATGTTCCAATCGAAAAAGCCGACGCTTCGTTTAGCAGATGAGCTAGATGGACCGCTTCTCGTTGCACCGATTTGTTATGAAGGAACGGTGAAGGAAGTCTTGGTCGTCCATGAAATCGATATCTTACGCTTACGTAGTCATGAGATGAACATGATGAAACTCGTCTTGGATTGGACGGGAACGCGCATTGAAAAGGCCGATGCCCTCGAATGGATGCTCGTCAGCGACCAACTCGTCGACGGGACGCACATGTTCCGTATGGAAGCATTCGAACAAAAAGTGGCCCAACAAGTACTTCGTCATGAGCAATATGGTCAACCGTATAGTACGGTCACATTGCCTGTAGAGGGTGTGGACTTGTCATTGATTGAAATGGAATTGATTTTGAGACAGTCGATGCGTGAAATTGACGTTATCGGATATGACGAAGACGATCGCATCCTTCATTTTCTCCTCCCAGGTACACCGGTTGAATCAGCCGAACGATTCAAGGAACGGATTGAGCATGTCTTCTATGTGAAAGGTGGGAAACGCCTATGACCGGTTGGATGATTCTTCTTTTCTTCCTTCTGCATGCGACGGTCCTTTTCGTCTTGTATCGACTGATTGTACGACCGAAAGTCGATGCGACGGAAAAGGGAGTCTGGCTCTCGATATTTCTCGTCAGTGCCGTCATCCCGATTGTCGGAGAACTGTTTGGTTTGATTGGATATGTGATTGCCCGACGCTTCGCCTCACCGAAGACGCTTCTCGACTACGATGAGTACATCAACTTTGAGACGGTCAACTTAGAACGCTTGCAGCAACAGGCGAAAGAAGATTTAGATCTCGTCCCATTGACGGAAGCCTTACAGATGGACGGGAACAAGCGGAAACAATCGATCACACAACTCATGTCGACACCGCTCATGAATACAGAAGAATATTTACACTTAGGTCTCGAACACGAGGATACGGAAACGGTCCACTATGCAGCGACCGTCCGAAACACACTGTTCGACCGATACGATTTGATGTTAAAACAGCGAATCGCACAAGTGAATCCGGAGCGACCGGAGACGATTTATCCGGTGATTGAAACCGGAATTTCGTTCTTAGATAGCGGTCTCTTGGATCATGATATGCAAATGCGCATCCAGCAACGGATATTATTTCACCTCGATCAATTGAGTGAGTACGACGAAACAGACGAAACGTACTTACGCACGAAAGCCCGCCTCTCGTTCCGCTCGGGTGACTTGGAAACGGGAGAACGATTGGCTGAGGCGCTCACCCTTTATCATCCAAATGTACCCGATGGATATGTCATGTTGATTGAACACCACATGACGAACGGCGATTGGACGTCCCTACGTCCGACCCTCGACCGCCTGCATCAACATCTCGGTTTGCAAGACATTCCAGAGGACTATCGCTTTGTCATTCAACAGTTAGAAGGTGCCCATATATGAATAAATCGATTACGACGTATATCGCGTCTTTGTTCTCTTTACTCATCGCGATGATTGTCGTTGTCCAGTTTTTACGGCTTGACTATGGTCATCGGCTCATCCCAAAAGAAGCACATGAGCCGAAATCCTTTACGACACTCGCGGGTGAGGTGAGAGCGGTGGAGGGGGATCCGGTTCAAATCTACATTCATCAGAATGACGACGATTTGTCGACAGCTGTTTTGAATAACTTTAAATATGCGCTCGACTATGCAAAGTTGTCTTATACCTCGATCGAAGCAGAGGCCATCGCATCGATTGAGCCTTCTCCACGACACGTTCTCGTCGTCAGCGGGGAAAATACGAAATCATGGCCGTACGAGGCAATTCGGTCCTTCGTTGAAAAAGGTGGACGGCTCTACGTTGCCGGACGATTCATCGATCAAGACTGGGCAGACCTGGTCGGCGTAAACGATTTTGGGGACTTTAAAGATGGAGTCAACGGGTTGATTTTCGAACAAGAAATTTTCCCTGGGTATGTCGACTTGCCTCAAGACTCAGGGTTATTCGTCCACAGCATTGCTGACGTCAAACTGAAAGAAGAGGCGGACGTCCTCATTTCTGCCAAAAACGAACCAATATTATGGCAGTCTCCTTATGGGAAGGGCGAAGTGATGTTTTGGAATACGACGTCGTTGACGGATAAGAACTCACGCGGCTTGATGGTGCAGACGCTTTCGATGCTGTTCCCAGCGTTCGTCATGCCACAAGCTGGCATCAAGGTCGTTCACCTTGACGACTTCCCGGCACCGGTACCAAATTATTCGAATCCGGTCATCACGAAAGAATATGATTTGTCCATCAAAGAGTTCTTCTCAGAGATTTGGTGGAAAGACATGAAGCAAATCGGTGCTGACTACGACGTCACTTATTCTGGTTTCCTGATCGGCAGTTATAAAGCGACGAATGAAGAGACGACAGAACAGCTCATCGAAAAAATTCGGGCACCGATGCTCGAATATGGTCGCGGTTTACTCCAAACGAATGGGGAAGTCGGGCTACACGGGTTCAACCACCAGCCACTCGTCATGGGAGATGAAGTGATGGACCCGGAGCTTGGATATACAAAATGGGACAGTCAGGAAGATATGCGTTCCGCCATTGACCGTGTCGTTGAGGCGTTTGACTATTACTTGCCGAATGAGCGGATCCGCAGCTATGTGCCACCATCGAACATCATCGGTCAATCCGGACTTGAAGTGTTGAACGAGAAGTTTCCGAAAGGGCTGATTGTCGCAGGACTCTACAGCGGAGATGCGACAAAAGGAAGTTACATTCAAGAGTTCGGACCCGACCCGGTCTATCCGAACTTGTATGATTTTCCTCGCGTATCGAGCGGATACAACGAGACACCGGATGATCTATTTGTCGTCATTGATGCCGTCGCCAACTTCGGACTCGTTTCCCACTTCATTCACCCGGATGATGTGTTAGATGACTATCGCTCGAAAGGGAGAGGGTGGGAGATGATGAAAGAATCGTTTGGAGGTCTGTTCCAGACACTCTACTCCAAATATCCACATCTCGAGGGCTTGAGTCAGTATGATGCGTATCGGAAATACAAGCTTTATCAAGATGCGCAAATCGATGTGGCTTACACGAATGATGCTATCGATATCAATGCCCAACAACTGCCTGTCTCGTCGACGTTACTCGTTCGTGTGCAACCTGGGAAACGTCTCGATACAGGGAGGTTCGATTATGGTGAAGTCAAGCCATTTGATGAGAATGGTACATTGTATCAAGTTGAATTGAGAGACACGTCTGTTCGTCTCCCGATATTGGAGGGTCGCCCATGAAAATAGGAATTGTTGTCGAAGGGAGTTATCCATATGTGAGCGGTGGCGTATCGAGCTGGGTTCACATGCTGATGGAACAGATGCCGATGCATGAGTTTGAGATTATCTCAATCATGCCGAATCCGAAGACAGAGGCAGATTATCGCTATACGTTACCGAAGAATGTCACAGGCGTCACCACGCTCGCCCTCACTCAACGAGCGACACGGAAACGTCGACCGGAAACGTTATCGGAAGCGGAACGGGAGCGAATCAAGACGTGGATGACATTCGGTCAAGTCGATTCGTCCATCTATCCGATTCTTGAAAATCAAATCGGGACACCAGAACAATTCTTCTCGAATCGTCTCTTCTATCAGCTCGTCACGGAGAGCTATCAAGAAGAAGGGCAGGCCGGTTCATTCATCGATTACTTTTGGATGTGGCGCAGTATGTATGCGCCTGTCCTTGATTTACTCCAAGCCGGATTACCTCAGGTCGACCTCGTGCACGCGGCCTCGACCGGATATGCGGGCCTGATTGCGAGTGCGATGAAAGAACGACAAAACATTCCGTTTCTTTTGACTGAACACGGCATCTATTCGCGTGAACGGGAAGAAGAACTGTTGCAGGCATCTTGGATTCCGGCTGAGTTTCGCTCCCATTGGATTCAGTTCTTCCACCACATTTCCCGGGAAGCGTACCGAAAGGCAGATGACGTCATCACACTCTTTGAACGAAACGGCGAGTTGCAACGTCAGCTCGGGGCACCTGTTGAGAAATTAAGTATCATTCCGAACGGGATTGACGTGACGGGCTTGTCTGCTCTCGGGCGTGTGCCGGGAGTGGACAAACTACGAATCGGTGCCATCGTTCGCGTCGTTCCGATCAAAGATATTAAAACCATGATTTATGCGGCGAAACTGTTACAAGACATGCTCGTCCCGTTCGAACTGACCATTATGGGACCACTTGATGAGGATAAGGAGTATGCGACGGAGTGCGAGATGCTCATTCGGCAACTCGAGCTCGAACAGTCCGTCTTGATGGTCGGAAAAGTCGATATTCGACAACACCTTCCCGAATTCGATGTGTGTTTGTTGACGAGTATCTCCGAGGGACAACCGCTTGCTGTACTAGAAGGTATGGCCGCTGGTGTCCCGTGGATTGTGACGGACGTCGGGGCCTGTGCGGAACTCGTGAACGGGCGACCGGATGAACCGTTCGGTCCGGCTGGATTTGTCGTTCCGCCGGTCAATCCACGGCGAATCGCAGAGCGTTGCGTCTGGTTCCATCAAAATCGTGAAGATGCGCGCCGACTCGGACGAAACGGGCAACAGCGAGTCGAGACGTACTATCGCACCGATCAGTTTATCGATGCATATCTACACTTATATGAAGAGAGGAGAGCGGTATATGGCGGGCATTGGGTTTAAGTTACAACAGTTGTTTCAAGAAGACTACTTCTCTTCACGAATCAAAGCATATGCATTTGCCGGGCTCGTCACATCAGGACCATGGCTGATCGTCATCGTCACGATTGCCCTCATGCAGTGGCTGACGAGCTATCTATCTATCGCCACACTCGAAGAACGCACGACGTTCAATTTGATCGTCTCTTACAGTTTTATTTTTTCGCAAGTCGTTCTCGGCGTGCAGCAGCTCGTCGTCACGAGGTACTTGGCGGATTGTTTTTATGAGAAACGATATGAAGACATCTTCCCGGCGTTCATCGGGATGATGAAGACGACGGTCGCCATCGCGTCGCTGTTGTTCGC